>NZ_AP012332.1:666962-1000443 GCF_001042655.1 Gardnerella vaginalis ATCC 14018 = JCM 11026 | reverse complement strand
CAAATGCTGCAAATGATGCTGCTGTTACTTTGAGTAATTCTATGAATAGACGTCAGCGCTTAGCTGCTATTGAAACAGAGATTCAAAAATTAAAAGCAAAAGCTGATTCTGAGGCGCAGAGTGCTCAGGCTGCGGCTAAGGCTGCCAGTGAAAAGCAGCGTTCTCTTCAGTCTTTAAGAGATCAGGGAACTATTCTAAGAAAGCAGTTAGAGAGTCAAAAGAATAGTCTTACTTCTCAAGATGCTCGCGAAGCTGCGGAAATAATTGCTTTGAAGTCACAAATTGACGCTCAAGCTAGGGCTTTAGCTGCTACGGCTGCAGCTCGCATGAATCCTAATAATGGTAATCGTCAACAGCTTAGAGGCGGCGGCAGTTGGAATACTCCTTCTTTGCCTTCGCTGCCGCTTTCTAATGGTGCTGCAAATGGTATGAATTACGCGGTTCCTGGGAATTGTCCTGCTGGTTCTGGCAATTGCTATGGTCATAATACTGGTAACACAGCTGGAGGTTCTGCCTATCCAGCTCGCCAATGCACACTTTGGGCGTATTTGCGCAGATCACAGCTTGGTCTTCCAGTAGGATCCTTTATGGGCAACGGTGCTGATTGGGCGAATTCTGGGCGTAGACTTGGGTATCTTGTAAATCGCACACCGCATGTTGGTGCTGTTATGGTATTTGCTAGAGGAGCTGCTGGATCAGATCCTACATATGGACATGTTGCTGTTGTTGAACGCGTTAATTCGGACGGTTCGGTACTGATTTCTGAAGGTGGCGTTGGATTTGCTACGTTCCCGTCTTATAGGACTATTCGTAATGCTGGCAATTATGAGTATGTTCACTATTAATTTTTATGATTCGATTTAGGCTGGTGTAATTTGGATAAAAAACCTGGTTCAGATGGTACTTTAACTGTTGCAAGAAATAAAAAAGCAAATCACGACTATGCGATTGAAGATTGCTATGAAGCAGGTATTGCTCTTACTGGCACAGAGGTTAAGTCTTTGCGCGAAGGCAGAGCTTCTTTAGCTGAAGCGTTTGTGAATATTGATAGACGTGGTGAGATTTGGCTAGAAGGCGCAAATATTCCAGAGTACTTAAATGGCACTTGGAATAATCATGCTCCTAAGCGCAAGCGCAAGTTGCTTCTTCATGCGATTCAAATTGCTAAGCTTTCTAGGCAGATTGAAGCTAAAGGTTATACCATTGTGCCTTTGAGGATTTATTTTAAAGGCAGCTACGCTAAAGTTGAGATTGCTTTGGCGCGAGGCAAAAAAGAGTACGATAAGCGTCAAGCGTTGCGCGAAGAACAAGATAAGCGCGAAGCATTGCGCGCTATGCGATACAAGAATATGCAATCTAGGTGATTTGCTGTTTTTTATTTCTTGCTTACTGTTGCGCGAGGGCTGGGTGTTTCTTGTCTCACAACGCTCCGCCTCTTACGTGTTTTCTGGTGTTGCGGTTGTTCCGATTTGGCTTTGATTTTGTTTTTTTGAGTTGAAGTTTGTTTGTAGTGGTGGCTCATTGGATTATTTGGTATCGGCTGCTGCTCTTATACTGTTCGACCAAGAATCACCCAGCCCTCTTACGTGCTTGAACAATTACGTGGTTTTTATCACTGAGATTCTCGATTTTTCTTCTTCATTCGATGAATCACCATCAAAGATGCTGAGGTTCATCTCATTCAGTGCGAAAAATCTCGAATCTCTACCCAGCTTGGTGTAATCGTACAACTTTGTAGTAGGTCTATAAACGACACGCCGTATATTATTCATTTTTGTGAATAATATGCGGCTTTCGATTTTGTAATTCGCTATTTTTTGCTGATTTTTAGCATATTCATGTATGGCAATTTATGAATATTCAGTTTTTGCATTTTAATAATCGCAATTTAGTAGCGATATCGTGTATAGTTATGCATATCACTGTAAATTATAAGTTATTTATTCTTTAAATATTGGACAGGAGAAGAAAATGCTTAAGTCAAATAAGATTTTTAAGTCAATTAAGCCTATTGCAGCAATTGCAACTCTTGCATTGATTGGATGCACATGCGCATGCGGTCCAGCCGATTCTAAGGCAGCAGACCCAGATGTGGCACGCAGCTACGATGTAAGCAAAGTTCAAAAAGACGATGAGATTGCAAAACTTGTTCCAGAAAGCGTTGCAAAAACTGGCGAATTAACAGTTGGTGTAAACGTTAGCTATGCTCCAGCAGAGTTCTTCGCTGCAGATGGCAAAACACCAGTCGGCTACGAAATCGACTTTTCTAAAGCTTTAGCAAAATTGATGGGCTTAAAAGCGAAGATTATGCATGCTCAGTTTGATTCCATTATTCCAGCAATCGGAAGCAAATATAACGTTGGAATCTCGGGCTTTACTGTAAACGCTGAACGTATGAAGTCCGTTGATTTTGTAACGTACGCAAACGCTGGCTTATCTTTTGAAGTTCGTAAAGGAAACCCAACTAAAGTAGATCCAAAGAATCTTTGCGGCAAAAAAGTTACATTAGAAACAGGCACTGTTGGCGAGCCAATCATGGAAGAAGCTAAAAAGCAGTGCAAGGCAAATAACGATAAGCCACTAGAAATCATGAGCTTTAAGGAGCAGACCGACGCCACTACAGCATTGCTTTCTGGTCGTGCAGACGTTATGTATGCTGACACTCCTGTAGCTGGTTATGCTGCAATAAAGAACAATGGAAAGCTAGAGATTCTAGAAAGCAGCAACGACGCGGAGCCAATGGGTGCAGCCGTTAAGAAGGGCGATGCTAAGATGCTAAAGCTCATTAAGGCTGCAATCGATAAGCTTATGAAGAATGGCGTTTATAACGACATTCTAAAGAAGTGGGGTGTTGAAAACGTTGCCATTAAGGAAGCACAAGTAAATCCAGAAGTCTGATCTTAAATTTGGCGTGCGTTTGTAGCTATTAGTATAGTGAAAACCGCACGCTTTATTTGTATTTAATATATTTGTACATCGCAAGTGCGTTAATTACTAGTTAATAATCCGCTAGTTATTATTCACATATGTGACAATTTAAAATGTTAATGGAGAAAATATGTTTAACAATGCGAGTAAGAAGCTTTCGCAAAATTCTGATGGTGATCGAATTCTACCAGTCAAAAAACCTGGACCAATCATAGCTGGCATAATCGTAGCTATAATTGCGTGCTCGCTGCTTTATTCTATAGTTACAAATCCGCGATTTGAGTGGAATGTTGTAGGCATATATCTAATAAGCGACAATGTTCTTACAGGCATTGCTTGGACGCTAATACTCACATTCTTGTCTATGATTATTGCAATCGTTCTTGCTATAGGATTAGCAATGATGCGTAAGTCTGTAAACCCTGTTCTTCGAGCCGTAAGCTGGTTCTTTATTTGGTTCTTTAGGGGTACTCCAGTTTATACGCAGCTAGTATTTTGGGGAATGTTTGCTGTACTTGTTCCTAAGTTGAGTATGGGCATTCCATTTACATCCGTTGAGTTTTTCTCCATTGATTCCAACGTTGTTATGACTTCTTTAAACGCTGCAGTTATTGGATTGTCCCTTAATGAGGCTGCGTATTTGTCGGAGATTGTTCGTGCTGGTTTAGAAGCTGTGGATGCTGGTCAGGTTGAGGCAGCTCAAGCTCTTGGCATGGGCAGGTCTTTGACTATGCGCAGGGTTGTTTTGCCTCAGGCTATGCGTATTATCGTTCCACCTTTGGGCAATGAGACTATCGGTATGCTTAAAACTACGTCTCTGGTTTTAGCTGTGCCTTTTACCTTAGAACTTCAGTTTGCAACAAATGCTGTAGCAAATCGTATTTATAAGCCGATTCCGTTGCTTATAGTTGCTAGCATTTGGTATTTAATTATTACGTCTATTTTGATGGTTTTTCAAGTTATGTTAGAAAAGCATTTTGGTAAAGGATTCGAAGCAAAAGACATTGTAAACAATGCTCAAATTAACTCTAATGCTGCAAAACGTGGAGATAATGCGATTAAAGCGAATAGTGACGCTGTAAAGGGTCGCAATAATGCAACAATGTTAGGTTTTAACGCATAAACATATAACGCATAAACCGCGTCAAAATTACAAATTTTATATAATCGTAATTAGATTTGAGGAAAAATGACTGATATTTTAACGGTTGATACACAAAGCCAAAATGTTACTAAAAGTGATACTCCAGCAGTAGTCATAAAAGATTTACACAAGTCCTTCGGTAATCTTCAAGTCCTTAAGGGAGTTGACATGACTGTTAATCCAGGAAGTGTAACAGTCATACTTGGTCCTTCTGGAAGTGGAAAATCAACCCTATTGCGATTGATAAATCAGCTAGAAAAAATTACGTCTGGTAAAATCACAATTTATGGCGAGCGCATTGGCGTAAAAACCGTTATACATAATGGTAAAGAAGCATTGCAAGCGTTAAATGACAATGAAATTGCAGCGCAACGCGCAAAGCTTGGAATGGTGTTCCAACGTTTTAATTTGTTCCCACATATGACTGCTATTGAAAACGTTATGGAATCGCCAGTTCATGTTTTACACATGGACAAAACCGCTGCACGCGATTTAGCAATTAAAGAACTTGAACGTGTTGGAATGGCAGATAGATTAGACCATTATCCTTCTCAGCTTTCGGGTGGTCAGCAGCAGCGAGTTGCCATTGCGCGTGCGCTTGCGATGAAACCAGAAATAATGCTTTTTGACGAGCCTACGTCTGCATTAGACCCAGAACTAGTTGGTGAAGTGCTTAACGTTATGCGTGATTTAGCTAATGATGGAATGACAATGATTGTTGTAACTCACGAGATTGGCTTTGCGCGAGAAGTTGCAGATCAAGTTGTGTTCATGGATGGCGGAAAAGTTGTTGAATGTGGTACTTCAGGAATCATAGATTGCCCACAAACAGAAAGATTTAAAGATTTTCTACATCACGTTTTATAAGTGTTTTGCAAGTGTTTTGCAAGTATTTTTTGCATATTTTAATAAGATTTTTGCATATTTTCGACATGTGTAGAAACACGCACGCTTTATAACGTACAATAGAAAATTATGTGTGGCATTGTAGGATATGCAGGTTTTGGCACAGTTTGCTCAAAGCCTCTAGAAGTTTGCTTAAATGGGTTAGAACGCTTAGAATATCGCGGATATGATTCATCTGGAGTAGCTCTTGCTGCTCCAGGAATGGATTCTATATGCGTACGCAAAAAAGCTGGTCGCTTAGCTGTTTTAAGAAAAGATATAGAAGCTGATCCAATGCCAGAAGCGAGTGTGGCAATAGGTCACACTCGATGGGCTACGAATGGCGCTCCTTGTGATTTAAATGCGCATCCGCATGTTAGTGCCGACGGAAAAATCGCACTTATTCACAACGGTATTATTGAAAACGCTATTAGTCTTAAAGAACAAATGCAAAAAGAAGGCATAGAGTTTTCGTCTCAAACAGATACGGAAGTTGCAGCAAAAGCGCTTGGAAAAATCGCGAATCAAATAATTGAAGAAACTGGTAAGCCAGATCTTTTTGAAGCAATAAGACGAGTTGCAAAAATTCTTAAAGGAGCTTTTACTCTACTTGCAGTAGACGTTAGACAGCCTAATATTGTTGCTGCTGTTCGTCACGATTCGCCGCTTGTAGTAGGTGTTTCAAATAACGAGTATTTTCTAGGCTCCGATGTTGCTGCTTTTGTTCAATACACAGATAAAGTGCTTGAAGTTGGTCAAGATCAAGCTGTTTTAATCGGAGATATAGAAGGAAACAAAAAAGCACAGCTTCGTCTTACTGATTTTGACGGCAACGAGATTGAAAACCCTAGTTGTTTTACAGTAGACTGGGATGCTTCTGCAGTAGAAAAAGGCGGATGGGATTCCTTTATGGATAAGGAAATCCACGAAGATCCGCATGCCGTAGCTGATACTTTACGAGGACGATTCGACGCAAAAGGGAATATTATTCTTGACGAAGTTAGAATTAGTCAAGATATTTTGCGATCAATCGACAAGATAATAGTTGTAGCTTGTGGAACAGCAAGCTACGCTGGATTAGTTGCAAAATATGCAATTGAACATTGGGTGCGCGTGCCAGTAGAAGTGGAGTTGGCTCACGAATTTAGGTACAGAGACCCAATTTTAACGCATAGAACGCTTGTTGTCGCAATATCTCAATCTGGCGAAACAATGGACACGTTAATGGCGTTAAGGCACGCGCGCGAGCAGGGCAGCCGCGTGCTTGCAATATGCAACACTCAAGGCTCGAGTATTCCGCGAGAATCGGATGCTGTACTTTACACTCATGCTGGCCCAGAAATCGCAGTTGCTTCTACAAAAGCATTTGTTGCGCAAATCGTAGCAGCATACATGCTTGGGCTTTATTTGGCTCAAGTCAAGGGAACAATGTACAGAGATGAGATTCAGCAAATTGTGTCTCAGCTTAAAGAAATGCCAGATAAAATCCAAAACGTTTTAGATACGCAAGCTGATTCGATTATGCAAGCCGCAAAGAAAACAATAGACGCAAAATCGTTCTTGTTCCTTGGCAGGCATGTTGGCTACCCAGTTGCTTTAGAAGGCGCATTAAAGCTAAAAGAGATTGCGTACACGTTTACAGAAGGTTTTGCGGCAGGAGAGCTTAAACATGGCCCGATAGCTCTAGTAGACAAAGGCGAGCCAGTTGTTGTGATTGTGCCATCTTCTAGAGGCAGAGACGTTTTACACGCTAAAGTAATCTCGGGAATTGAAGAAGTTAAGGCTCGCGGAGCGTTTACTATTGCGGTTGCAGAAGATGGTGATCCAGACGCTGAGCGTTACGCAGATATTGTGTTCTGGCGCCCTAAATGCCCAACGTTGTTAAGTCCTTTAGTAGATGTTGTAGCATTACAACTTTTTGCTATGAATATGGCAAAGCTTAAAGGCTATGACGTTGATAAGCCTAGGAATCTTGCAAAATCTGTAACTGTAGAATAGCAGTGAATATTATGTGTGCAAGAAGCCCGCAGAAAAGTCGCAAGCAGGATTTTGGTTGTTTTGTTATGCGTAATATAAACCGTAATATAAACCGCGTTTTTGTTCGTAATATAAAGCGCGTAATTTCTGCGATTACATGCGTTTTTATTGTTGCTTTTTGTGCGTCATGCGGATCTGTTGATTCTAGAACAAAAATAACAGTATGGTCTTGGGAACCAAGCATGAAGCGGATTGCGGCAGATTTTGAGAAACAAAATCCAGATATTCGAGTTAGCGTTAAAGATACAAGCGGATACAACAATCTTAACAGTGCTATTCAAGACGGTTACGGTATGCCAGATGTTGCCCAGCTTGAATACCACGCTTTGCCACAATACGCGGTTAGCGGACAACTTTTGGATATTACAAATCGCGTTCAAGGAACTCAAACATTCTATACGCCAGGCACATGGTCTTCTGTTCAATTAGGAGGACGAGTTTATGGATTGCCAATGGATTCAGGTCCTTTAGCATGGTTTTATAATCAAGACGTATTCAACCAAGCAGGTGTGGATGTTACGCAAATTCACACCTGGAAGGATTATCTACATGCTGCAAGAAAATTAAAAAATATTGGCGTTTATATTGCTGCAGATTCTGGAGATGCAAGTTTTTACAACGCTATGATTTGGCTTGCAGGAGGAAGACCTTTTATAACTTCTCACGATGGTAAAACCGTTACAGTTCGCTTAAGTAAAGACAAAGGAACAAAAGACTTTACTAAATTTTGGCAGTCCATGATTGACGAAGATTTGGTTGATACAAGACTTGCAACTTGGACTCCAGCTTGGAAAAGTGCAGTCGGTTCTGGCAGTGTTGCATCTGTTTTTGCTGGAGCATGGATGACATCGCTTTTAATGCATGATATTCCAGGCGGAGCAGGGTTGTGGCGTGTAGCGAGAGTTCCGACTATGAATGGAAACAATGACAATGCGCAAATGGGAGGATCTGCTCTAAGCGTCCTTCAGTCTAGTCGCAAGCCTGAAGCCGCGATGCGTTTTGTGAATTTTGTATGCCATGATCAGACTGGTATTAAAGAAAGAGTTTTATCTGGAGCATTCCCAGCAGACGTTGTGACTCTTAGAGACAAATCGTTTCTAAACAAAACAATGGTTCGTGATTCTCGCGGAATCGATGTGCCATATTTCGGAGGACAACAATTCAACCGTATTTTTGCAGATGCAGCAAATCATGTAGACACAGGCTACAAATATTTGCCGTTTGAAGTATATTCTCGTAGCGATTTTCGTTTCACAGTCGGTTTGGCCTATGATTGGAACAGAAAATCAAGAGCACGTTTAACAGTGCAGTCGATGATTGATGCAGGCATTAAACAAGACGATGGTAAGGATTTTCAACTTCCAGACGACCCTGGTCCTAAAATTAGTCTTAAAGATGGTATTAATCTTTGGAAAAAAGACTTGAAAGAATACGGGTATAATCAGGGTTTTGTTGTGCGCTAGACTTATGCACTTTAGGTCTGTAATCCAAAGGAAAAGTCGCTAGCAGCCGATCGTTCGTCTATAAATCTCGTACATTCCTTTAAAAATCAAATTTGGATCGTAATAATCAATAGTTTCAACGTCTTTTTCAAAAAGTCGTCCCAAGCCGCCTGTAGCAACAACCTTAAAAGGCTCATTTATTTCTATTTTGAATTGCTCAATCGTGCGCTCAATTCCACCCAAGAAGCTGTAATACAATCCAGCTTGCATAGCTGGACGAGTTGATTTTGTAAGAACGGATTTAGGGCGAGAAATCTCAACTTCTGGAAGCTGAGCAGTATTATCCCATAGAGCTGCAGCCGCCGCACTAATTCCCGTGCAAATAAGTCCGCAAGTAATTGCTCCGCTTTTATCAACGTAGTTATAGGTTGTAGCTGTGCCAAAATCTATAACTAATACGGGGCCACCGTATTCGTAAAACGCGCCAACACAATCCGCTAAGCAGTCTGCTCCCAAAGAGCGTGGCTCGTCAATGCGAATATTTACGCCAGTTTTTACGCCAGGGCCTACAATCATAGGGTCGATTTGCAAAAACTTAACAATGCTTGCGCGGAACGAGTGCATAACTTTTGGGACAACCGAAGCAACAATAACATCTTCAACATCGTTTACGCTAAAACCGCTAAGATTTAAGAATTGCGTAATCATAATGCCGTATTCGTCGGAAGTGTGATTTGCTTTTGTAGTCATTCTATACGTGCCAACAATCTTGCCGTTCTCCAAGAATCCAAGCACAATATTCGTGTTGCCAATGTCTACTGCTAAAAGCATATTCGCCTCCGTTGCGTTTGTTGCGTGTTGCCAAACTTAAGTATTCGCATCTTTAGAGCAATACTACATTAACGCTAAGTCTGTTGTGGGCTTTTACAAGCTTTCTTTACTTGGTGTTGCGCGAGGGCTGGCTAATTCTTGTCTTACAACGCTCTGCCTCTTGTGTGTTGGTTGTTGTTGCGGTTGTTCCGATTTGGTTTTGATTTTGTTTTTGTGTTGAGGTTTGTTTGTAGTGGTTGATCATTGGATTATTTGGTATCGGCTGCCGCTCTTATATTGTTCGACCAAGAATCACCCAGCCCTCTTACGAGTCTGAACAATTGCGTGGCTTTCATCGCCGAGATTCTCGATTTTTCTTGCTCTCTCGGCGAGTCACCATCAAAGTGTAGCGGTGTAGCACAGTAGGTGATAAAGTCGAAAACAATGGCAGCGAGGCTAGAAAGGAAATGTAAATGATAAATCGTCAAGCAATATTGCACCGACCACTTTCACAATATGCGTATTCTACGGCAGAATATTGTTTAACAATTCGCTTGCGTGCGGCAAAGAATAATCTTTGTTCATGCGTTTTGCATTACGGAAATCGCGTCGATTTGACTCCGTTAGATCAGTTCTGCACGCTGAAAATGGAAAAGATTGCGAGCGACGATTACTTTGACTACTATGAAGCAAACATAAGCAGCGATTTAGATAGAGTTTGTTATTACTTTGAGATGCAAGATGCGGATGAGCGCTTGTATTTGTACGCCGATACTATTGCGACTGATTTTCCAGAAGATCGTACAGAAGTCTACCAGTTCCCATTTATTCGCCGCGAGGAGATTAGCGACGTTCCTAATTGGCTTAAAGAGGCTGTTGTTTATAACATTTTCCCAGATAGTTTTGCAGATTCTAAACGTGGCATAAGTTGCGAGGCAAAAGATTATTTTGATGAGAAAACTGGCCAAACTTTACACACTCGTTTAGGTGGAACCATTAGAGGAATAATCGAAAATCTTGATTATATTGAGGATTTGGGCTTTAATTGCTTGTATTTAAATCCTATTTTTAAAGCTGCAGAATACCATCGTTACGATCTTCTTGACTACTACCATGTTTGCCCTAATTTAGGAACGGACGACGATTTTAGGGAGCTTGTTAGCGAGGTTCATAATCGCGGCATGCACATAATTATTGACGGCGTTTTTAATCATTCTAGTTGGTATTTCTTCGCGTTTGACGATGTTGTTAAAAATGGCGAAAATTCGCGATACAAGGATTGGTTCTATGGATTAAAGTTCCCTGTTAAGCGCCCCGAAGATGGTAAGCGCCCAAGCTACACGTGTTTTGCGTATGAGCGTAAAATGCCAAAGCTCAATACTTCTAATCCCGAAGTTCGCGACTATTTTATGGACGTTTGCCGCTATTGGCTTGAAGATTTTGATGTTGACGGTTGGCGTTTGGATGTTGCGAATGAAGTTGATAAAGACTTTTGGCGTGCCTTCCGCTCTGTTGCTAAAAAGACTAAAAAAGATAGTGTGCTAATTGCTGAGATTTGGGAGAATTCTGAGCGTTGGCTACAAGGAGACATGTTTGACTCCACTATGAACTACGAATTCCGCAAAGTTTGCCGCGATTTCTTTGCTTTTGGCAAGATTAATGCGCGCGAGTTTAATAGTCGATTTGTAGATATGCTTTTAAGATACCCATTCCCGATTGTTCAAGGTCAATTGAATTTGCTTGATAGCCATGACGTTAGTCGCTTTAGAAGCTTGTGTGCTCAAAGCTCTTCGGAAGCTTGCGACTTTTCTACGGCAGATAAGCGATTCCGCTTGGCTGAGCTTTGTTTGCTTACATCTGTTGGAGCCCCAAGCGTGTTCTATGGTGATGAGCTTGGTGTAATTGGTTTTGAAGAGTGTGATTATCGAGCGCCTATGCCTTGGTCAAATCCTGTCAGCGATAATCGTGATTTATTCCGCGAACTTATAAAATTGCGTAAAAATAACGATTGCTTTATTCATGGTAATTTTAGAGTTCTTGACTATGATGAGCGCGGAAAGTTTGTGTTTGCGCGAGAAACTGACTCTAAGCGTGTTGTTGTAGCTTTAAATGCGTTTAATGAATCTAACGATTCGTTTAGTGCTTTGCCTGATTGTAAGCCGATTATTAGCTACAATTATGATGCTCAAAATCAATCTCTTGGAGCTTTTGGATACGCGATTTTTGAAGTAAAATAGCGATTTATTAGCGATTTTACTGGCGATTTAATCAATAAAAGTGGCACTTAATCAAGTTATTTAAGTGCCACTTTAATTTACAAACGCAAGATATCTATAAGCTTAAGAAAAGCTGGTGTATTCTAGTGTCTTCATCAAGCTCTGGGTGGAAAGCTGTTCCGATTTGATTTCCTTGGCGCGCGGCAACAACGTTGCCATCTACAGTTGCAAGAGTTTCTGCATTCGACCCGACTTGCACAATATAAGGCGCGCGAATAAATGTCATCGGCACTTTGCCAAGATTTCCAAACTCAGATTCGTAGTGGAAGCTTCCAAGCTGGCGGCCGTAAGCGTTGCGCTTAACTGTAACGTCTAGCGTGCCAAATCCGCTAACTTCGTTACCTTCCACGTTTTTTGCAAGCAAAATCAAGCCTGCACAAGTGCCAAGAACTGGCATTCCGCTTGCAATCCTCTCACGCAAAGGCTCGAGCATATTTTGCTCTTTGAGAAGCTTCGATTGCACAGTGCTTTCGCCGCCCGGTAAAACAAGGCGGTCAAAAGACTGCTCCAAGTCGCGCGCTTGACGAAGCTCAATAACGTGTGCGCCTAATTTTTCAAGCATTAAGCGATGTTCAAGAAAAGCACCTTGAACAGCTAAAACTGCTACAGTATGCGAGCAATTATTTGTATTGATAGGTGAGTTTGCCAAAATAATTCGCCTCAATTACTCGCCGCGATTTGCCATTAAAAGCTTGATTTCCTGCTCGTTAATACCAACCATCGCTTCGCCCAAATTCTCGGAAAGCTTAGCAATCATTTTAGCGTCTTTGTAATTAGTCACAGCCTTAACTATTGCAGCAGCGCGCTTTGCTGGATCTCCAGACTTAAAGATGCCAGAGCCAACAAAAACGCCTTCTGCACCAAGCTGCATCATTAAAGCAGCGTCTGCAGGGGTTGCAACACCGCCAGCTGCAAAGTTTACAACAGGAAGTTTGCCATTTTGTGCAACGTACTTTACAAGATCGAAAGGCACGCGCAAAGTCTTAGCTTCCTCAAAAAGCTCATCTTCGCGCATGCTTGTAAGCTTGCGTATTGCGGAATTCATCATGCGCATGTGGCGCACAGCTTGAATAACATCTCCAGTTCCAGGCTCGCCCTTTGTGCGAATCATGGAAGCACCCTCGTTAATCCTGCGCAAAGCTTCTCCCAAATCTTTTGCACCGCAAACAAATGGAACTGCAAAATCGCGCTTGTTAATGTGGTAAACGTCGTCTGCTGGGCTAAGCACTTCGCTTTCGTCAATGTAATCAATCTCAATAGCCTCAAGCACCTGCGCTTCAACAAAGTGACCAATACGGCATTTTGCCATAACAGGAATAGACACAGCTTCCTGAATGCCGTGAATCATAGCTGGGTCGCTCATTCTAGAAACTCCGCCAGCCGCGCGAATATCGGCAGGAATACGCTCCAATGCCATAACAGCGCAAGCTCCAGAATCTTCAGCAATTCGCGCCTGCTCTGGAGTAGTAACATCCATAATCACGCCGCCCTTAAGCATTTGTGCAAGCTGGCGATTTAGAGCAGTGCGGTCTTGGCTGCCGTTATTTTGCGGATCCGAGGATTCGTTTACTGTTACCGTAGTATTCAAGTTCTCTGCCATTATTCCTCGCTTTTTACTAAACCTATTAAACGCATTTTTATGTTGTACATTGTTATACTACACATTTTCATGCATCTATTAAACGTATGTATTTTGTTAATATGCAAGCTAGCGTGATTCTAATCTTTTTAGGATTTTGCGCACGTTTGCAAGTTTACGCCTGTTGGCATTTAACCACATTCGTAGGATATATGGTAATAAAATAGGCTTAAAATATCTGAAAAATCATGCAAATATGCAATGTGTTGTTTAGACTCACCGCATCTTCGTTTGACTTGTGAATCGGATACGATTGTGTTTGCCGTTGACTTTATGGTTGCGAAAGTTGCAGCTAGATAAAGCGACGAGCTGTAAAACAGAATAAATATAAATTAAATATAAATAATGTATCTAATTACAATCCAGAAAGGTTTGTTGAATGGATAACAAAGAACCCAAAGATGGCGCGTACAATAACGACGCGACCGATAAATTCTATGGGCAAGAAAACGCAGAGCAATCGCAATTTAGTTCTAGTACAGATGCTTCGCTTAACGCTGCGTCTAAAAGGGGATATAAAACTAATAAGCGTGGTTTAGGAAAATTCTGGCTTGTTTCTGTAGCAATCGTAGTAATTGCAGTGGTTAGCGCTATTATTGCAACGTTTACAGGTCCGCAAAAAAATCCTGCAAGTCAAACATCTTCTACACAAGTATCAAATAAAACTGTGTCAATCGGATTAAAACTTGCTCCTACAAATCTCGATATTCGCAATCAATCTGGCTCTTCCTTGGAACAGTTATTGATTGGAAACGTGTATGAAGGTCTTGTAGCTAGAAATACTAAAAATCAGGTTGTTCCATCCCTTGCAAAGAGTTGGGAAATAAGCAAAGATGGCTTAAAGTACACGTTCCACATGCGTAAGGGAGTCGTGTTTTCTAACAAGCACAGGCTTACTGCTAAAGATGCTGAGTGGTCTTTTAACGAGCTTGTTGCAAAGAAATATCGCGGATCAAACATGGTTGGAAAAGTTGAATCCGCTAAAGCTAAAGATGATTACACGTTTGAAATCAAGCTTAAAGAGCCAAACGCAAAGCTTTTGTGGGCGTTGTGCTCTAGAGCTGGCTTAGTCTTCGATAAGCTTGCGAATTATGATGCTAAAACTCAAGCTGTTGGATCTGGCCCGTATTTGGTAGAAAAGTTTGTGCCGAATGACCGTGTTGTGTTAAAGGCAAATCCGTGCTACAAGGGTATTAATAAGCCTAGAACATCAAAAGTTGTTGTTCGCTATTTTGTGGATGATGTTGCTGCTGTAGATGCGCTTTCTTCTGGAGCTGTTCAAGCTTTGGCGCCTATTTCAGGTCAGCTTGCTAAGACTTTTAAAGCGGATGCAAAGCGCTATGTTGTTAAAGCTGGAAACAGTACCGATAAATTTGTGCTTGCTATGAACATGAATGGTGAGCGGACTAAAGATAAGCGCGTGCGCCAAGCGATTCGATATGCTATTGACCATAAGCAGATTATTGCTTCACGCGGCGGTACGGATGCTTTGCTTGGCGGACCGATTCCTTCTCTTGACCCAGGTTATGAGGATTTGACTAATATTTACACTCATGATGTTAAGCGCGCTAAGTCATTGATGAAGGAGGCTGGTTTCAGCGAATCAAATCCTTTGCATCTTTCGCTTACATACCCGAATATTTATGGAACGCAACTTGGTGACCAGTTGAGGTCTCAGCTAAAGAAGATTGGCATTGATCTGAAGGTAAACATTGTAGAATTTACTACTTGGCTTCACGACGTTTATAACAATAAAAACTACGATTTGTCTATGGTAGATCACAATGAAAGCCATGATTTTGGCCAGTGGGCAGATCCTAAATATTACTATGGTTACAACAATAAGCAGGTTCAGGATTTGTATGCTAAGGCAATGCTTTGCGCGAATACTAAGGAGTCTAATAAGCTTCTTGCCAAGGCTGCGAGAATCGTTAGCAAGGATGCTCCTGCAGATTGGTTGCTTAATTATAAGGTTGTTACAGCTAAGGTAAAGAATCTTGAAGGCATGCCTTTTGATATTAATCAAGTTCTTTTGCCGCTATACAACTTGCGACTTAGCTGATTTGCTCTAAATTCTCCCGAGAATGTTGCTGATTTACGGCGTGTTGGACTACAAAGTGCGGAGATAGTTGACGGGTTTTGTAGCTCAAAATGGTGTGTAGAGCAACAAAAAGCGGAAAAGATTGACGGGTTTTGTAGCTCAAGATGGTGTGTAGAGCAACAAAAAGCGGAAATTTTCGGAAAACATTAAATTAAGTAAGGGGTTTGTATGAAGCGCATGATTCTTCGACGCATCACGTTGTTTTTTGTAGCGCTGCTATTTATTTCTGCAATCGTATTTCTTGCTCTTAGAGTTTTACCTGGAGACGTTGCTCAAGTTATGGCTGGCTTAAACGCGCCAGATGGAAAAGTTGAGCAATTAAGACACGATTTAGGATTAAACAAGCCCCTTTTCGTTCAATATTTAGAGTGGATTTTTGGCGTTTTTAGAGGTGACTTTGGTGTTTCAATGCTCACTGGTCGCTCCGTTGCATCCACTATTGCTATGCGTGCTAGTATAACTTTTCCACTTATTTTCCTTGGACTTTTAATTGCGCTCGCAATTGGTATTCCTCTTGGATGCTTGCAAGTTTTGCATTCTGGCAAGGCTTCGCAAGTAGTCGCAAGGTTTTGTGCTATTACAGCAGGATCTGTCCCAGCTCTTTGGGGTGGAATGATTTTAATCATGATTTTTGGCAAGGGTATTGGTTTGGTGGAGCTTTTCCCTACTCAAGGTTTTCCAACAGATGGTTGGCGTGATTTTGGTAGTGCGTTTTTGTCTTTGATTCTTCCAGCGCTAACAGTTGGCATTATTGTTGGATCTGGTTTTATGCGTTACACTGCAGCATCATTAGAACAGATTTCTAATAGTGACATTGCATTGCAAGCCATGGCTTGTGGAATGACTAAAAAGCAAATGATTTGGCGCGTTGGCTTGCGATTAGCGTTGCCGCAACTTGTGTCTGTAATCGGCTTGACTTTTGCGCACATGATTATGGGCGTAATGGTTATTGAAAATCTGTTTTCGCTTCCCGGAATGGGTATGGGTCTTGTGCGCGATGTTGGTTTGCGAGATCTTATATCTGTTCAAGGCAATCTTTTTATGCTTTCTGCATTGTTCTTGCTTGTTGGATTTGCGATTGACGCGTTGCATCGTTTGTTGGATTCAAGACTTAGCCAAGATTCAAGTGGGGAGTGATTCAAGCAATGATTAAGTTTTTAAGCCGCATTTGGCGCGGAATTATTGGAAAATTTGTTTGCATTATTTTGTGCTTGTGGATTTTTGTAGCTGCGCTTTCTTTTGTGTGGACGCCTTATTCTCTTCTAGAAACAAACGGATACCAGGTATGGCAAAAGCCTTCGCTAAATCATTGGCTTGGCACAGATGGCACGGGTGCAGATATGCTTAGTTGGCTTATGGCTGGTTCTAGGGTAGAGATTTTGCTTGTTATTTCAACAATTGTGATTGCAAGCGTTGTTGGGTTTGTGATTTTGAGTTTTACGATTTGTCGCGTTCAAAAAATTCGTTCCGTAAGCATTATGGCAGTAGATGCTTTAATTTCCATTCCAACGGTTTTGATTGCGCTTATGCTTGCTGTGCCTCTTGGAGCATCCGTTCTTGTAATTATGCTTGCATGCGGATTTGGATATGGCTTAAATCTTGCTCGTATTTTGCGTCCAAGTGCTGTTCTTGTTCTTAAGTCCAACTATGTTGATTGCGCGATTTCTAATGGAGCTAGCAGAAGTTACGTTCTGCTAAAGCATGTTCTTCCTAATATTTTGCCTATTGCTTCCGTTCAGCTTTCGCTTTCGGCAGGAACTGTTATTTTAGCGGAAAGCGGATTGACTTATCTAGGTGTTGGTGTTCCTTCGGGAGTGCCGAGCTGGGGTCGTGTTCTTTCTACTTCGGTTACTTTGATTCACGTTTACCCGCTTGCAGCTCTATGGCCTGGTCTTGTTGTTACTTTAACAGTTTTGGCTCTTAATCTTTTTGGCGATGTTTTAAGAAGTGTTACAAATCCAGCAAATAGGGAGTCTAAGAATGAGTCTTGATATAAAAGGATTATCTCTTAGCATTGGATCTTCGCGCATTTTAAGTGATGTTTCACTTAACGTTAAAGATGGTGAGCGCGTTGGGTTAGTTGGATCTTCTGGCTCTGGTAAATCAATGCTTTTAAGAGCTGCGATTGGCCTAGTTCCGTCTAATTGCAAAATCACTGGCTCTTGCCATGTTGGCAATGCCCAAACTGTTGGCGCTAACGATTCTGCGCTTGCAAACATTCGTGGCAAGTATGCTGGCGTTGTTTTTCAGCAGGCGGATCGTGCTCTTAACCCCGTTATGAGTGTTAGCGAGCAAATCGCATTACCTCTTAGGCTTCATTACAATTTAGACGAAGACGATATTCAAAATCGCGTTAAAGTTATGCTTGAAAAAGTTGGTTTAGGCGCGAATATTTTGCATAAGCGCACTTTTGAGCTTTCGGGCGGGCAAATGCAACGAGTTGGAATTGCTACAGCGCTTATAACTTGCCCTAAGTTGATTCTTGCAGACGAGCCGACTACTGCTCTTGATTCTGTTACGCAAAAAGATGTTGTAAATATGCTCACTTCTTTAGTTGATAATATGGGCGCTTCAATGCTTTTTGTTACTCACGATTTTTCGGTACTTTCTCGCGCTGCTACTCGTTGCTATGTTTTGGATTCTGGGCGATTAGTCGATAGTGCGCGTGTTGGTGAATTGCTAGAAAATCCTAAGGTGCGCTCTACTAAACAGCTTGTTCTTGCGGCGCGCGCTTTAAGTCTTAGTAAAAATGATTTAAGTTTAGATAATAATGATCTAAGCCTTGACTGTAAAAGCGATTTAAATAAGAATGATTCTTCTAAAGATGATTGCATTTTTAAAGCTAAAAACGTTCACGTTGTTTTAGGAAGTTCAAAGACGCGCGTTGAAGCATTAAAAGGAGTTGATTTTAATCTTAGAGTTGGCGAATCTTTAGCGCTAATTGGCGGATCTGGAAGTGGTAAAACAACTTTGATTCGTTCTTTGCTTGGATTGCAAGAAATAAGCGAAGGAAGAATAGAGTATTGCGGCAAAGTTGTTGAAACTGCTAAAAATGCTAAAAAATCAAGTTTAAAAGATTCTGCTTACGTAAATATGAGAAGACAATGTTCGCTTGTATTTCAGCATCCTTTTGCAGCTTTAGACCCGCGTTGGACAGTTAGAAAAAGTGTTTCTGAGCCGCTTGAAATATGGCGTAAAAACATGAGTTCTGATTCAAATACTGTTGATTCAAATACTGTTGATTCACATGTTATTGATTCTAAAGTAGATGATGTTTTGAATTTAGTTGGATTAAATCCTAATGTTTTTGGCAAAAGATACCCTTGCGAGCTTTCGGGTGGGCAAGCTCAATGCGTTGCGATTGCGCGCGCGCTAATCAATAATCCTAGAGTTTTGGTTGCAGATGAGCCAATGAGCGCAATCGATGTTGCTGAGCGCACAAGAATTTTAGATGCTTTTAATGTGATTCGTGCAAATCGCCCTAATATGGCGTGCGTATTCGTTAGCCACGATCTTGGTATGATTCAGCATTTGGCGTCTAGTGTTGTTGTTCTAAAAGATGGCGTTGTTGTTGAATCTGGGAATGTAAGTCAAATTTTAACTAATCCAAAACATAGCTACACGCGTGAACTTATTGATGCTGCTACTTTGTAAGTCTGTATCGGTAAGTCTTGCAAGTTTGTAAGTAATAAGCTTTGTAAGTCAATAAAAAATATCTTTTAAATTCGCGTTTATGTGTGTTTGGCAAGAATAGCGTCTAATATTATTTAGTAATCGTTATTTATGCATATTTACGCATACATTTTGCGCATGTATTACAAGTTAGGAAAGATAAAATGAGCGAAAATCAAAACAATCAGCCGACTCCTCGTCCAGAAAGCTTTGAGCTTGATCACACTAAAGTTAAAGCTCCATATGTTCGCTATATTGACACTCAAAAAGGCCCGAATGGAGACGTTATTTCTAACTACGATATTCGCTTAACTCAGCCTAACCAAGAGGCTATTCCTACGGGCGCTTTGCATACGATTGAGCATACGATTGCTGTTCTTTTGCGTCAGCGCATTGAAGGTTACATTGATTGCTCTCCATTTGGTTGCCGTACAGGATTCCACCTTTTAACTTGGGGCACTCATAGCACGGAAGATGTTGCGCGCGCGTTGAAGGAATCGCTTGAATTTATTGCGTACAAAGCTACTTGGGAAGATGTTCCAGCTACAACTATTGAGTCTTGCGGAAACTACCGCGATCATAGTTTGTTTGGAGCGCGTCAATGGTGCAAAGATATTTTAGACAAGGGCATTAGCTCCGATCCTTTTGAGCGTAAGATTGTGTGACTTGTTGCGTTCGCTTGTGTAATACTGTAGAATCGCCATATTCTAGGCATAGGGGGGTGTATGTGTGAAATAAGATTGAGGAAAGCAACTCTTAGCGATCTAAAAGATATTGAAAATATTTATGAGAGAGCAAGAGTATTTATGGCAAATAATGGCAATCCTCATCAATGGGGAGATCGTTTTCCTCTAACATCTAGTGTTATAGAAGATATTCGTTTGAACCGTTTTAATCTTCTTGTAGACACGGACCCAGACTTTGGCAATGAGCGCATTTTGGCGCAATTTGCACTGTGCGAGGGCCTTGATGAAGTCTACGCAAAGATTGACGGAGCGTGGCTAGATGACGTTTTGCCATACGTTACAATCCATAGACTTGCATCTTCGGGAGTCAAGCCAAAAATGGCAAGAGAGTGTTTAAAATGGGCTAAGCTCAACTACTCTAATGTTAGAATCGACACTCATCCCGACAACTTGATTATGCAAAAAGTTATTTTGCGAGAAGGCTTTAGCAAGTGTGGTCTTGTTGTGATTCCAGATCGCGCGCATAGTGCAACTAGAATCGCGTATCAATGGTTGCGCTCGCATAATCATGTAATACGGTATTAGCGGTATTTGCTGTATTTGCAGTATTAAAATGTAAGTCAAAATTAGTTGCAGATATAGTAGACAAAAAATAAATATAAAAGTAAAAATTAAACATAAAGCTAAAAACTAAAAGTAAAGGCGTGAGATATGTGTAAAAATTCGAGTATACAAGCGATTTTGCAAGAAAACTACGCTCGCGCCTTAAGTACATACCCGGGTCAGGTAATCGTTGATTTAAAAGCGCTCAGGGATAATATGCGAACGCTGATTGAGCGTGTTTCTAAAGATTTGCAGCCTGGGCAAAAGTCGCCAGCAGTTATGGGAGTTGTTAAAGCAGACGCTTATGGTCACGGGCTTATTCCTAGTGCGCTCGCAGCTCTAGCAGGAGGAGCAACTTGGCTTGGTACAGCTCAACCTTACGAGGCTTTGCGACTTCGCGCGTGTGGAATTGATTCAAGCAGATGCCGTATTCTTACGTGGCTTACTAGCGCTCCAACGTCTCTTTTTGCTGATTTAATAAACGCGGATATTGATATTTCTGTTGGCTCGCTTGATTCAATTGATGCTGTTGCGCTCGCTGCTAAATCGGTTGGCGCCGCTGCGCGCATACACGTTAAGGTAGATACAGGATTTGGCAGAAACGGTTTTACGCCTGCAGGCTTTAGTGATGCTTTAGAAAAACTTAGTGAATATTCTAGCCAGGGATTAATCGAAGTTATTGGGCAATGGAGTCACTTGGCTGTTGCTGATTGCCCAGACGTTCCAGAGTTTGTGTCGTCTACAGATAGGCAAATTGAGCAATTCCACGATTTTACTCGCAGAATGTGCGAAGCTGGTTTGGAGCCTAAAATCCGACATTTGGCTAATACGGCTGCAACTCTTAACAGACCAGAGATACGATTTGAGCTTGTTCGCCCAGGAATTGGATTGTACGGATACGAGCCAGACCCCGTTATGGGAGTGCCTCAAACTTACGACTTGCGTCCAGCTATGACTTTACAAGCGCAATTAGGAACAGTTAAATCTGTAGAAGCAGGTCACGGCATTTCATACGGCCGCACGTATTTAACGCCAGACAATACAAGCACAGCAATCGTTCCGCTCGGCTATGCGGATGGCATTTTGCGCGCCGCTAGCGGATACGATATGCAAGGATCTCGGCATGTTAATAAGCCTGGAGGACCAGTGCGCGTAGAAACTAATAACGGTGCTAGGATTTTGCATGTTTCGGGGCGCGTTTGCATGGATCAATTTATTGTTGACTTAAAAGGCAGTGCTAAAGAGCTTGGGGTTAAAGAAGGAGATACAGTCAGGCTTTTTGGGCCAGGCAGAGGTATTGAATATGCGGAGCCGACGGCAGACGATTGGGCGGCGGCTGCAGGAACAATAAGCTACGAGATTATGACTGGGATTGGCCCTAGAGTTCCTCGATTGTATAAGAATGCTTACGAAGTTTTGCCTAAAAAAGACATAAAAATGTTGGATGAAAAAAGCTTAATCTAAATATTTTGTGATTTGCGGCTTGCGATTAGTTGAAGAGGTTTTTAATGTGTAACGATGTGATTACTTCCGATAACGAAGTTGTTGGCGAATACAGCTTGCACGATACTGAGAGATGGGCTAGCGAGCCTCACCACACGCGCGCTCGCACTCCGTTTGAACGAGACAGAGCCAGAATAATCCACTCTTCAGCGCTTAGAAGACTCGGCGCTAAAAGCCAAGTGCTTGTAGCAGGCTCCGACGATTTTGCTCGAACGCGCTTAACGCACACGTTGGAAGTTGCGCAAATTGGTCGCCAGATTGCTTCGATGCTTGGCGCGGATCCAGATGTTGTAGATTGCGCTTGCTTAGCTCATGACTTAGGTCATCCGCCTTTTGGTCATAATGGCGAGCGCGCGCTTGCTCAAATCGCCAGCAATATTGGTGGTTTTGAAGGAAATGCTCAAACTCTTAGACTTTTAACGCGTTTAGAGCCTAAAGTTTTTAGAGAAAATGGCGCTAGTGCAGGAGTAAATCTTACGCGTGCAAGCTTGGATGCTGCTGTTAAATATCCTTGGGGTTTTGATGAAGCAAAAGCGCACGATAAAGGCGAGCGTGACCTAAAATTCTGCGTTTACCCAGATGATAGGGAAGTTTTTGATTGGCTAAAAAGTGGCTCTCCTCGCGAATTAAAACCTATGGAATGCCAGATTATGGATCTTTCCGATGATATTGCGTACAGTGTTCACGATATTGAAGACGCGATTGTGACTGGCGCTTTTAATACGGAGCTTGTTTGGGATTCAAGCGTTGCGGATCAAGTTGTTCAAGAAGCTCATAATTGGTATGGCAGCCAGTGGGATGCGGATAGTCTTTTGGCGGCTTTTAAGCGTTTGCGCGCTCTTAACATGTTCCCCGATTCTTATGACGGTTCTAGAAGGTCTCTCGCTCACTTAAAGAATATTACTAGTGCTTTAATCGGCAGGTTTGCAAGCTCAGTTGAGAGAGCAACTCGAGAAAAATATGGGAGCGGTGCTTTGATTCGCTACCGCGCAAATGTTGTTATTCCGCCAGAAACATCTTACGAGATAATCGTTCTTAAAAGCTTGGCTGTGCATTTTATAATCCAACCTAGAGAGCGCGAGTTTTATAGGCGTGAGCAAAAGATTCTAACAGATTTGGTTGAAGTTTTTATGAGCAAGTCTCCAAGAGCGCACGATGCTATGGAAGCTGTGTTTATAAGTGATTGGAATACTTGCTCTAGCGAAGGCGAGCGTTTAAGAGTTGCGATTGATCAAGTTGCAAGTCTTACAGATGGTTCTGCTACAGCTCTTCATGCCGCTTTGTGCTAAATTTGCATTTATCTTGCGCGAGTGTTTTATAGCCGCTGGCTTGCGATAAGCTAGAGATTATGGCTGGAATGATTGTAAAAGAAGACGTTGAGCGTGTGCGCGCTGCTGCAGATTTGTACGATATTGTATCTGCAACTGTTACGCTTAAGCCTTCTGGGACGGGTACTTTTGTGGGGCTTTGCCCGTTTCACGATGAAAAAACGCCTAGTTTTAGCGTTCGTCCAGGCTTAGGTGTCTGGCATTGCTTTGGTTGCGGTGCTGGTGGAGATGTTTTTAAGTATGTTGAGCAAAAAGAAAACATTGATTTTCGCGAGGCAGTAGAACTGTTGGCAGATCGATACCACGTTGAAGTTCATTATGACCAATCGCAAGCTGGTAAAGATAGTGCTCACGCAGGTTCTAAGCGTGCTCGTCTTATAGAAGCAAATGAGGAAGCTCAGCGTTTTTTCGTGTCCCAAATCAACTCTAAAGAAGCAGCTCCAGCTCGTAGTTTGCTTGCTGGACGTAATTTTACTCAAGCGCAATGTGAACGTTTTGGTTGCGGATATGCGCCGAATAGTTGGGATACTCTAGTTAGATATTTGTCTAATAAGGGTTTTACTCGTCAAGAATTATTGGACGCAGGTTTAGCGCGCCAAGGTCAGCGCGGAATTTACGATTATTTTCGCGGCAGATTAACGTGGCCTATTCGCGATTCTACAGGCAGAACTTTGGGTTTTGGCGCTAGAAAGCTTTATGACGACGATTCTATTAGTGCAAAGTACATTAACACTCCAGATACTGTGTTGTATAGAAAAACGCAGGTTCTTTATGGAATTGACATTGCTAAATCGAATATTGTTAAAAAGCGTCAAGTTGTGATTGTGGAAGGCTATACGGATGTTATGGCTTGCCATTTAGCTGGTGTAGATACTGCTGTTGCAACTTGTGGAACGGCTTTTGGTGCGGAGCATGCGAAGATTATTCGCCGTCTTATTGCAGACGATTCTTTGGGAGCGATTCAGCTTGTGGGGCCTGTAAAAGTAGAAGGTCAAAAAGTTAGTTCGCGTATTGTTTTTACTTTCGATGGAGATGCTGCAGGTCAGAAAGCTGCGTTACATGCTTTTGGCTTAGATTCAGCGTTTTTAACACAGACTTTTGTTGCTGTTGCAGATAACAATTTAGACCCTTGTGATTTGCGTATTCAAAGGGGAGATGAGGCTGTTCGCTCTTTGATTGCACGCGCTAATCCTCTTTACGATTTTGTAATCGACACTGTTATTCGTAAGTTTGACACGTCTTTTGCAACAGGGCAGATGGGTGCTGTTAAGGCGGTTGCTCCTCTTGTTGCGCAAATTCGAGATAGGTCTTTGTTGGACTTGTACACTAGGAAAGCTGTTAGAAATATTGGTGTTGATTTAGACGTTATGCGTAGGGAAGTGGAGTCTAATAGAAGGCGATTGCATGTTATAGACGATGACGCTTATTCTAAAAGCTATTCTTCTATCGTTTCCGCGGATTCTCGCGTATTTGATCAGCGTTCTCAAAGCATGAATGAAGCTGCTATAAAAACAGCTATGCTTAGAAGCGCGTACAAAAATCAAAGTTACTATAAGGTTGACGATTCCGTGTTTATGTGTGAGCAGCAATTTATGGCTGTTCTTATGCAATCTCCTTTAGCGTTTAACAGTCAGCTTTTTGCTCAGCTTACTTTGAATAATTTTATTACGCCAGTTTTTAGAACGCTTTTTCAGGCTTTTGTGGCAGCTGGGGGATTGCCTACTTCAAATGTAAGTCAAGGATTATGGCTTCATATTATAACTAAAGCTGCTGGCCCTATGTTAGAAGGCGCTATTAACGAGCTTTCTGTAATGCCTCTTCCATTGTCTTTAAGCAAGGGCTTAAGTAGCGCTTCTTCGCTTAACTCGTCGGCTGCTTACGACTATAGTGGCGAAAGTGCTAAAGGCGGACCATCTGATTTTTTGCGCGTTCCTAGTGAAGAAGAGCAAAAGTACGCAAACGAGCTGCTTATTAAGCTTTTAGACGTTGGTTTTATGCGAAAGATCGGAGCTTTTAAAGTTCGTATGAGTAAGCTTCCTGATGGTCAAGAAAAGCTTACTCTTTTAGGTCAAATCACTAAAATGGAAAGCGCTCGAAAAGACCTTCAGTCGCAAATTCTATAATGTGTATCAATATTGTATTTACGTCCTAATGCTGTTTACTTTACTTTTTAACGTTTCTCATTTTTATATTTTTATACGTATTTGTGAAATATTTGGAGTGTATGTGATGAAATAATCCACACTGCAGATTTAATTGCAATGTGGATTATTAAATTAATAAATTAACAATATTTTATTATTAATCAAGTTGCTCTCTGTATATAGCACTTGCTATAGAACACGTCGTATCTATAAATGGAATCAGAGTGGATTGGAAAGCATGATAAGCGTCTGATTTTCCTGTCCATACAGTATTTAAAACATTGTTTTTATCATCGAGTTGATGGAACCACGAACCGTTAGAATGATCAATGACTGAGTGGTCTAGATATTTGCAGAATTCTTTATACCAAGTAGCATATTGCTTATTTTTAGTGATTCTGTAAAGAGTTGATGATGTATTAATTGCTTCTGCTAGTGTCCAATGCATACGGTCGTGGACTATAGGCTTTCCATTCCAATCTGTTGTGTATACGATACCTGGTTGCCCATCGGCATTCCATCCATCTTTTAATGCTTGGTTAAACAAATTTTCTGCAGCGTTTAATGCTTCTCTTCGCTGTTTGCAATCTTCCTTATAGTAACTGTATGCCCATTGGAGTATTAATCTTGACCATTCGATTCCATGACCTGGTGTTGCACCGTATGGTTTAAATTGGTCATCTTTTTTGTCTTTATTATATTCTAAGTCTGCTTGCCATTGATCGTTGAAATGTTCTGGTATTCGCCAATTGTTGTTAGATGCCCAATTGATTACGTGGCTGATTATGCGCTTTGCGCGTTCTCTATATTTTTCATCTCCTGTGCTATCAGCTACTGCAAGAAATGCTTCTGTTGTATGCATGTTTGCATTAAGCCCGCGATAAGAATCAAGCTTATTGAAGCTTGTATCCCATGTGTCTACTGTTAAACCTATTTCATTATTCCAGAAGTACTTATCGAATACTTTTAATGCATCTTCTAATAGTTGTTTTGCTCGTTCATGTCCTGCTAGTAGTGCGCTTGATGCGGCTAGTATAACGAATGCGTGAGTGTAACAAATTTTGTCTTTTTCAGGTTCTTTGTTCCAACTTACTTGTGGATACCATCCTCCGTGTTCGTTGTCGTGTAAAGGACCTAATAGTCCGTCGAGTCCTCGTTCAACAAGTTGATTCGCTTCTTTGTATCCTAACATTTCTCCTATTGAGTAAACATGAGTCATTCGTGCTGTAATCCATGTTTGTACTCCGCGTGTTTTATCTAGTGTTCCGTCTGTGTTGAGCCATCCTGACCCTCCTATTGGTGTTGGGAAGTTTTTTGCGAAATCAAGTAATTGTTTTGTTTGTTCTGCCATGAATATTCTGTTGGCTTGTGTGTCAAACGTATATTTAGTTGTTTCAAAATCTTGCATTATTGTCCTTTCGTAGATTGTAATTTTAAAATTGAATCAACAGAGTCATGTGTTATGTTAGGGATGAATAATTGCCTATCTTCATTTATGCTGTTTATATGCTGTCTACAGATAATTATTCCAATTAGAAAATATCATCTTTAATATTTTCTGAAGTTTCTAACAGCTCATCACTATATATGGACAATTACTCTTTGCTGATTAAATATTATAACTTTGGTTAGCAAAATTCAGGTTTATTTCCCAAAATTCATAACAGTTATGAATTTTTATTAATTACTGTCTTTTGTCATAAACTTTTACTGATTTAATATCGTATACTTGTTTTGTCTTTATATGTTAGATATGCGATTTATGCGTATGTGATTTGCGTGTACGTGATTTACGTATAAATGTTTAATTGTGTAAGAAAGAAGTGTAGAAACTATGTTTTTATTACCTGAGCAGCAATTAAATCGCTGTACAAGAGTTATGCAACAACGCTTATACCCGCATATAAATACTGTTTTATTGCATTGTAAAATTCGAGCGTATGAGATTGCTGGAGAACCTATTTCTTCTAACGAATTCTTTTCTAAGTTAAAAAGAAACGATATTGTGTTTCATTCATTCAATGTTCCAAGCGTTTGGGGAACAACTTGGGGCACAACGTGGTTTGAGATATCAGGGTCGATTGATCTTTCAAAGGTAAAGGGGTGCAAAGTTGAGCTAAATGTTGATTTAGGTTGGATTGAGAATCTTTTTCCTGGTTTTCAAGCTGAAGGATTAGTGTATAACGTTGACGGAAGAGTTATAAAAGCTGTAAACCCTTGTAATCATTGGGTTCCATTGATTGATGAACATAATAATCGTTCTATTAGTATTGATGAAAATGGTAATTTTACTTTATATTTGGAAGCTGCAGACAATCCATTTGTTGAAGGACCTACTCCATTTTCTCCTACTGATTTAGGTGAGTGTGCGACTGGAAATACAGAATGCCAATATATGTTGAAGTATGTTGACGTTACTGTTTTTAATCGTAATATTTTTGATTATTATATGGATCTTGAGACTGTAAGTTCTTTGATGCGAGAATTGAATGACGATAATCCGCGATACTGGAAACTAGCTAAAGCTTTACAGCGCTCCTTAAATGCATATGATGAACATGATTCTTCTACTGTTCAAAATGCTCGTAATATGTTGACTAATGTATTAAGTCAGCCCGCGGCGGCAAGTTCTCTAAGGCATATTGCTGTTGGGCATGCTCATATTGACTCTGCTTGGCAATGGCCTGTGCGCGAGACGCACAGGAAAGTCGCACGCACAATATCTAACGTTTTAGCTCTTATGGATGAGGATCCTGATTTTACTTATGCTATGAGTTCTGCTCAACAATACGAGTGGCTAGAAAACGAGCATCCCGATTTATTTGAGCGTATGAAAAATAGGATTAAAGAAGGACGTTTTATACCTGTTGGTGGTATGTGGGTTGAGTCCGATGTAATTATGCCATGTGGTGAATCTTTAATTCGACAAATGACTTTTGGTAAGCGCTATTTTAAAGAGCATCTTGGTGTTGATCCGCATGGCATTTGGCTCCCAGACAGTTTTGGCTATACTGGCGCATTGCCTCAACTCGCTCGCCGCGCTGGATTTGATTGGTTTTTAACTCAAAAGATTTCTTGGAATGATACCACTAAATTCCCACATCATTCATTCCTTTGGGAAGGAATAGACGGTTCTAGGATTTTAGCTCATTTTCCTCCATCTAATACTTATGCTTCATCTGTGAGCATGCATGAGTTAGTTTATTCTCAACGCAATTTTTTGGATAAAGATTTATCTGATCACGCAATATTGTTATACGGTTTTGGCGATGGCGGTGGAGGGCCTACTCGCGAAATGACTGCTCGTATTAGGCGTGATCGTAATTTAGAGGGTGCTCCTAGAGTTGATTTCGGCACTCCTGATGAGTTATTTGAAAAAATACGAAAAGATATTGTTGACGATTCAAATGGTGATACACCAGTATTCAAGGGTGAGCTTTATCTAGAGTTGCATAGAAAAACTCTTACTTCTCAGCAAGATATGAAGCGTTATTGCCGCATGGAGGAATCATTGTTGCGTGTGGCTGAATATCTTGTTGTTTTAGCTCGAGTGTATGCGCCAGAATATCGTTTCAATAACGATGAGCTTACTAGAATTTGGAAGACTTTATTATTGAACCAGTTCCACGATATTCTTCCAGGTTCTGCTATTGCATGGGTTCATAGGCAAGCTAGAGAAGAATATGCTAGAGATATTTCTTGTTTACGTAAAATTATTTCAGATATTGCCAATGCGATTGTAAAAGCTAACAGCACGGTTAACGCGGTTAATGCGCGTGAAAATGTAAAGTTGTTGACTTATACAGGTAAAAATGAGGTCGCTTGGAATTTATATCAATGTAGTGAAAGCTGTAAAAATAATACAACAACTGTAAAACACAAAAATGATGGTGGAGTAATTCTTAATAATGGTGTTTTAAGTGTGACTATTGAACGCGATGGCACAGTATCTTCTGTTGAAGATATTAAATTTAATCGTGAGCTAATCCCATCTGGTTATCGCATGGCGCAATATGAGATATTAAAAGATGAGCCGTATCAGTGGGACGCATGGGATATTGAGCGAGATGCATTTATGAGGAATCGTAAGATTGATGATTCTTCAATTGTTGACGTTAAAGAGCTTTTATCGGGCGGTGTATCTGTTGAAATCTTGGCATGTAAAAAGGATGTTAAGATTCAAACAAGTATAATTTTAGAGCCATGTGTTAAACGACTTGATTTCCATGCGCAAGTTGATTGGAATGCTAAAGAGCAATTTCTAAAAGTAGATATGCCAACATCTGTATGTTCAGATAAGGCCCAGTATGAGTGCCAATATGGTTTAGTTGAAAGGCCAATAGTAAAAAATACTCGTAGTGATGATGCAAAGTTTGAATCATGCACACATAGGTTTGTTCGCATAGAAGATTCCTCGTATGCTGTTGCTGTTGCAAATTCGTCTACTTATGGCGCTGATACTGCTCCTATTGGCGATTATTCTTCATCTTATGGAACTATGCTCAGATTATCTTTGCTTTCTGCGCCTCTTTACCCCGATCCTAACACCGATCAAGGTAAGCATGAATTTACTTGGTCATTTATTGCTGATGCAAATATGGATTCAGTTCTAAGTACAGCTGATTTTTTGAATTCGCCAATTATTGATATGCTACCAGAAGTCGATCCATTGTTTACGATTCACAGAAACTCAGGTCTAATTGCATTAGATTGGGTTAAGCTAGCTGACGATTGTTCTGGAGACATAATCTTACGTATTCACGAGCCGTCTGGTGGATATGCAAATGGGCAAATAAAACTCAATAAAATCTTGCGTTATTCCTCAATTGAAGAGGTAGATCTTATGGAAATGCCAGTGCTGCATGGTATGCCTATAGCTTTGCACAATAATAATGACGCGTTAAATGTAGAATTACGTCCTTTCCAACTATGTTCATTGCGTATTCGCATTGCATCTTAATGTTGATATTTTGTTTATATTTTGATGCTTTTGATTGCATATACCTTAATGATTATTGCGATTCGCAATATATTTAGCTAAAGCACGTATAGGATTATCTTTATGCATATAGTTAATTCCGAGCGCATTCATTATATGTACTATGATTGGTTGGTCAATATGCGCGCGTTTTATTATTTCTACATTCTGGAATGCAGATTCGATGCTCCCTTTGTATAACACATTTCCGTTATCAAGTATGAGAGCATTTTGACAATTTTCGTATGCGAATTCCATGTCATGGGTGATAAATAATACTGTTACATTTATCGTATGTAAATAATTAAGTATTTTTACAAGTCGCATTTTTTGTGGTTTATCCAACCCACCAGTCACTTCATCCATAATAATAATATGTGGTTCTCTTAGTAGTGCAGATGCAATGTTAATAAATTTTCTTTCAGCGAATGACAAATTAAATGGGTTTGTATTTTCTTTATCGTTTAAACCAGTAAGATTCAGAACGCGACTGTAAAGATCATTGTTTATATTCTTTATCCCATATGTAATTTCTTTATGTACAGTGCTGTTAAAAATTTGATCATTTGGGTTTTGAAAAATATAACCAACGAGTGATGTAATATCGTGTTGCTTTAATGTCTTATATTGTTTTCCTTCAATAGTTATGTCTCCAGAAGTTGGCTGTAATAAATTGTCTATTATTTTGGCGAGAGTGCTTTTACCTGCTCCATTGCTACCTATTATTGCGCATAATTCACCACTTTCGAATTCTATGTTTACGTGGTTTAGTATTCTGCAGGATTTTTCTTGTTTATCATTATTTTTATTTTTTATTTTTTCATTTGAAGGATATTGAAAACTTACATCGTTCAATTTAATTGCGATGCTCATCGCATTTCTCCTTTAATAAAACTATTAATTCGCCTATATCTGTTATGTCAGGGGTTATTTGGATATCAAACTTACGTAACTTTTTCACAATTTTGACAACTTCTGGAATATCAATACAGTCAGAAGGGAAAGTTTCATCATAAAAAACATCATATTTATTTCCATAATGAGTGATAAAACCATTTTGAAGAACAATGATATTATCTGCATATTCCGCTAACAAATTTGTATCTTGTTCACTAATTATTACGGTATGTCCCTCGTCTTTGTATTTTTGTAGAAAATTATAAATATTTTTAGTTTCTTCTGGATCAAGTTGTGAAGTAGGTTCGTCAAGAATTAGTATTTCTGGATTATTAACTATAACGCACGCGATTGCAACGCGTTGAACCTGCCCTCCGGATAGGGTTAGTGGGTTTTGAAGCGCAAGTTGTTCTATGTTAAGTAATTGCATAACTTGTGTAACCAGACTCTCTATTTGTTGAATAGGGATACTGCGATTTTCTAAGCTGAATGCAATTTCTTCAAATACAGTTTTTTTGATATGACTTAACTGTGAAAAAGGAGCGCTAAATACAAAGCCTACACTGTCACATTCATTAGATTTTAATAAATCAATCGTGTTGTTTAATAGTATTTTTCCAGAATATTTTCCCTTATAGAAATGAGGAATATATCCCTTAAGAGATAAGCATAGACTTGATTTACCTGAAGCGTTAGCTCCAATTACTCCATATATTTTCCCTAATTCTAGCTGTATTGTTATCTTGCTTAAAGCTGGTTTTGAAGTAAGTGGATAAGTGTATGAAAAATTGCAAATATTATATGATATAACCATAAATTACTCTTCCTAGAATAAGAAAAACTAGTGTAATTGTTCCTATTGTTAGTACTAATTTTTCGTGACCATTATGATTAACCTGTTTAATATATGTCTTTTTTTCTGAACTAAAAAAATTTCGCGAATCAAGCATCATTATGCGTTGCTCGATGTTTATTAGTGAAGTAATAAATGCTGGAAGCAAAATCGAAGTAAATGTGCCAATTCTACGTATTAAATTTCCATTAAAGTTTATTCCACGACTTTTTTGCGAGGTTATTATTGCTTTAATTTGCATTTGTAAATAATCAATCGTTTGGAAAGTAGAAAGTATTATGAAACATGTTTTATTGCTCATCCCAAGTTTGTTTAAAGATATTGTAATATCTTCTATATCAGTTATTTGGAAAAAACATATGACTATAGTTGATATATTTAAGGTATTCATTCCGAGCGTTATAGAATTAGACAATGCTGTATCTGTAATCTGCAAAAAATTAAGACTTAATATTGTATTTCCTTGTCTACAGAAAGCGACTTGAAATATCGCAACAAATAATGAGAACATGGCTATACTTGATACGAGCTTATATCCATTCTTTTTTATTCCACATAGAATCATCAGAACAAGTAGAGCAACAAAATAGGGGAACAATAAAAGTCGCAAATTGTATAATGTGAATGAAAAAGTATTTAATATAATATCTACTAATATTAAATATATGGTCAATATAAATTTTGTTGTCGGGTATAGCGTCGCAAGTATCTTGGTATTTTTTACTTGATTAATAGTATCGATATAATGCATGTACATAATTACTTTTATCTCTGTATTTATATAGTAAACTCGATTTAATTTTTACTATTCAGAATCTGAATTTTTTAAATAAAGTAAACCTAATGGGAAAAGAAGCAGTAATTTATTGGGCAAGCATTTTATAACGCTTAAGCATATAATGATTGTTAATACTCTATCAACCCATGTAAAGAATCCTTCAGTAGAGAATACAGAAATCCAGATATTCATTCCAGATGCAGTTATTAAAGCCGCTATAATAGATGATCCTCCGCCAGTGAACCCGCTAAATACTAGGACTACAATCGGTGCTGAAATAATAATGGATATTGTTGCCATGATTATTGAAGAAATAAAAATTTTCATATAATTTGAAAACATTTTATGTTTTGCTAGAATACCAGCGCATAAGGCTAGAGCAATATTGACCACTATGAATGGAAGCATGGTTGGCATAGTGATTGATGAAATTATTGAAGATAGCATTCCAGTTGTTATTCCTACAAGTGGCCCAAAAATCATGCATGCAAATAAAGTACCTATAGTATCAAGGAAAATAGGTAGTTTTAGCATACCTGCTATAGTTCCAGAAATATAATTAACAGCAACACATAATGGTATTGTGACAACTGCAACAGTAGTAAATTCTTCCTTGAATGATTTAATTATCTGTTTCATGCAATCACTTCCTATTTGATTACTACAAATATTATCTTTTTGACTATTTAATTATCAAATGACATTTGTCATTTGATAATTAAATAGTCATAGAAGAGTATCTTTTATGTAGCAAAGCAAAATGTTGGTCCGTTATAACCAATTTTCCTCTTATGCTTGTTATAAGATTCTCTTTTTTCATGGATTCTAGATACCTGTATAAAGTTCGTAAATTAATATTTAGTATTTTTGCTAAATCTTCGCGAGTATATGGGCATATATACGGTCTATCTTTGTTTGCTTGAGTATATAAATAATATCCAATAATGTCAATTGATTCAAGTAGTCTTTTCGTTGCTGCTTCTTGCATTGTTCTTCCCGCTGTTTTTGCGAATATTGATAATACGAAATAGCAAATTTTGCCATTTTCTTGAACAATTTCGCGAAATAGCGAAGATGGAATTCTAAATACCAAACTTTTTTCTTCTGCCATAACGAAAGCAGTATAATGCGGTTCATTGGTAACGAGTTCAAAAAGTCCCAGTATTTCTATTGGTTCAATATTTGAAATAACTCCATCGTTACGATTTAAACTTCCTCGAACTGTAGCTTTACCATCTAAAAAGATATATACATATTTTGCTGCACTATTCATATTTATGAGAACATCATTAGTGTGATATGTTCGTATGAATTGGTGAGGAATGAGTTGTTTTGCTTTCTCTATTTTTACAATCGTACTCATGCTATCCGTTGCATCTAGTATAAATGCAAGCGCCGTTGCTATACATTTGTTGTTCATGATTTACTTTTACTCCTTAAGAACAAAATTAGTCATGACAAGTGTCATTTTAAGCATTATAAAATCATGATATTTTTTAGGCAAGCCTCTAATGGTTTATAAATGTTAATTAAAAGAACTAGGAAAGTGTGAAATCATGAAGCGTAATGATGCGCTAAAAGCTTTTCTTTCATTTGCTATGTATTTCTTGGCAGGTTCGACATGTGTAATGATTGGCAGTACGTTGCCACAGTTAGTACAAACCTATGGACAGAAGATTGAACTTGTCGGTTTACTTGGATCAGCATATGCTCTTGGTAGAATTCTCACCGTTAACATAACAGGTGTTCTTGTAGAGAAAATTGGATCAGTAAAAGTTTTAGGAATTGGTACTTTTATTACTGGCATATTTATGTTTGGTATTCCTACAATTCCTAGTTTTGTTTCTGGTTTAATACTTGCGTTTGCGGGAGGCATTGCATTTGGCACGCAGGATGCTGCATGCCCAACATTGTTAAGTAGCATATTCAAAAAGAATTATGAAAGTTCATTGACTTTTGGACAAGGACTATTTGGTGTAGGAACTACAGTTTCACCATTTGTATTAGGTCTGTTCTTGAGTGGTAAATTATCTTATGCATGGTCATATTATGTGTTAGGTATTCTTTCATTTATTATCTGTGCGGTGTCTTTTATAGTCAAAGATACGTCTGAGATTAAAGATACAGAGAAAGAGGAAGAACATATCAGGCCACTATATGCTAAGAGTAAGATTCTTGCCTATGCTGGAATTGTTATTTCAGTTGCCGCATTCAGCGGAGTATCGACTGCTATAGGTATGTATACAACAAGTTTTGCAATAACAAAAGGAATAAGCGAATCAAATGCTGCATTTATGTTTACACTATTTAACTTAGGTTGTGTCCTTGGAGGTTTCCTTTTCACTTGGATTCTGAGATATGTAAAAGGTACCTTAGTGCTACTCATGAATTGTATCGGTTCATTTATTGCTATTCTTGCCGCAATGCTTGTTAACACTGCCTTGAGTTACTATATTGGGCTTTTCGTTGCTGGTCTTTTCTTAGGCGTTTTATTTAGTGTTATTGTTGCAATTGCCTCTAGAATTATGTATAAGCGCGTGAGTATAGCATGCTCTATCGTTGCTACAGCAAGTGGCGTAGCTGATATGCTAACTCCTATCGTTGTTGGTGCTGTTATTTCGCAATTTGGAGTAGGGTTCTCATATACATTCGGGCTTATAATGCTGGCAATATGTATTGCTTCGGCTGCACTGCTAAAGATAGTTACATTTGAAAATACAGTTTCTATTAATTGATAGGGTGTTGAGAGTTTATGGAAAATAAAGAAATTTATTCTAAAAAGAAAATAATAATAGATACAGATTGTGGTTCGGATGATGCTATGGCAATTGCCATGGCTTTAAATGATCCTAGATATAAGATATTAATGTTTTCCACTGTATCAGGAAACGTATGCATGGAACAAGCGACTATTAATACGCTTACTACTATCGAGCATGCTGGTTCATATGAACCACCTGTATATAAAGGAAGTAGCAGCATGCTGTTGCGCGATTTGGTTTATGCTCATGAAACCCATGGCAGAGATGGAATGGGTGATATTGGTCTAGTGCCTCATCGCTTAAAAGAAAGTAATGGTAATGCTGTTTTGAAAATGATTGAAACTTTGAGAAACAGTGAGGATGGTGAAATAGACATTATTGCATTAGGGCCATTAACTAACATTGCTCTAGCTATTAAGGTTGATTATGAAGCGATGAAAAAAGTTGGTCGCATAGTAGTTATGGGATCTGCTGGTCTAGGTCGTGGAAATGTTTCTCCTGTAGCAGAATTCAATATTTGGCAAGATGCAGAAGCTGCAAAGATATTAGTTGATTCTGGTCTTAAAAATATTATGTTTGTTGGATGGGATGCATGCTTGGGAGAATGTATGCTGAATCCACAAGAAATTGCTAATATTCGCGAAAGTGGAAAACTTGGTAAGTTTGCCATTGATTGCAATAGGGAATTAATGGAAATGAATATTAGCCGTTTTGGGGATGCTTATCTCGATATGGCTGATCCATCTGCTGTTGCCGCTGCGCTATATCCTGAATGTGTAAGCGAATGCACAAAATATTATTGCCAAGTTGATGCAACTCCTGGACCAAGTTATGGTTCAGTTCTTGTTGACGCTAATTTCTTCTCTGGGAAGACTCCGAATGTTGAAATATGTAGTAAGCTTAATCCAGAAAAATATAAAAATTACATTTATCGTACTTTACATGTTGTAGATTAGCAAAATTTGTCTTTACCGACATGCTTTTCTATCTTGCAATAACATTTAAATACGACCGGGTTTGTTTATTGTTATTCATAAACTTTCTCGGTCGTATTTATATTTAATGCGTATATGTCCAGTAAATATACTTTTCTCACATCCCTAGTATTTTTATATACCAATCCAATACTTCTCGTATCCTGTACAGGTCTGCCGTTTTACCTATTGATTCCCAACGATTTTGATATTGTGTGAACCATTCGTTCAAATTTGTTTTAAAAGATTTTGCTTCAGCTAGAGTAAATCTCTGGTTTAGTATGTACAACCCTAATTGGTTGAGCAGTTGTTGACCTTGAATGTTTAAAATGCTAGTGCTTATAAAATCTTTGTTTATATTTTCACAGTTTATATTTTCGCTGCAAGCATTTATATCGTAGATGCTCTTTGAGCATTCTGATAGAGTGCGATTATATTCTTTAGCATTTAATATTTGTGATTCTCTTTCATTTAAGAATCGTCTTCTTGCTTGTTCTAGGGAAGTGTTCTTTGGATATCCTAATGAAAATAGTACATCTTCGTTTGCTATATTTTCGTTATTGTATTCAAGTTCTTTGAATTGCACAGCGTCAGACCAGCTGAATGCTTGTGCATGAGACGCTTGTTTAATAATGTTAAGTAAGTTTGAGTTTGTTCTGTTAGCAAATACATTACTTACCTTGTTTATTAAATCTTTTTTTGCAATATTATTAGATTTCCAAGCATATTCCGATGATATTATTACATACGGAAGTGAGAGTATGGGATCGTTTATATGTCCATAATCTCCCCAATCAGTTAACAAAAATCCTAATACATGATTTTTGTGCCCATATTCACATGTTTTGGATATGTTATTTATAGCAGAGTCAAAATCTGGTATAAGCCTATTCCAAGATTGTGTGCCAGGGCATACGTATTGATCGCGATTCTGACTTTTTATTAGTTTTATATTGTTTTCATTCATGTTTGCCGAGTAATCCCAATTTGCAAAAATAACATTTTTTGGAATATCAGCTAATAACTCTGGGTGTTTTATTGCAATATCAGCATACATTATTGGCTGCAAACCTAATTCGTGTAATTTTTCACATAGCTTTTTAATATAGGACAAATAAAGATTTGCCACTCCTATTTTTTCAGCAACATTTTTACTTTCACCGCATCCAAGGTCAAAGGTCTCATCGGCGCCAATATTAAACTTATTAGATTTAAATAGTGATGCATAATCTTTAATCCTTTTAGATATAAACGGTATAGTGTTAGGATTAGTAGGATTTAGAGTATGATGCATCATTCTTTCAACAAAACTGAAGGGTCTTTCTGATTGTTCTGGGAATTCGCCAAGCTGTTTATATGAGTTACTTCTTAGTATTTCATACATGTGTCCAAAAGTTGCAAGTGTTGGAACGAGTTCTATTCCTCTTGCATAGCAGTATTCATCTAGATCGATAATCTCACTACAAGTTAATGGTGAATGTCCAATCCAGGATTCAATTGTGTCATCTAAATCGATAACATGTTCTACGTATAGTTGAAGTTGATTATATTTGTATAGACTTAACTGGTCTACTAAAGTTTTTAACCATGAAAGTTTTGGCACTCTTCCTCTTGAAACATCATAAGAATATGCTCTTACAGGTATTTCTGGAAAGTCTTGAATTTGTAATGATGGCAGTATTAGACCATATTGCATAATTAGTTGTCTTATAGTTTGTATTGCAAAGCAGATACTCGCTATGCTCCCAGCTTCTATATTTACAAGTGTTTGATTGGTTGAGATTTTAGATGAAATTTTATATTCTTGAATACGTAGATGTTTGTTAATAGCTGCCGATATAGCGCTTTTATATCCTTCTGAGTAGCTAATGCTCCAGTTGCAATTGTGATTGTTTTTCAAATCTTCACATAGCTGTTTTGCTGCTGTAGTTATTCTTAAGTCTGGTTTAATATTTATGAAACTAATATGACTTGATTGTGGAAGCGTAATAGTATCTTTTGCGTATATTGATATGTTTTGTGGTGAAGGTATTATTTCGATATTTGAATTGTCGATTTTCATTTTGTGCTTCTTTGCTACTAGTTTTTACATTAATTTTTTGTTGATTGCTTCTTTGCTTTTTATATCTTAGAGATTCATGATTCTATTTTGAATTACTGATATACATTCTCCTATAAGAGTTATGTCATTGTTGCAAGTGCATCTTCTTACTGTACAAGGATGTTTTGGACTGTATGGACCATATTCTTGTATTGCTTTTTCTGTAGAGCTTATAAATACCTTATTTACAATGTCGGATGGTCCATAAATTACCACGTCTGTTAGGTCTAAAAGATTAATTGTTGTTGTGAGAGCTTTTCCTAAATAATTACCTGCCTCTGCTAATATATCTTCTGGTTTTCTATTTGATGTAAACATTTTTCTATGCAGTGTTTCCGCGGAAATATATGTTTCTAAACATCCTTTTTTGCCGCATGAACAATCTGGTCCTTGCGGATCTACTGTAATATGACCAATTTCTCCTGCAGAATTATTTATTCCAGTGATAATAGCATCATTTATTAATATTGATGCGCCAACACCTAACGATAACTGTATAAAAATTGTATTTGGTACGCCGTTGCCGAAGAATCTTTCGGCTAGTAATGCGCTATTCGTGTCATGATCAACGATAATTGGACAATTAAAATGCTTAATCAACTCTTCTTTAATGTTTATATTTTCCCACTGAAGATTCGATGAGCGAACTACTCTTCCTTCATCGTCTACGATCCCAGGTACAGCAATTCCTATTCCTAGTATGTGATTATTTGAATTATTTATTAGAGTTTTGCAAACTTCTATGATTTTTTCACAGTTCGCATCTGTGCTTTTATATAACGATATTTCCGATCTTTTTAATATATCTCCGCACAGATTAACAACAGCGCCTTGTATGAGACAAGGTTGTGAAAGATCTATAGTTATAATGTTCCAATAGTTTGCGTCTACTTCGAGTAGTGTACCTTTTTTACCTCTTTCTATTTTTGACTCTTGACCACTTTCTACTAATATGTGGTCTTCAAGCATTTCGTACACGACGGTTGAAATAGATGCTTTTGATAATTTTGTTTTTCTTACGAGCATAGCTCTAGAAAGTATTTGTTTTGGGAATAAATAGTTGAATATTAGCATTCTGTTATTTATTCTTGCGTCGGCAGGTATGGTTTTTTGAGACACTGTCATTAATTGATTAATCATTGGCTTCGCTATTGTTTTTATGCTCATGTCGTCGTTCCACTTTTAATGCCCATTGTTTTATACATGATATTCTATCAGATAAATATATAGTTTGGAATATATACTAAAACATGTTTTTGTAAAATATTTTCTAATTTTATTTTTTATATATGAAATATTGGAACTATAGATTCCTTTATTTTTCAATGTTTTTATTAAATATATTAGATAGTCTTGCATTTTTATCTTTTAGTGCAATAATTGTACTTAATTGGTTTAATAGGGTTCAACTTCAAAGCAGAAGTATTTTTCTAAGGAGTTTATTATGACGCACAGCACACCGTCGCATATAAGCATAGGGGTAGATGTAGGTGGAACAAAAGTATTATGTGCAGCTTTCAATACTAATAATGAACTGATTGCGCATTCTCAAGTTTCTACCAAGCAAGGTGAAGTAGAGATTGTCGATGAAGTGTGCAAGCTTATTTCTGAAGTGATTAATCAAATTATCCTAAAATATGGCAATGATACTAAATTCACTATAGGAATTGGTGTGCCTGGTTTAGTTAATCAACATACTGGGCAAGTATCTGAATCAGTAAATTTGGGATCTCATAGTATAGATTTTAAGACTGAAATACGTAAACGTTTTGGATTGAATTCTGTAATAGATAATGATGTTAATGCTGCAGCATTCGGTGCATATAATTATTATGGTTCTGATTCTAGTAGTTTAGTGTTTTTGAATTTAGGTACTGGAGTCTCTGCGGGAATTATCATTAATGGTTCTATTTTCCACGGCTCCACTGGTGTGGCTGGAGAAATAGGTCATATAGTTGCTGATACGCAGGGTAGGGATTGCCCATGTGGACAGCGTGGATGTGTAGAAACAATAATCTCTGGAACTGGTTTATCTAAACTTTGGCCAGCAAAGAATGAGTATCCTATCGCGTCTTTGCTGCGCAATGTTTCTGCTAAAAATAAAGAAGCTGAAAAAGTATGGAATAAGTTCATTTCCACCTTAGTTAGTGCACTACAGATTATTACAGTTACTTTTGATCCAGAGATTATTGTTATTGGTGGAGGAGTGAGTAAAACAGGAGCAATTTTATTAAAAGGCGTAAAAGAATACATTTGTAGACTTGAACAAAAATCGTCATTTTTGTCCTCACTAAAAATACCCGATCGTGTAGTGATTGCAAATCAAGAAGTGTTCTTTGGTGCGTTAGGAGCAGCTCTTATTGGCAGACGCTACGATGATAAAGCAAAGGAGGAAAATTAAATATTTAAACCGTGTTGTAAAAGTATTATAAAAATCTCCGCATTGCATTTATTCTTCAGAAAACTACCTTTAACTATCTTTAAATTGGCAGATGATAACTGAATTAATGCAAGTGCGGAGATTCTTCTTATGCAATTAGCACTCTAGTTGTCACAATCAACCTAGTTGCCAAAATCAATGTCTCCAAGCTTTTCAATAAGCTTCATGTTTTCGCTATAATCCACTGGGCAAGCTATAACGTCAACGCCGCTTTCTTGTTCCAAAGCTTCTTTAAGCATGTTGTATAAGTCTTCTGGCTTTTGTACAACATGGCCTCTAGCTCCAAAGCTTTCTGCCAATTTTGGAACATTTGGATTAGTAAAATCAACGTATTCGTGTTCTCCAGCGTGTAAGTCCATCTTCCACTTAATCAATCCGTAAGCGTTGTCTTCCCAAACTAGAACAACCATTCTAGAACCCACGCGAACAGCGGTTTCAATCTCTTGAACATTCATCATAAAGCTGCCGTCGCCCATAACAGCAAGAACAGGCTTTGTGTTGATTTTTCCACTATTATCTTTAATAAACGATGCTCCAACAGCTCCAGGCAAAGTCCAAGCCATTGTAGAAAGGCTGTTGTCTATAATGCAAGTATTTGGGTGCATTGTTGGGTAAAGCCTTGCCATCCACATTTTTAAAGCGCCTGTGTCTACAAGAACCTTGGTGCCTTCTGGAACAGCGCGCCTAGTGTCATATACAACACGCTGTGGCTTCATAGGAATACTGTTATCGTTTTCAAACGAACGTAGCTCGTCTGTAATCATTTGACGAATCTTTGGGTGAGTTACATCAAAAGTAATGTTTCTATCCTTAAGAACATTTGTAAGAGTTTTAAGAGTCTGACCAATATCTGCCATAATGTTTAGGGCAGTAGGGTAGTGTGCGTCTGTGTCTTCAACAAATGTGTTTATGTGAATAATAGTCTTGTCAATATTTGGATTAATCTTCTTAGGGTCAAACTGTTGTATAGAGAATCCAACAGCAATAATCAAATCTGCTGTATCGAAAGCAAAATTCTCATAATCCCTATGCATGAATCCGACTACGCCAAGAGCATTAGGGTGATTATCTGGGAACACGCCTTTGCCTTCAAATGTTGTTGCAACTGGAACATTAAGCTGTTCTGCAAAAGCGCGTAGCTGTTCTTGAGCGTGGCTTCGTGCAACTCCGTTTCCTGCAAGAATAATCGGCGTTTTTGCTTGGCTAATGATTTTAGCAGCTTCGTCAATAGTATCTGGAGCGGGAAGGATGTGCAGAGGTCTTGGAAGTGGAAGTGGCTTTGCGTTTTCTGGAACGCTCATTTCGCTAATGTCTTCTGGGATTACAAGGCAGGTTGCTCCTGGACGCTTTCTTTGAGCGATTGAGAAAGCTTTACGAACCATTTCTGGAGCAGTGCTTGGAGCTAACATCATCGAAGACCACTGAGTGATCGGTTGGAACAATGACACCAAATCAATGATTTGGTGAGATTCTTTATAAAGACGAGATACGTTTCCTTGAGCGCATATTGCAACAAGCGGGGTCGTGCTTGCGTTTGCCTGAGCCACTGGAAGAGTAAGATTTAATGCTCCAGGTCCAAGCGTTGCTAAGCACACGCCTGGCTTTCCAGTAATATGAGCATAAGTTGCGGCCATAAAACCTGCGCCTTGCTCGTGGCGAGTAAGCACAAAGCGTATGTTTCCATTTCGTTCAATTGCTTCTAAAAGCGGAATATTTTCTTCGCCTGGGATTCCAAAAACAACTTCAACGCCTTCATTTACAAGGCATTCTACAACCAAATCTGCTGTGTTTCTTTTATGATTGTTTTGTTTTGTTTTCTGCAATTCTTCGTTTGCCATAATTGCGCTTCTCGCTTTTGCTTTAAGTTGTTTCAGCCTTTAAGCTTAAACTTCAAGACTTCTTTTCCATTTATAATATAGTCTTCTACGACATGCGCCCATTTTGCGCGTGTCATAAAAATGGGCGGATTTTTGCCTATTCGCTTTGTGGCAAAACTAAAGCTCTTTTAAGACAATATGCCTTGTTATTTCAACGATTTTGTCGGGAATTTTTGCCCCTTTGGATTGGGTTTCTTATACAATTGAACGAGTTGTGTATTTTTGTCACGGAGGAACGATGAGGCGCTGGCTTCTGAATTTGGTCAAGTGTGAAACCATCCTTATTGTGGCCGCCGTTTTAGCTGTTATTTCTTGCTTTTTCGTTCCACCAGATGCGCAATATTTTAGCTACATTCACGTAAACACTATTTCTCAACTTGTTTGCTTAATGATGGTTGTTTGCGGATTCCAACGAATAGGCGTTTTTAGAAGCATTGGCGCGAATCTTCTTAGAAGAGTTAGGACTGAGCGCGGATTAGTTCTGGTTCTTATGTCTCTAACGTTTTTCTCAGCGATGCTTATAACTAATGATGTTGCACTTGTAACTTTTGTTCCTTTTGCGATTTCTGTTTTGATGATGGCGAATGCAGAAAAGCACGCAATTCTTGTTGTGACTTTAATGACGATTGGTGCAAACGTTGGAAGTATGCTAACTCCTATTGGCAATGCACACAATTTGTATCTTAAAGCGCTTACTAGAATGTCTACTGGTGGATTTCTTTCCATTATGGCTCCGTACACGCTTACTGCTGCGATTCTTATGATTGCGTTTGCGTTTGTGTTCTTTAGCTCTAGAAAAGTCGATCAATTTGAGGGCTTGCATGGAGATGACATTGAACAAAGTGTCTTGGCTCCGCACTCTAAATCACCTAAGCCAGATGAGATTCGCGTTATGGGTTACGGTGTTGGTTTTACTCAATGGCGAGTTATTGTTTATAGTCTTTTATTTGTTTTGTGCTTGTGTGGAGTAGCTGGCTGGATTCCAGACTGGATTATGGTTTTGGCAGTTGTTATTGCCTTTATTATTTGCGATTCGCATGTGTTCCGCGCTCTAGACTGGGCTTTGCCTCTTACATTTATAATGTTCTTTATTTTTATTGGAAACATGCGTAGGGTCCCAGGATTTACCGAGATTGCACAAATGTGGGTTGGCTCTCATCCTATGGAAGTTTCGGTTGTTTCTAGTCAAATGATTAGTAATGTTCCAACTACTATCTTACTTTCAGGCTTCTGCGACCAGTGGAAGATGCTTATTATTGGTACTAATCTTGGCGGTATGGGAACGCTTATTGCGTCTATGGCATCTTTGATTTCATACAAGAGTATTACGCATAAGTATCCTCATAATAAGGGTCGCTATTTGCTTATGTACACAATTGTGAATCTTCTTTTCTTGGCTGTTTTGATTGGTTTAGCTTGGATTATTGAGTAGTGTTTTTCTGGCTTTTTGCGTGATTTTTGCATTGTGGGTGTGTCTTTTATTGCAATTATTGTGATTATTTTCACATATTTTTACGTTATTCTGCAATGAAATGCTAGTAAATTTCAGATTATTTGCGATTTTGTTGTATTATTTTCTATTAAATCGCAATTATGCTTAATAATTTTCATTTTATTTAAAATATATACGAAAATCATCAAAAATTGAATATAACATTATAACAAATTTATGTCTTGGCTTATCCATTATTATGGCTTCTTGCACTAAGTTAAGTTTGGGCAAAAGACTTTTGGCATTAATTACATTTTCTCTCTTGTAATTTTGTAAATTATGCATGCCAAAATCAGCTCACATATTAATAAAAATATATAAGGAGAGAACTATGAACGGTGTTCTGTCTATACTGCTAGATGTTTTTAGACAACCATCTGTAATAGTTGCAATGATTTCTCTAATTGGTCTTGCAGTACAAGGCAAAAAGATTTCCGACATAGTACAAGGCTCTATTCGTACAATGATTGGTTTCTTAGTATTGGCAGCCGGATCTGGAGTAGTCACTGAAGCACTAAATCCTTTTGGGAGCATGTTCCAATATGCGTTCCATGTTCAAGGCGTAGTACCAAATAATGAAGCTATAATCGGTACAGTTCTTATGAAGTATGGATCAGAAGCAGCATTAATCTTCTTCTTTGGAATGATTGTTAACATTGTTTTATCAATAACATCTAGATTTAAGTTCATTTACTTAACTGGTCACGTTGCATTCTATATGGCAAGTATGCTCGCAGTAATCTTCAATGTCGCAGGTTTTGATACTCTAACCGTTATTATTCTCGGATCATTCGCTCAAGGTTTACTTATTACGATTTCTCCAGCATTGGTTCAGTCATTTATGCGCACTGCTTCCGGCAAAGATGATGTTGCACTTGGACATCCTACGAGTAGTGGAGTTCTTATTGGAACTTTGATTGCAAAACTTACAGCTTCTAAAAAGCATCCGTCTAAGTCTACTGAAGATATTAAGTTCCCAGCTGCTCTTGGATTCTTAAAAGATACAACTGTTCTCATTGCACTTTCAATGGCAATTATCTACGCTGTTGTAGCACTTTTTGCGGGGCCGCAATATATTGAATCGCATTTATCTAATGGGCAAAACTTTATTGTGTTTGTTATTCTTAAGGCTGCAATGTTCTCTGCAGGCGTTTTCATTATTCTTGCAGGCGTACAGGTTGTTTTAGATGAGATTGTTCCAGCATTTAAGGGAATATCCGAAAAACTCGTTAAAAACGCTAAACCAGCATTGGATGCTCCTATGACTTTTGGTTTTGCTCCAAACGCTGTTCTTATTGGATTCTTGGCAAGCTTTGCTGGCGGAATTGTTGGAATGGTTATTATGGCTTTGGCTGGCACAACAGTTGTTATTCCAGGAATTGTTGCGCACTTTATGGCTGGTGGTGTTACTGGCGTATTTAGCAACGGCCAAGCTGGTAGAAGAGGCTGCGTTGTAGGCGGTTTTGTTAATGGTATTGTTATTACATTCTTGCCGTTACTTCTTTTGCCTGTTTTGGGTAATCTTGGTTCTGCAAACTCCACTTATTCAGACGCTGATTTTGGTGTAACTGGAGTTTTTCTTGGTTACACGAATGTTGCAGGAGGCAAAATCGTAAGTATTATTGCAGTTGTAATATCTTATATTCTTTTCTATGCGTCTTCAATATTGTTGACTCGCAGAGAAAATAGTAAAGTCAAATATGCAATTGAAAACTAATACAATTGTGAAGAGTTATTGTAGAAATTAAACCTAAATCACAATTAAAAATAGAAACGATAAGTCTAAAAGGTTATAATCTTGAATTTGCGATTAAATAGCAACTTTAATCAATAATTTAAGATTGTAGCCTTTTGTAGTATAGGCACGCCTTAATCGTATATTGGCATAATATACTGATACTATGTAACTGTTGTGTGTTTTGAAAGCAAATTTGTAAAAATTTTCTTAAAAGCTTCATTTTTTAAGATTTTTTTTTTAATAGCTTTTAAAAGAAAATTACTATTTGGAGAGTGGATTGTGACCGAAGGTGTACCTAAATATATTGCCGTGCGAGACAATCTTAGGAAACGCATTGACTTAATGGAGCCAGACGAACAGCTTCCTCCATAAGTAGAATTGTGTAAGCAATACAACGTTAGCCGAATTACTCTTAGACATGCAGTTGATAATCTGATATTGGAAGGTCTGCTTGTAAGAATACAAGGCAAAGGAACTTTTAGAGCAAGAGATGTTATTCACAGTGTTAACCGTGAAGTTATATCAGACCAGGTTCAAGGCTTTTACCAGAATTATTCTGAAAGCAAAGAACATATACGAATCAAAGTTATTCAAAATGATGTAGTTAAAGATGAATCTGCTGCTTATAAGCTTGGTTTAGATGAGTCAATTGATCTGATTTGTGTTAAACGATTAAAGTACGTTGATGACGTTTTGTCTAATTACAGTGTAGTTTATCTTGAAGCTTCAAGATTTCCAAAAGTTTTGACTCATGATTTTACGAAAAAATCTTTAGCAGAGTTTCTAGAAAGCGATTACGCTGTAAAGCTTTGTGAAAATGATTTGTCTGTTCATGTTGAGCAACTATGTGGAACCATGGCAAAAGTTTTACAGGTTGAAGATAAAACTCCATCTCTTGCAGTTGAATCCATTGTTAAGGACTCTTTTGGTTCAATAATAGCCTTTGGTGCTGCTGTTTATACACCAAAGTATTGTGATATTCAATTCAAAATGCATATTAGTGTTTGATATTACTTTATTTATTCTTGAACGATTCTTGTTTTACTATATAAAAATGTTCTAGTATACAGAAAATCTCCGTTACCAAATGTAAACAAATGATAACGGAGATTTTTCAAACTCTAATTAAGATCGCAATCTAATGCGACTATTTTAAAGAGCGTTGATTGCCAAAGCAAGACCAGACTTACGGTTTGCAGCCTGATTCTTATGAATCACACCACGACCTGCAGCCTTGTCAAGCTTCTTAGCAGCCACTGCGAATGCAGCTTCAGCTGCAGCCTTGTCACCAGCAGCGATGGCTTCACGAGTAGCGCGGATAGCAGTCTTCAAAGCAGACTTCACTGCCACGTTACGCTTGTGTGCCTTCTCATTGGTGAGCACGCGCTTTTTCTGCGACTTAATGTTTGCCACTATTACTCCAAACGACGTTTGCTATATCAAGGACATACAAAGGGTAAGCATAGCATGATTCTTGGATAAAACCACTAATTTTCACGAATATTAATCACCATAATGCTTACTGCATGAATTAAATGTAATTAAGTGCATAACTTGCTGTTCTTATCTTCTTGGACTAGGGTAGTCAAGTTGCTACCATTAATGAGTTACAGTGCTTGATGCACATTATACTATATATTCATTGTGTCTTAAAAGGAGATATTTGCTTTGATTACACCGCATAACCAGCCAGGATTTACGGATCAATCGTTGATACGCAACTTCTGCATTATTGCGCATATAGATCACGGCAAGTCTACTGTAGCGGATCGCATTTTGCAGCTTTCTGGAATTGTGCCAGAACGTGAGATGCGAGACCGTTTCTTGGATCGCATGGATATTGAGCAAGAGCGCGGAATAACTATTAAATCGCAGGCTGTTCGCGTGCCGTGGACTTTTGACGGTAAAGAGTACTCGCTTGGCATGATTGATACTCCTGGTCACGTTGATTTTACTTACGAAGTTTCGCGTGCGCTTGCAGCATGCGAGGGTGCGGTTTTGCTTGTGGATGCCACTCAAGGTATTGAAGCGCAGACGCTTTCTAACCTTTATATGGCAATCGAACATGATTTAACGATTATTCCTGTATTAAACAAAATCGATTTGCCTAGTGCGGAGCCAGACAAGCATGCGGAAGAAATAGCTGGATTAATTGGTTGCAAGCCTAATGAAGTTTTGCGTGTTTCTGGGAAAACTGGCGAAGGTGTAAAAGATCTTCTCGACCAAATCGTGCTGGAAGTGCCAGCTCCTAGTGGAAATCCTAATGGCGCTGCTCGTGCGCTTATTTTTGACTCAGTCTACGATTCGTATCGCGGAATCGTCACATATATTCGTATGGTTGATGGCGAGCTTAAATCGCGTGAAAAATTGCATATGATGGGCATTGGCATGACGCATGATCCTATTGAAATCGGCGTTATTAGCCCAGATATGGCTCCAACCAAGGCGCTTGGAGCTGGAGAAGTCGGCTACGTAATTACAGGCGCAAAAGACGTGAGTCAATCTAAAGTTGGCGACACTATTACTAGCGCTGTAAATCCCGCATCTGAGCCTTTGGAAGGCTACAGAGACCCTAAGCCTATGGTTTACGCTGGCTTATTCCCAATAGATAACGCGCAATTCCCAGAGCTAAGAGATGCTCTCGATAAGCTAAAACTTAACGATGCTGCTCTTATTTACGAGCCAGAAACGTCGGTTGCGTTGGGATTTGGTTTCCGTTGTGGATTCTTAGGTCTTTTGCACATGGAGATTGTTTCCGAGCGCTTAAGCCGAGAATTTGGATTAGATCTTATTTCAACTGCTCCAAACGTAACTTACGACGTTACTAGCGAAGACGGTACCGAGCATCATGTGACTAATCCTAGCGAGTTCCCAGAAGGCAAAATCAAGCGCATTATTGAGCCAATGGTTGCTGCCGACATTATTGCTCCAAAAGATTTTATTGGCGCTATTATGGACTTGTGCCAAGATCATCGTGGGGAAATGGGCACAATGGAATACATTAGTGCCGATCGCGTGGAAATGCACTACAGGATTCCTCTTGCAGAAATCGTTTTTGACTTCTTCGATCAGCTTAAAAGCCGCACAAAGGGCTACGCTTCTCTTGACTACCACGAAGATGGCGAGCAAGCTGCAGATCTTGTTAAGGTAGATATTCTTATTCAGGGAGATAAGGTTGACGCTTTTAGCGCCATCGTGCATCGCGATAAGGCTTATTCTTACGGCGTTATGATGACGAAGAAACTTCGCGGACTTATTCCTCGCCAACAGTTTGAGATTCCAATTCAGGCTGCAATTGGCTCGCGTATTATTGCGCGCGAAACGATTAGTGCGCTTAGAAAAGACGTGCTCGCTAAATGCTACGGCGGCGATATTACTCGTAAGCGCAAGCTTCTTGAAAAGCAAAAGGCTGGTAAGAAGCGCATGAAGATGCTTGGACACGTTGAAGTTCCTCAAGAAGCGTTTGTTGCGGCTTTGGCTACGGATGATGGCGCAAACGATAGAGACACTAAAGATAAGATTCGTGCAGCGCAAAAGTCTGAAGGATGAGTTTAGAGTTGGATGCTGAATTAAATAAATCAGCTATGCAAACTAAAAGCATGCCTTTTGAAGTTTACGTGCACGTGCCGTTTTGCTTGCGTCGCTGCGGTTATTGCGATTTTAATACGTATACTGCTCGTGATTTGGGCGAAGGTGCGAGTCGTGAAGGGTACGCGGATGTTGCGATTCTAGAGATGCGTCTTGTAAAAAAGTGGCAGGAATTTCACGGGATTTTCGAGCCTAAAGCGCAATCTGTTTTCTTTGGCGGCGGCACTCCGACCGTTCTTAAAGCGCAAGATTTAGTGCGAATTTTGCAAGAAATACGTAACTTGTGGGGCATTATGCCTGGCGCGGAAATAACTACGGAAGCAAATCCAGACACTGCAGACGAGTCTTATATTGAGACGCTTGCAGAAGGTGGATTTACGCGAATATCTTTCGGAATGCAATCGGCTGTGCCACATGTGTTAAAAACGCTTGACCGCACGCATACTCCAGAAAACGTAGAGCGCGGAGTTAAAACAGCGGATGCTTGTGGTTTGCGTTCGAGTGTTGATTTGATTTATGGAGCTCCAGGGGAGAGTCTAGACGATTGGCGAAAGTCGGTAGAAATGGCTTTGAGCCTGGGCGTTAACCACGTTTCCGCGTATGCGCTAACAGTAGAGCCGCGCACAAAAATGGGTCGCCAAATTGCTGCTGGCACAATTCACGCGCCAGATGACGATGATGAAGCCGCGAAATACGAAGTTGCAGACGAGCTTTTTAATTCTGCGGGCCTAGAGTGGTATGAGATTTCTAATTGGGCGCGCACTGGTTTTGAGTCTCAACATAATCTTGGATATTGGAAGAACATTGATTGGGCAGGAATTGGCCCAGGGGCTCATTCTCACTACAATTCTGTTAGCGGCATTAGCAAGCAAAGCATGGATGATTGTGCTCTTTTGGCGGATTCAAGCAAGTTTTACAATCTTAGATCTTGGGATATTTTGCATCCAAAACGTTGGGCGCATGCGATTAATGCAGGAAACGTGCCTTGGCAAAACTACGAGTGTATAAATAGCGAGGATGCGTTGATAGAAGAGGTAATGCTTGGGTTGCGCATTAGGGAAGGTCTTAGTATTGATGAATTGTGTACAAAGATGCGTAAAGCAAATTGCGAATTTGACGATTCTTATTTGCAAAAAGTGCTAATCGAAGTGTGTAAAGAAGATTTGGCAGTGTTGAACAAAAATCGTATTGCTGCCACTCGAAAAGGGCGTTTATTAAACGATTTATTAATCGAAAAAATTGTTGACGCGTGCCAAAATGGCTTAGTTATGCGTTAAAATGATTCGTATTGTGTGAAAATTCAATGCAGAAAGGAATCAATCATGGCAAACCGCAAAGAGCGTAGAGCAAAAGCCAGGCAGAGTCGTAGGGGAATCCCGTCTCAATACGATCAAACGAATGGCCGCGGTCGCGGTGGAATGATTGACGAATACAATCTGCAAGAACATTCAAGAAGGCTCCAAGAAAACGGCGTTGACGGTTGGAAGCCATCTTCTAGCGTTACAGAACAAGAGGAACAGTTAACTCGTAATATTAAGCGAGCTAAGGCTGGAGATGATACTTGGAATACTGTTCGCAAAGTTATTGGCGTGTGTTCTTGGGCTGTTCTCTTGCTTTCTGCATTCGCGTTCTTGGTAATTATGTGGCTGCCAAGTCAGCCAATGGTGCTTGTTATAACTGTTGCAGTGTTGTTTGCTTTGGGCGTGTTTGGGCTGTTCTTTAGCTTTAGCAACTCTAAGCAAAATCCGCGACTCGATCAGCACGGTACCGCGCTTTAGTTAGATTTGGGTCGATTTAGGTTTGTTTATAAATAAAAATAATTAAGGCGGGCGCTTTGGTAATACAATGTGCGCGCCTTGTTTGTTTTACACGCTTTTATCTATGCAAATCTTGCAAAATGATCATGCAAATTCTAGTTAAATCATGCAAAATAAATTTTTTTGACTAGTAAGTTTTAATTAGTAAAACTTATAGTTTGTTTGCGTAATTTTCTTCTATAATCATTCGACAACTAAAAATATTTAAAATGATTATAACAATATTGCGCATATTTTTTAGATTAAATCAGTAATTTTCATAAAATTTTCTAAGATATTTAAAGAAAATCAACAGTTCTTTCTTAGCTTTTTATAAGGGTAAATCATATAAGCTACGAGATTGTACTTATTGTACCTATTTTGTAACAGACAATTTCATAATGACAAGTGTTCAATGAGGAAGGTAGTCGATGACATTTATTTCTCGCGCAATACGCTACGTTTTGAGAAAAAGAGTGAAATCAGCAATAGTGTTTGTAATATTAGCATTAATTTCAACGCTTCTGCTGGCATCTTCTGCAGTTGCGATTGCTGCAGAAAAAGAAGGCAAAAAGGTAGAAGAACAGGCAGAATCTAGTTTTGTTTTAGCAAATAATCCGCAAGTAAATCCTGGAACTCCTAGGGGAGCAGGAACTGTTAAGCCAAGTGATGTTAAAAAAATAGCGTCACTAAAAAATGTTGATTCGTATGTTTTGCGTCAAAATGTTACTGCCGATTTAGTTGGTGCAAAAGCAGCTAGAATCAAAGGTGTTCAAGACTACGATGCTCGTAGAGAAAAGCAATTCGGAAACGCTGTAAACCTAGAGGGAACAAACTCCTCTAAGGGTCTAAATGCGTTCAAAACAAAATCAATTCACATGGTTAAAGGAAGAGCTTTGCAAGAATCAGATGAGCATGCTTCCTTAATCCACGAAGATTTAGCAAAACTAAATGGCTTAAAATTAGGCGATTCGTTAACACTTAAAGCAAACCCGTTTGACGCCGATAATCTTAACCATTCTACGGAGCAAGTAAAAACACGCATAGTTGGAATTTATGGCGGAGCTAATAATCGCCCAGTTGCAACACGTGCGGAATTAACTGCAAACACTGTGTATACAGATTTAAAAACAACTAGAGAACTTTACAAATATAAGCCTGGAAAAGAAATATACCAGGACGCAAGTTTTAAGGTTAAAAAAGGAGCGGACGCAGATTCTGTGATTGAAGAAGCGTCTAAGCTGCCGATTGATTTGCAAAACTATCAGATTACTCGAGATGATCAATTCGTACAAGGCATGATTGGAGCAGCAAAAGGCGTAAAATCCATGATGAACATAACAGTTATTGCAGTAAGCGCGTTTGCTGTAATTGCTTTAGGATTAGTGCTTATTCTTTGGATTAATGAGCGTAGAAGAGAAATTGGTGTTCTAACTTCAATTGGTGTTGGAAAGGCGTCCCTTGTGTTGCAGCAGCTTTTTGAGCTTGTGATACTTGCTATTCCAGCTATTGCAATAGGTTACGGTTTTGCGAGCGCAATATCTCCTTGGATTAGTGATTGCGCATTAGGCTCAGTAAAAAATTCTGCCGCGCAGCAGCTTAGTTCGATGGGTCAAGCTGGAGGAAATCTAGAATCGAGCATGGCAACGAGAACATTAGATAAGATTGCTGTTCAAGTTAACACAGAATGTTTAATTCAATCGTCATTAATTGTTCTGATGGTTATTATTGTGGCAGTTGCGTTGTCTTATCTTCCTATTTTGCGAAAGTCTCCTAGAGATTTGCTTGGCATGCAAAAGTAGTTGGCTGCAAAAGTAGGTGGTAAAATGACTCAAATTATAAAAAGAGCTTGGCTAGCTATAGTTAGAAAACCAAGGCGCAGTGCTATTTTAGCTTTGATTATTACGGTTGTTCTTAGTGCGCTTATTTGCCAGAGTGGAGTTATTGCTTCTGTAAAAAATCTTGAGAATCAAATAGCTTCTAATATTGGCTTAGGTTTTAGCGTTTATGCAAAAACGCAGGGAGAGACTTTACCAGAGTCTGATTCTGCTAGTGATTCTGCTAATCAATCGCAGCAAGATATTCCTCAAGATTTGCAAAAAAACGAAGGAATTCCAGAAAATCTTATTGCAAAATTTAAAAAGATTAGTGGAATAAAAACTATTGCAGAAGAAAAAGATGTTTTAGCAAATCCTGTTAACGTTAAAATTGTAGCGCCAATACATGGTCCGCGTTTAGACAATGATGAGATGTTTTCGCTTGTTTCAATAACGGGAACAACTAGATCACAGTTATCACAAGGATTTCAAGAAGGATTATATAAGCTTGAGGAAGGTAATCATATTGATTCTTCGGCACCTGGCGACTTTAAGCGCGCAAAATCTGCAATAATTCACAAGTCTTTTGCTAAGCAAAATAATCTTAAACTCGGCTCTGTTTTAAAGCTAAAACAAGGCAGCAAAAGCATTAATCTTAAGGTTGTTGGTATTTTTTCTGGCAAGATGCAAACAAAAGGTGCGTTGCCGTCAGACTCTTCCGAAAATCGCGTAATAACTGATTTAGAATCCGCTCTTTACCTGTCTGGAAGTAAAAATCGCAGTTCTATAAAGTGCGTTATGCAAAATTCAAATAATCTAACTAAAGCTTTAGAAGAAGCTAATAAAATCGCTAAAAACGATGGCGATGGCATGCTTTCTGTAGAAAACAATGCGCAAAGATTTGCCTCTGTTCTTCAATCTGTAAAAACAGTTAAGCAACTAGTAACAATGATTTTAATGTGTCTTGCATTAGTCGGAATTATAGTGCTTGGTTTAGTTCTTGTTTTTTGGGTTCGAGGAAGGATTCACGAAGTTGGAGTTCTAATGGCAATTGGTATGAACAAGTCTGTAATAGCTTTGCAAATGATTATAGAAGTTTTTATAATAACAGCCTTCTGTTCAGTTGCATCAATTCTAATTGGGTCTGCAATATCTTCAAGTGTAGGATCAATGCTATTGGCTAATGTCTCAAATAGTACAATTTCTGACTTAAGCATTTCTTGGATTCCAAATAAACAAACATTTTTTGCTATTCTTATAGGATTTGCTATAGCGTTTGTATCTCTATGCATTGCTCTTGCGCCAATAATGTTTAAAAAGCCTCGCTTTGTATTGAATTCAATGAGCTGAGGTGATTTTCTTAGATAATTAATATGAATCAATTAGAAGATTGGATTTAACTGGATTTTATTAAGAATAAGATTCGGATTCTGATAGAAAATTAAAAATTTACAAGTATTAAATATTAAGTATGAAATATTAAATTTAGAAAATATTGGAGTTTTATTATGACTACTTTATTAAAACTTAACAACGTTGATTATTCTTATGGTGCAACTAATATTCCTGTTCTTAGAAACGTTAATGCGGATTTTGAATCAGGGAAAATATACAGTATTACAGGTCAATCTGGAGCTGGAAAATCCACTATGCTATCTCTTCTAGCGGGATTAGATACTCCAACAAAAGGAACAGTATTGTTTGATGGACAAGATATTTCCAAGAATGGTGGATATTCTAATCATCGCAAGAATCATGTGTCTTTAGTTTTTCAGAATTTCAATCTAATCGACTACTTGACTCCTGTAGAAAACTTGCGTCTTGTTAATTCAAATGCTGATTCCAAGATTCTTAAAGAACTGGGACTTAGTGAAGACGAATCAACTAGAAATATAACAAAGCTTTCTGGCGGGCAGCAGCAGCGAGTGGCTATTGCGCGAGCGCTTGTATCTTCTGCTCCTGTTATTCTTGCCGATGAGCCAACAGGTAGCTTGGATCCAAATACAACACAAGAAGTTATATCAATCTTAAAAGACGCAGCTCATAAACACGGAAAATGCGTGATTGTTGTAACACATTCGAGCGATGTGGCGGCTGCTGCAGACATAAAATATGTTCTCAAAAACAAACAGTTAACAAAAAAATAATATAAAAGACTAATTATCAACGATTTTTCCGTGCTTCTGCGTAAAGTAAAACCTGTGCGTAACCTTTGCGCAGAAGTTGCGTATCAGTGCATACACGGGGAGGTTGTTGTGGCTGAAGTGTCAGATTCTAAGCCTATTGTGGCAGTTGTTATGGGGTCTTCAAGTGATTGGGAAACCATGCGTCATGCCTGCGAAATCCTAGAAAGATTCAGAGTGCCGTATATGAAAAAAGTTATTTCTGCACATCGCACTCCAGAACTTATGGCAGATTTTGCTCACAGTGCTAGAAAAAATGGTTTTCGCGTAATTATTGCTGGCGCTGGTGGAGCAGCACACTTACCAGGTATGATTGCTGCTCAAACAACTCTTCCAGTTGTTGGTGTTCCTGTAAAATCCCATGCTCTTTCGGGCTGGGATTCTTTGCTTTCTATAGTGCAAATGCCTGGTGGTATTCCTGTTGCTACAACAGCTGTGGGCAACTCGGGAGCTACAAATGCTGGTTTGCTTGCAGTAAGCATGTTGAGCACAACAGATAATCGTCTTGCAGACGAACTTGAAGATTACCGTCAAGAATTAAAAGAGAAGGTTGAGGAATCTAATGCCGAGCTTATCTGAAGTCACTAATGGTGCTGTAGAGCGTTTGATGCCAGGAGCCACTATTGGAATTATTGGCGGCGGTCAATTGGGACGCATGATGGCTATTGCAGCTAGACATATGGGATTCCGCATAGGAGTTTTAGATCCAACGCTTGATTGCCCAGTATTTCAGGTTGCAGATTTGCAGGTTGAGGCAAATTATGATGATCCTGAAGGCTTGCGCGAGCTTGCTGAACGTTGTGATGTTCTTACATACGAGTTTGAAAATGTTAACGCAGATGCGTTAGATAAGGTTCGTCATTTAACAGCTATTCCTCAGGGCACAGATTTATTGCGTGTTACACAAGATCGTGTTTGTGAAAAAGAGTTTATTAATAAGCATGGCATTGAAACAGCTAAATGGCGTGAAGTCAATAATCTTGACGATTTAGACGCAGCAATCGAAGAAATTGGTTTGCCTGCTATTCTTAAGACTCGTCGTGGTGGCTATGATGGTCATGGTCAGGATGTTCTTCGCACTGAAGAAGATGTTGCTAATATTCATCACCGTTCCGATAGGGGAGGAAAATTCCCTCCGTCTATTCTTGAAGGCTTTGTAGATTTTGCTTTTGAAGCTTCAATTCTTGTTTCCGGCAATGGTAATGATTTTGTGACTTATCCTCTTGTAAAAAACGTTCATCACAATAGCATTCTTCATATGACTCTCGCACCTGCAGTTGTGGATCCTGTTGTAGAAGAGACCGCACACGATTTAGCGCTTCAACTGGCTAAAGGTTTTGAGCTTGCTGGAACGCTTGGCATTGAGTTATTTATTACTAAAGATAATCGTGTAGTAGTAAACGAGCTTGCTCCTCGCCCTCACAATTCTGGGCATTACACGATTGAAGCTTGCGATATGGATCAGTTTGAAGCACATATTCGCGGTATTGTTGGATGGCCTTTAAAAAAGCCTAAGCTGCTTTCTCCTGCAGTGATGGTTAATGTTCTTGGTCAACATGTTGCTCCTACTCGTTCTCTTATATTAGAGCATCCAGAATGGCATGTTCATGACTATGGAAAGGCTGAGGTTCGTAAAAATCGCAAAATGGGTCATATTACTGTTTTGTGTGATGACCCAGTTAAAGAAGCTGCAGAATTAGATGCTACTGGCTGTTGGGATGACGAGCTTGATTAAAAGATTTAGTATTAGTCTTAAAATTTAAATAGTTATAGTTTGTTGGACTAGTATTAGATTTTTTAATAGTTTGAAAGGTAAAAGGTTAAATAATGGTTGGTGAGCCAGTACGCAGAAACACTAAGCAAAAAGAAACTGTTCTTGAACATTTAAGAGCTTCGCGTAATTTTGTTTCTGCACAGAATCTGCATCGCCTGCTTGTGGAAGATGGTGAAATCATTGGTTTAGCCACAGTGTATCGTCAGCTTAATATGCTTGCACAAAGTGGCGATGTTGATACTGTTCGTTTTAATGGACAGCAACTATTTCGCATTTGCGATGAGAATACTCATCACCACCATCTTGTGTGTGAAAAGTGTGGTAAAACCGTGGATATAGAGCCTCCTGATGATGAGGGTTGGATTCACAAGATCGCCGAATCTCATGGGTATACGGTTATAGATCACACTTTGGAAGTGTTTGGATTATGCCCAGACTGTAATCAGAGTGTAGATTGATTGCAAACTCATTAATCAATCTAATTAATTACAGTTAAAAATCAGCCTAGATTTAGAATTTAGGCTGATTTTTCATTACATGAACTATTTTTTAAGAGTTTTTAGCATTTCTAAAATCTGCTTAGGATTAGTCTCTGGCAAATAAGAGCTTGTAACAGCTAACGATATTTGTGCTAGTTTTGCAGAATCCAAATAGCATATGTATACAGGTCTATTAGTAGGCTGGAACTTCTTTTTAAAGAAATAAAGCGACTTAAATCCGTATGCTGGCTCCAAAATATCGGACATCATTTCAAGCGTATGAACAATAATATCATTTGATTCATGATGATTTGAAGATTGAGAATCTCCATGAATTGTAGGCTTTTGGCTTGCCTGGATATCTTTACTAGAATCCTCATTGCTTAATGTAGAATTTTCACAAATATCTGTTATTCCAGCAAGAGGAGCTGCAGAAAGACTCATAAACTCCACAGCAGATTCTGGATTTTCAAGACCTTCGTCTCTTAACCGTTCCGCCATTCTAGCAATAAGCAACTCCATAATTCCATTAGGGCTATCCGTGCGATGTCTCATAAAATCAAGAGTCCACCCGATTACGCGATTATTGTCATAAGTCGGCATCCAACTTGTAACCCCAAGAACGCGATTGTTCTCGTCAATCGCATACAAAATCTTTACTCTAGGATCATGCAATTCTTCCAAACCGCCAAGAGTAAACTTCATTTCTGGAAGGGCTTTAAGTTCCGCCCATTCTTCCGAAATCTCAATAATTTGTTGCTGAACTTCCCAAGGAGCATCGTTGTAAGTGCTAAGAACATCTGTTATTCCATCACGTTTTGCCTTGTTTATGGCAGTGCGAATATCCTGCCACTTTTTACCCCTAGTTTGCCACTCTTTAGGGTAGACTAGCATATCGCTTCCAACTTTTATAGAAGAAAAACCAATAGATTCCAAGGCTTTTCGTTCTTCATCGTGAACAGCGTAGAATGCTGGAGACCATGAATTTTGTTCGCAAAGTTGAATAAACGCTTTCAAATCTTGTTTATATTCTGTTTTATCTCCAAAAGGACCAGTTAGAGTTAAAGCAACTCCATATTTTAGTCTGTATGCTATTGCAGAATGTTCAGTGGCGGAGAACCAATAGTGGTTATCATGCCATGTTGTCATAAAACTCATGGTGTCTCCACCAAGTTGAACTAACTCGCTTGCTTTTTTGCGGTCTTCTTCATTAATTGTTATTTTGTTTCTAAACCACACCATGCAAACAGCAAAAAGAACAAGCCAGAATAGAACTCCAACACCTTGAGTTATTGCTGAAGACAAAGGAGTTATAGGTGTAAGCATGGCATTGGACCTTAATCCAAAGCCCATAGGCATCCAACGCCCTGGAAGATCACGTAGTAAATGATGCAAGTCTGCTACAGGCTTAAATTCATTTGGTGCAATCAACCCGAAGCAAACATATCCTATTCCAGTAGAAAATAGTGCAAAAACAATTGCAACTAATCCAACTCTGCGCTCAAGCTTATCACTATGATTTGGAAAATGCTTTATGCTTATAAACAGTAGAATTGCTATTAATAAAGGAGGCAAAGCTGTAAGCATAAAGGCTATAGAAGTAGCATTATTCTTGTGGAAAATCATAGTTTGTTTAGTTGCAATCAAAGGCAAAATAGCAAAATACATTGTTGCATATACTGCTGTAATTCCGTTGATTGTTATAGCAGCATAAGCTGCAAGTCTTCTTCCGCGTAAAAGTCCCCAAGATATAATCATTAAAGTGACAATAGGCAAAAGAATACGAATCCAAAGACCTCCTATTGTTGCGTGTTGTAATCCTGAATGAAGCAGGCAACTGCTTGAACTATAGTTTGATATACATCTTGCTAGCCACGGTTTCGTACCCATTTGCGGAGACATGAATAAACCTAATGTAGTTAGTATTCCAGCATGAGATCTAGAAGATAGTGCAAGAACTGGTCCTAAAGCCATAACAAGTTGAGTTATGGCAAATAGACGTCTAATCTCGTAGTCTGTTCCTTCCCACCAGTTCGCGCTTTTCACAGTATTTGTATTAGCATTGCTATTTTTGTTCATCAGATTGCCAATAATATGGCCACAAATTGCTGCAAAAATTGTGCAATAATCCCCAGGATTTCCACTATAAAGAAGCATTGCAGACGTGATTGCATATCCCAAAACAAACATTCGTCTACGCCACAATATTGATTCGCATGTTGCTGCAGCCATAAAAGCTCCAACAAAAAGTGTAAAAGGAGAAAGTCTAATTGGTATTCTAGTAATCCAACGCATGTTTCTAATAATCATTGAAAGATTACCGATTAAAGTAAGCCCGAGTATTGTTCCAATAAGAGTGCTTGTTACGGAAACAAAAAGCAAACGCATTTTACCGATACGTGTTTCGGCTAATCCTATTAAAACAAGTGAAAGTATTGCATTTACTATTAGAGATGAGAAACTATTTACAAAAAATAGCGAGTGGAATAGTTTAATCAGAAGCTGTGTAATATTTCTATGCCCAAACAAAAAAGTAGAGCTTATTTTCGGTTTATGATACGAGAAGAATTGTGAAAGAGTTGCATTGGTGCCATAAGTATAGATGTGCATTACGGTACTGAAAACCCAGTGAATAAGGTTAATAACCAAGAAAACTAGAGTTATTTTCGCTGCTAGCACGCGCTGCGATAGCCACATGCGCACATCGTTGGTAAGAACGCTTAAATGATGTTTTGCTGTAGACTCGTGATTTTTTGATAAAAAGTTTGGCATGATTTATCGCCTCACCTTCTGATTGATAACCACTTGAATATTATTATAAGAGTTTAAATCTGGATAATTGCTTGTTATTCCAGAATCTTTACAAAGATGGTCGATTACAACTTTTAACCCATTTTGAACGGTATGCCAATCGTGTCCAGATCCTTTAGAAATCATGGTTATAACGCTTATTCCAGACTTATGAGCCGCTATAGCAATATTAGACTGATTTACTTGCGATTTAGGATCCCAAGCTCCAGCTATAGAGTAATAATTTTGTTTTAAAGGAGCATTTTTTCTCATTATGTTTGCTGGAATATGCTTTTCGTATTTTTTGCGATCTCCATCAAAATAACGTTTTATTGTTTCATCGCGATTCTTGTATGTTGGCTCTAGTTCTCCGCCTGCAGAATACATGTTTCCAAATAGTTTAGGATAAGCTGGCACAATCTGAGTTGCGCAAGTTCCTCCTTGAGAAAATCCTCCCATTAGCCAAAGTGCTGGATTGTTGCTGGCTGGTAGATTTTTATGAATCCAATTAACAACATCTTTTGTCAAATAAGTTTGTGCTTTTCCATAAACCTTTGTATCCGCGCAAAGAGAATTGTGTGTTGCAGTACCGTTTTGATCTGGTGACACAACAATCGGAGCTAAACCATTATGATCCTTAGCATAAGCGTCTAAGGTGTTTACAATTTCGCTCGCAGCAAATAGCCTATTAGGGCTTCCTGGTTGACCAGAAAGAAGAACCATTACAGGCAGTTTTGGAGCGTATTTTGTTAAAGCTGCTGGTGGTAAGTAGACGTTTGCGGTGCGGGCACGGAAGTTAGATGTTGTTGCGGGAATTTTAACGGATCTACTTATTCCTTTGGATGGTATTTTTGGGAGCTTGTTTTGTGCTGCGAGTGAATTCCAATCAGCGATTTCCATAACCCCATTATGTTTATTATGCTCTTCAAGCTTTGGATAATTACCTAATCCAAATACTGATCCAATAGTTGTGTATTCGCCATAAATCATATTTACGCGAATCATTGTGGCTAAAATAAACAGAATAATTGAAAATATTGCGAAAGCTCTTCTATATCCTTTAGATATTATCGCAGCGCTTAAAGCAAATCCTACGGCTGCAAATCCTCCTGCAATAGAAAAAATCACGAGCCATCCTAGGCTTACTCCGAATACAAGAAAAACGTCTGAAATAAGCCAAGTTATAAATCCAAATATAATTGCGAATAATGATGCAGAACCTAATTGTGTTAAAAGAGATGGAAAATACTTTATTTTTTTAGATTTTGTTATTAAAAGGACAGCTAAGCATAATCCAGATATTGCGAATATACTTATAGGTAGTATGCCGTGCATTAGGTTAATTGTGGCAATAAACTTCATTTTTACTGTTCCTTAAAACCTCACTAGATTAGAGCTGTCAAAAAATATAGCCGTTGATAATATAATTCGTAATCCTTAAAATTTTCTATATTATGTCATCAATTATAATGATAAAAGATACAGAGTTTATTACAATACGTCAAAAGTATGAATATACACAATTGTTTACTACAAGTTATGTTTATTTATGACGATGGCGATAATTAAAATGTATTTGTAACATAGATGCGTAAATGAGTTATGTATTAGTCATGTAATTAGAAGGGTGTGAAATTGCCATTAAGCAATTTTCTTACTATTTTTAAACGTTTTAAGCTTGCGATTCCGCGATGGCTGTATGCGGTTCTGTTCGTTGTATTTGATGCAATAATGGTTATGATTGTGCAGCTTTCTGTTCAAAGGTCTGGACGAGTGGAAATGACTTCCTCGCTTTCGGCAAGCGCATGGAACATAATTTCAAAAATGTGGATTAGCTTAAATTTTGTATTCGTTTTGAATCTGCTTATAGTTGCTCTAATTTACGGAATTCTGTTGATGGTAATAAATCGTTTTTGGATTACTACACTTATTCTGATTACATTATCTGTAATAATTTCTGTAATCGAGTATATGAAGGTTAATGTTAGATACGAGACAATTCTTCCAGCGGACTTGAACTTTTTAAAGAGTAATACGGGGAATATCGCATCTTTTCTGCCGGATAATGCTATAGCCGTGATTGTCTGCTCCATAATTGCTGTACTTGTAGCTGTTATTGCTGCTATTTTTATGCATTTTGTAGATGTAAATCGCGGAAAAATCGTGTTTACTAAGGATTTTCGCATTTCTATTGTAATTAGAGTTGTTACATGCTTAGTGTGTTTTTTGGGTCTTGGATGGTATGTTTCTGGGGTTGGAACAGTTGGTTCTAGTGCTAACGGTTTTGCTAAGTTTATGGGCGATGCTCCTGCGATGTGGGATTCTGTTTATGATTCGCAAAGAAACGGTGCTTTAGTTGCTTTCTTAAGACAAGTGAATCCAAAAGTTATGGATAAACCAGCGGATTACAATGAATCCACTATGAAAGCTCTTCTAAAAAAATATGATACTGAAGCTAAGAAAATCAATGTTTCTCGCAAAAGCAAAATTTCAGACAATACTGTGGTTTATGTACTTTCGGAATCTTTCTCAAACCCAATGAGGGTTCCAGGATTGCAACTGAATAAGAATCCAATGCCATTTATAAGCTCTTTGAAAGAGAAAACAGATAGTGGTTTAATGCTTTCTTCTGGTTATGGTGGGGGAACAGCGAATCTCGAATATATGTCTCTTACGGGATTGAGCATGGTGAACTTCAATTCATCTCTTACAAGCCCGTATCAGCAGCTTGTTCCAAATTCTTCTTGGACTCCTACAATCAACAGATATTGGGGTAGTGAAGGAAATTCTGTAGCTTTTCATCCATATGAGCCAAGCATGTATTCTAGATCAATAAACTACAAGAAGTTCGGTTTTAGTAAGTTTTATGCTCTTGAAGGTCCTAATATTATTTCTCATAAAAAAATGTTGGATAAATCTCCTTATGTTTCAGATTCTTCAGCTTACGATAGCGCATTTGAGTCAATTTCTGCTAGTAAAAAGCCGCAGTTTGTGCAAGTAGTCACAATGCAAAATCATATGCCTTATAGAAATTGGTATAAGAATAATGATTTTGTTGCAAAAGCAAAAGATGGTTCACCTAATTTAGGACAATCGGAAACATCATCAATTGAAACATATGCTAAGGGTGTTAATTACACGGATCATGCTACGCAAAAGTTCTTAGAGAATCTTGATTCAATTGACAAGCCTGTTACTGTTGTGTTTTACGGCGATCATCTTCCTGGCGTATACAGTACGGCTAGTGCAGATCAAAATAATTCTCTAGATCTGCATTTAACTGACTACTTTATTTGGTCAAATAGAAAAGCTATTGAGACAAATAAGATTAAAAATATTCATAAAAATACTTATTCGTCTCCAAACTTCTTCATATCTCAAGTAGCATCTCATACTAATTCAAAGGTTTCGCCCTATATAGCTTTCCTTACTAGATTACACGATAAGGTTAGTGCTATGGAGCCTCCTGTAGTCAATAAGATTCAAGGTTGGGATAGGATTCCAGAAGGACAATCCATCTATCTGGATAATCATGGTAAGCCAATGATTGCTAATAATATGAATAAAGAAACTAAGCAATTATTGCATGATTACCGCTTGATTCAGTACGACATTACAGCTGGGAAACATTATCTTAAAAATACAAACTTTCTTGGTTTTTAAGATAATCAGATAGTCGGCTAATCCTCTACAAGTCTAGTGCTTTTGACGCAATGTCATGCCTAAAGAACATGTGAGGAAGATTAAGCTTATCTAATATGCTGTAGACGTTGTTTTGAGCGTCTTTTACGTCGTCTCCATGTACTTGCACAAGAGCTACTCTACCTGAAGAAGTAAGAAGTTTGCCGCTTTCTTCATCGCTTTTTACTCCTGCATAATACACGTGCTGACCTTGATTTTCGTCAACAGGAATTTGAGGAATAGGAGTTCCAGTAACTAAAGTGCCAGGGTAGCCTTCGCTTGCTAATACAACTCCAAGAGTTACGCCATTTTTAATCCAAGTAAATGTTGGTTCTTTGCCATGCAAAATGTTAAAAATAGCTTCACCAAAGTCGCTAGTAAGTCTTGGAAGAACAACTTCGGTTTCTGGGTCTCCAAAACGAGCATTAAACTCAATAACTTTAGGCCCTGAAGCTGTATCAATTAATCCAGCATAAAGTACACCGGTAAAAGGCGTGCCCTCTTTAGCTAGTCCTTCAACAGTTGGGCGCACAATCTCGTCAATAGCACGCTGAACTGTTTCGTCGCTAATTTGTGGAACAGGACTATAAGCTCCCATGCCGCCAGTATTTGGACCAGTGTCGCCGTCGTTAGCGCGTTTGTGGTCTTGAGAAATTGGCATAACCCAAAAATCAGTTCCGCTTACGAAACTCATAAGTGAAAACTCTTGACCTTGCAAAAATTCTTCAATAACAACTTTTGCTCCAGCTTGACCAAAACGATGATCGACGAAAATATCTTCCAAAGCATCAACTGCTGTTTGCTCATCCATAGCAACAGTAACGCCTTTTCCAGCAGCCAAACCGTCCGCTTTAATAACAATTGGAGCACCATGCTCAAGAACGTATGCGCGTGCAGGCTCCAAAGCGTCAAATGTTTTGTAGGAGGCAGTTGGAACGTTGTGACGAGCCATAAGCTTTTTTGCGAAATCTTTAGAGCCTTCAATTTGAGCTGCGGCTTTGTTTGGACCAAAAGCGGCAATTCCATGCGCTTCAAAATCGTCAACAATGCCATTCATAAGCGGAACTTCAGGACCAATGAACGCAAAATCGTAGTTATTGTCTTTAACGAACTTAATAAGAGCGTCATGATCTGATTGACTTATGTTTACAGTTTGAATTCCATCTGCTGCAATACCAGGATTTCCAGGAGCAACAGTTACTTCTTCAACGCTTTCTCCTTTAAGTAACGCGTGTGCAATAGCGTGTTCGCGAGCGCCAGAACCAACTACTAAAACTTTCATTTTTAATCCTTTATTGCTTTAAGATTTTGCTGTCTACTGTTTTGCGTTTTTTGCGGTTTACAACAACTCAACTGCAGCGTTTTCGCGCTTAGCCATTTTGCCAATAATATAAGCGGTTTCGTCATGCTCGTTTAGTATACGCATTGCCTCGTTTGCTTTGCTTTCATCAACTGACAAAACCATGCCAATTCCCATATTAAAAACGTTGAACATTTCAGCGTGAGTAACTTCTCCAGCTTTTTCAATAACGCCAAAAATAGGTGGAACGCTCCAGCTAGTGGTATCAATTTTTGCAGCCAAATCATCCGCATACATGCGAGGAACATTTTCAATAAATCCGCCGCCTGTAATATGAGCAACTCCCTTAATAAGATGCTCAGCAAAAAGTGGCTTCAAAGCTTTTACGTAGATTCGAGTAGGTTCAAGAAGAACTTCGCCAAGCGTTTTGCCGCCAAGCTCATCTAACTTGGTGTCAACGCTAAAACCTGCTTCTTCAAACAAAGCTTTGCGAACAAGAGAGAATCCATTTGAATGAACTCCTGAAGAAGGAAGTCCTATAAGCACGTCGCCTTCGCAAATAGCAGAGCCGTCAACAATATTCGAACGTTCTGCAACGCCTACTGCAAAACCTGCAAGATCGTACTCGTCTTCGTCATACATTCCAGGCATTTCAGCAGTTTCGCCGCCAATTAAACCTGCTTCTGATTGCACGCAACCATCTGCAACGCCTGAAACTACCTGCTCAAGTATTTCAGGATTGTTTTTCCCACACGCAATGTAATCGAGGAAGAAAAGAGGCTCGGCACCTTGAGCTGCAATATCGTTTACGCACATTGCAACGCAATCAATGCCAATAGTGTTATGCTTATTCATCATTTTTGCAATCACAAGCTTGGTTCCAACGCCATCCGTACCAGAAATCAGCACTGGCTCTTTGTAACCAAGAGATGCCAAATCAAATAAGCCGCCAAATCCGCCGATGCCACCTACAACGCCTGGGCGTTTCGTGCGATTCACATGCGATTTAATACGACGTACTACTTCGTATCCTGCTTCTACGCTTACGCCAGCCTCTTCATATGCGTGTGGCATATTGATTCCTTTCATAACTATGTTATAAGTATTTTCTTAAATTTTATTTATAAATTGCGGTAAACAATTAAAATATTAAGTTATATAAGATTTTCGTGTGAATATTTGCTGTGCTTTCTCACTTCTTGCAAATGTTCGCGTTCTTCAGGAGTAAGTGAAGCCAAGAATTCTTCGCCGTAATCGTCTAGTGCAGTAGGGTAGTCGCCATTAAAGTAAGCAACACACAAACCGCCATAAGGCGCTGGCTTTTTTAATCCAATCGACTCTACTAATCCATCTAAAGACAAAAATGCTAAGGAATCAGCATCAATATACTCGCGTATTTCTTCGACTGAATGTTTTGCTGCAATAAGTTCCTTTGTGGTTTGAATATCAATACCGTAGAAGCAAGGATATTTAAGAGGAGGAGAAGAAATACGCATATGTACCTCTTTAGCTCCAGCTTCTCGTAGCAATTGCACAATGCGCTTAGAGGTAGTTCCGCGAACAATTGAATCGTCAATAACGATAACGCGTTTTCCTGCAACTACGCCACGAACAGCAGAAAGTTTCATACGAACGCCTTGCTCGCGTAATTCTTGTGTTGGTTGAATAAAAGTGCGTGCAACATACTGGTTTTTAATCAATCCCATTTCATTTGGAATTCCGCTTGTTTCAGCGTATCCTGCAGCAGCAGAAAGTGAAGAATTAGGTACTCCAATAACCATGTCTGCGTCAACAGGAGATTCTTTAGCCAAACGCGCACCCATACGCTTTCGCACAGAATGAACATTAATACCGTAAATATTAGAATCTGGGCGAGCGAAATAAATAAATTCCATTGAGCATACTGCATGTTGTACGTGCTTTGTATATTGCTCAATAGTGTAGCCATCGTCATTAATAACAATTATTTCGCCAGGCTCAATATCGCGAATAAACTCTGCTCTAACAATATCTAATGCGCAAGTTTCGGATGCGAGTACATAAGCTCCATTGCTCATTCTTCCTAAAGAAAGAGGTCTAAAACCATTCGGGTCTGTTACGCCAATAAGCTCCTTTTCAGTTAGAAGCAAATAGGCAAAACCACCATGAACTATTTGCAAAGCATCTTTAAGCTTATCCATAAAAGAAGTTTTATTTGATCTTCTAATAAGATGCATTAACACTTCAGTATCCGAATTCGAGTGGAAGATTGCTCCCTCATCTTCAAGTTTATTCCTAAGAGTTGTGCAATTAGTAAGATTGCCATTATGTCCTAAAGCAACATCTCCATCATGGAAACAAAAAAGAAAAGGCTGAATGTTTTCAACACTTCCCGAACCAGCAGTAGCATAACGAACGTGCCCAATTGCGCTGTTTCCAGTAAGTTTCTTCATAATGTCTTCGTTTGCAAAAACCTGAGTTAAAAGACCTAGGTTTCTGTAACCTTTAAGATGACCATTATCGTTTGATACGATTCCAGCGCCTTCTTGACCTCGGTGTTGCAGTGCATGTAATCCAAAATATGTTAATCTAGCAGCATCTGAATGACCCCAAACGCCAAAAACGCCACACTCTTCATGAATGTCTTCGAGCTCTGCAGACATCAAACACCCCCTGTTGTTTTAGATTCTTAATCAAGATTTTCCTATAAACTTGCTACAAAAATCACATTATGCAGTGAAATATTCGACTCCAGCGCTAAAAATGTTTTGTGTTCTAAAATCTGGAATATTCACGTACAAACCGTTTCCGCTGCGTTCGCAATGTCCCATTTTTCCAAACACTCTGCCATCTGGGCTAGTGATTCCTTCTACAGCCATAAGTGAACCGTTCGGATTCACTTTAAGATTCATGCTTGGAACGCCATTGCTGTCAACGTATTGTGTTGCGATTTGGCCGTTTTGTATAAGAGTATCCATAACTTCTGGCAATGCTACGAATCGACCTTCTCCATGAGATATTGCAACACTATGAACATCGCCAACTTTGCAATTTGAAAGCCATGGAGAAAGATTAGAAGCAACGCGAGTTCTAACAATCTTGCTTTGATGCCTTCCAATAGTGTTAAACGTTAAAGTCGGGCATTCTGAATCCATTGGAACAATATCTCCAAACGGGACAAGACCTAGTTTAATAAGAGCTTGGAAACCATTGCAAATACCAAGCATTAAGCCATCGCGATTATTGAGCAAATCGCGAACAGCGTCACTAACAGCAGGATTCCTAAAGAAAGATGCTATGAACTTGGCTGAACCGTCTGGTTCATCACCTCCAGAGAATCCGCCTGGAATCATAACAATTTGGCTTTTATTAATCTCATCAACAAGATCTTTTGCAGATTGAGCAATATCATCAGCGCTTAAATTATTGATTATAAGCGTTTTGCATTCTGCTCCAGCTTTTTCAAACGCTGCTTGAGTGTCGTATTCGCAATTGTTTCCAGGGAAAACTGGAATGATTACGCGTGGGTGACTAATCGGAGTTTTTCTATGAGAACGCATGTGGTTATGAGAATACTTCAGTTCACTAGAGTTTATAGCAGGAACTGAGTCTCCCTTCTCTCGATACGGGAATATATCTTCTAAAGTATTTTCCCAATCTTCTTGCAAACTAGCTAAATTAAGTTTCTCGTTTTCTACGCAAAACTCGAACTCATTACAAGTTTCGCCTACTACATCTACGCTTACAAGATCTGAATCTGCATACGTAAGTTCAGAATCATCTTTAAGCTCCACATAGAACGACCCATATTCTGGCTTAAACAAATCATTCTTGCTAATCGCATTATTAAGCTTTAACCCAATATGATTTCCCAAAGTCATCTTAAATAAGATTTCCGCACTAGCACCAAATCCAGGAGTGCTAACGGAAAGCGCATGCTTATTTGAGGTAAGATTTTCCACAATCCTAATCGCCTCTAAGAAGCTTTGAGATTTAGGCGTGATTCCATCTTCCTTATATTTAGGCAATATTCTTAAAATTCTACTATTGGCTTTTTTGAATTCTGGCGAAACAACGTTTCTCGCGTCTCCTGTAGAAACAGCAAAAGAAATAAGTGTTGGTGGAACATCAAGATTTTCAAAGCTTCCGCTCATAGAATCCTTGCCGCCAATAGCGCCTACACCAAAGTCAATTTGTGCGCTTAAAGCTCCGAGAATAGCTGCCATTGGTTTTCCCCAACGTTCTGGAGCATTATGAGGCTTTCCAAAATATTCTTGCAAACTTAAATAAGCATTTTCTATAGTAAAACCGCTGGCTGTGAGCTTTGCCAAAGACTCAACAACAGCTAAATAAGCTCCAGTAAATTGATTCTTTTCCATAATATATGGGTTAAAGCCCCACGACATTGCAGAAGCTGTGTTCGTTTCTCCAAAAACTGGCAATTTTGCAACCATTGCTTGTGCAGGAGTAAGCTGACGTCTGCCTCCAAAAGGCATAAGAACTGTTGCAGCTCCAATAGTGGAGTCGAACATTTCACTAAGACCTTTGTTTGAGCAAATATTTATGTTGGAAACAAGATTTTTCATGCGCTCGTCAAAAGATTTATTAGCGTATTCGCCACTTATATCTTGCCATTTCGAAGTATAGTTTTCGCCACTTTCAACGTGAATATTTTGCTCTTTTGGAGCTCCATTAGAAGCTAGGAATTCACGGCTTAGATCCACAATTGTTTTTCCTCGCCAAGTCATTTTCATTCGTGCTTCTTCTGTGACTATGGCTACAATTTGTGCTTCCAAATTTTCCTGACGTGCGTATGACAAAAATTCGTCGGCATCGCTTGCTGCAACATCAACAGCCATTCGCTCTTGAGATTCAGAAATCGCAAGCTCTGTGCCATCAAGACCTTCATATTTTTTAGAGACTTTATCTAAATCAATAATCAAGCCATCTGCAATTTCACCCGTTGCAACGCTTACGCCGCCAGCGCCAAAGTCGTTGCAACGCTTAATAAGTCTGCATGCATCTTTGCGGCGGAAAAGTCGTTGTAACTTGCGTTCAATAGGAGCATTTCCTTTTTGAACTTCTGCTCCGCATTCCTCAATGCTATCAGTGTCTTGCGCTTTAGAAGCACCAGTTGCTCCACCAATTCCGTCTCTTCCAGTTCGTCCACCTAGAAGAATAATCACGTCTCCTGGCTCAGGTGTTTCTCTTCGAACATGGTCTGCTGGGGTAGCGGCTACAACCGCACCCACTTCCATTCGTTTTGCAACGTATCCTGGGTGGTAAATCTCGTGTACTTCGCCTGTTGCAAGTCCAATTTGATTTCCGTAAGAAGAGTAGCCTGCAGCTGCAGACGTTACGATTTTTCTTTGAGGCAATTTTCCTTCAAGAGTTTGGGCTATTGGCGTTCTAGGATCTGCAGCACCAGTTACTCGCATTGCCTGATATACGTAAGATCTTCCCGAAAGAGGGTCGCGAATGCATCCGCCAATGCATGTTGCAGCACCACCAAAAGGCTCGATTTCTGTAGGATGATTATGTGTTTCGTTTTTAAACAAAAACAGCCAATCTTCATCGTGACCGTTTACGTCAACTTTGATTTTTACTGTACAAGCGTTGATTTCTTCGGATTCGTCTAGATTTTTAAGAATTCCATTATGCTTCAAATACTTTGCACCAATAGTTGCCATATCCATAAGGCAAATCGGCTTATTTGTGCGATTAAGTTCTTCTCGCATTTCAAGATAACGATTGAATGCGGTTTGTACTTGCTTATCGTCTATTTTTATGTTTGTAAGATGCGTGCCAAAAGTTGTATGACGGCAATGATCAGACCAATATGTGTCTATTACTTTGATTTCTGTAATAGTTGGATTGCGATTTTCGTTTTTAAAATAGTTCTGGCAGAATTTTGCGTCTTCCAAGTCCATTGCAAGCGCGCGATCTTCTATGAACTTTTTTAAACCTTGTTCGTCTAAATCGTTGAATCCGTTGATAACTTCCACATTTGCTGGAATAACTGTTTCAGTTTGCAAAGTATTGACTTTATCTAAAGATGCTTCGCGCGCTTCAACTGGATTAATTATGTAGTGTTTAATTGCGTCCAAATCTTTTTTAGACAAATCACCTTTAAAAGCCAAGATTTGCGCGGTTCTTACCCTTGGTCGCTCTCCTTGGCTTATAAGCTGTATGCATTCACTTGCAGATTCTGCTCGCTGATCAAATTGTCCTGGAAGAAATTCCATAGCAAAAACATGTTCGCTTGTGCTTATGGGCAGATAATCGTAGGTGTTATCTACTGGTGGTTCGCTAAAAACTGTTTTGATAGCATTGTTGAATAGATCTTCTGATATTCCTTCAACATCATACCTGTTTATTATGCGCGTTGATTTTAAAGAATCTATTCCTAGAATTTCTTTAAGCTCGTGATTAAGATGCTGTGCCTTAACATCGAAACCAGATTGCTTTTCAACATAAACGCGAAATACCACGGTAAACCTGCCTTGTAATTGTACGTTTTGGCTATTTTGGTTGTTTTGTTTTTTCAGTTTTCTTTTTCAATTTTGTTTAGTTTTGCTTTAAGAACGCGTGTGGCTCGCACCTCGAAAGATGCGAGCCACATTAAAAATCATTCTTCAACATAATTATTTGGATTTATTTCGTCGAAGTTTACGCTTTCGCTTTGAGCAAGAGATTTAAGCCTTGAGAATATCTCCTCGTAGGCTGGAATTATATCTCCTAAATCTCGTCTGAATAAATCTTTATCTAAGTGGCTTACTTCAGAATTATTCGTATTGCGCTTATCCCAAAGTCTGCAAGTATCTGGCGTTATTTCGTCAGCGAGCAGAATGTTTCCCTTAGAATCAACGCCTTCTTCAATCTTGAAGTCAACAAGCTGTACGTCAATCTTAGAGAAAACATCAAGCAATGCATTATTAACAGCATGAGCTTGACGAGTAATTTCTGCCAGCTCTTCATCGGTTGCTAATCCAAGAGCTACAACGCCTTCAGGATTAATAAATGGATCGCCAAGTTCGTCGGATTTAACGCAGAATTCCAATAATGGTTTCTTTAAAGGAGTGCCTTCTTTTACAGCATAACGTTTTGCAAAAGAACCAGCAGCAGTATTTCGCATTATTATTTCTAATGGGAACATTTTCATGCGTTTTACAAGTTGCTCAGTGCTAGAAATGCGCCCTAGGAAGTGGCTTTTCACGCCACGCGCTTCAAGAAGATGGAATAGTAAAGAAGTTATTTGATTGTTTAAGCTGCCTTTGCCAGCAATTTGAGCTTTTTTAAGACCGTTGCCAGCTGTTGCCTGATTCATGTATTCCACCCACAACACATTATTGTTATCAGTGGCATACAATTTCTTTGCTTTGCCTTCATACAACTTGTCAAGTTTTTCCATTGACGTGCCTCTCTTGTTGCATCTATGGCTGTAGGCGAAAACCAACATTGTTTGAAGGTTTATCCAACCTTGTCAGCACGTTCAGACTAACAATTGTTACCTACAATTTTTTTGTATTATTTTTTAATTTTTTAATGTCTTAAACCAGTAAAAACCTTGATTTTTCGATGTTTTAAGACGGTAGTTCTACAGTGTGTAATTCGCTAGCAATGCGTGTCGCGCAAGATTTTGCATCACTTACGCTGTCTGCTACTGTCAAAATAACACCCATGCGTCTTGAGCCATGAACTTCTGGCTTTCCAAAGATGCGTATATCACATCTTGCGCAATCTTCAGTGTTTAATGATTTTGCTACATTCGCAAATCCAATTTTTCCGTTACCTTCTACAACAAGTGCATGGCTTAAAGCGACTTCATTATTTTTTAAGCAAAGAGCAGTGTGCTTTTGAGTAATAGGAACACCCAAAATAGCTAAAACATGCAGAGCAAACTCGCTGTAATACTGTGAAATCATTGTAACCATGCCAGTATCGTGCGGACGAGGGGATAGTTCGTTGAAAAGTAAATCACCGTTTTTAAGAACAAAGAGTTCAACTCCATAAACGCCCCAACCAGTTTCTCCGTTTTCTCTTGCTATTTGAGATAGACCTTCAACGGCTCGTTTAGCAATATTTTGAGCGTTGATTCGAACGTTTTCTGGTATATTTGCTGGTTGCCATGATTGCCTGTAATCGCCATTTTTTTGAAATTGTGCAATGGGTTCGCATGTTGTTATTCCAGCGCTGGAGCTTACAGTTAGTACTGTTAGCTCGTAGTCTAATGGTGCTAAAGCTTCAACAATTACGCGAGATATATCAGCGTTTTGCGTGTTCTGATTCTTATGCTTAGATCTTCTTCCATTTTGTGCTTCTATCCAAGCATTTTGTAGGTTTTCAGGATTTTTTACTATTGATTGACCGTGACCAGATGAGCTCATAATTGGTTTCACGACGCATGGATATCCTACGATTTTTGCTCCTTTTTCTAATTCTTCATAGTTAGAAGCAAATCGATATGGTGTTGTTGGCAATCCTAGTTTTTCGTGTGAAATTTTTCGCAAAGCTTCACGGTCCATAGCAATCGCAGTAATATCAGAGCTTGGAACAACCTGAATTTTCTTACTCTTTACAACATTTTTTAGTATTTGAGTTGATATTGCTTCAATTTCAGGAATTATTATGTCTGGGTTTATATCGTTTATTAAGTCTTGTAACGCTTGAGAGTCGCTCATATCTAAAACGCGATTTTCTTGAGCTACTTGCATTGCAGGAGCGTTCGCATAGCTATCTGCCGCGCATACTCTTATGCCAAGCCTTATAAGCTCTATAGCAATCTCTTTACCAAGTTCTCCAGAGCCAAGAAGAAGAACTTTTGTTGTATGTAATTTTGAATCAAAAATACCAAAAATTCGCTCGTTTGTAACGCTTTCATTTAATTCATTATTTGAATCTGATTTTTGCGAAAAACTCATAGCTATATTCTTACATTACGCAATGTCGAATTGTCGTGCGACGCGCCGAATGAAGATTGACTAGCATAAATTTAAAAAATCGTGTATAGTATTCCTCTGTTGTGCGATTCCCGAAGGGTTTCGCGCCATAATGGTGGCTATAGCTCAGTTGGTAGAGCATCTGATTGTGGTTCAGAAGGTCGCGCGTTCAAGCCGCGTTAGCCACCCCATTTTTTCGGCTGGTTTCAGCCGAATTTTTTTTTATGCTAGATTATTTTTTACTTTGAGTATCATTCTTTTTGCAATTAGATTTTTTAATTTATCAGTACACGTTTATGCCCGTATATTAGTACACGTTGGGGTAGAATAATGTGGGTTGCATAATTTGTTATGTTTCATAAATTTATGTTTAAGGAGCTTATATATGGCAGGTAGGGGCGGTAAGTCATCAAAGTCGTCATCAAATGTATCTTATGATGAACCTTTTTGGGAATCCGCGCTGCTTTTTGTTCCGCGACTTGTTGGTAAAGTAGTACGTTCGCTTTTTGGTGTGGGAGAATACGACGAAGCATACCGCAGAGATGGATTGTGCTTTGTAATGATTATTATTGCTATTCTTTTCTGCGCATCGGAATGGTTTAGAGTTAGTGGTTTTATAGGCGTTGCTTTTCACTTCGCAGCATCTGCAGTTTTTGGAGTTATGAGCATTGTTTTACCAGTTTGGTTATTTGCTGTAGCAATTAGACTAATGAGAAATAGTGGATCAAAATCAGGTAACCCACGTGTTATAGGTGGTTTTGTTCTTATTTTGTGGTCTATATGTTCTATTTTAGATATTTTATTTGCTAGTAAAAATCAACATTTTCACATAGAAGATTTGCAAAAATCTGGTGGATTATTAGGTTTTTCTCTTGGTTCTCCTTTAGCTTGGGGATTATCTAGGACTTTTGCTCTAGTGATTTTTGTTATTATCGCAATTTTTTCGTTTTTGATGATTTTAAAATTGCATGTTACAGACATAACGCAGTTTATATTTTCTGCTTTTTCTAAAGATAGTAAAGATAGTAAAGACGATAATTCTGAGGAAGATTCATACGATAATGATTCTAAGGATGATGATAAAACACTTGAATTTGCTGATGGAGTGCCAACTCATGATGATTCTGACAAATCTGAAAAGTCTCGCAGATCTTTGCATAATTCGTTAATTTCTAAATTATGGAATTCACTATTTGGAACTAAGAAAAAAGATAGTAATAATGAGCTTTTAGATGAGTATGCTGGAGATGATGCTTTTCTCTGTGCATCTTCAAAAGATGGCGGTAGTAATTTCGAATCAAATAATGCTGATCGCACGAATAGTCATGATGGTGATCTTAATAATCAATCGCAAGGTTATGAAAATACGGTTGATAAATCACATAATCGTGAGTCTCCTAGGTCTGTATCTTCAAGTGGTTCTTCTGCGAATTCTAATTCTTGGAAAACATCTCCAGAATTATATATTGATGAATTCCCTAAGGCTCCTATAAGCACCAGCGAGCAATATTCTTCTGATCCTTGGGGAAATATGCCTGCTCAACAATTAGATAAATATAGGTCATCGCAAGAAAATAATAGTGATAGCGCTGCTGGCAAAGATATATACGATTCAAATCATAGTGATTCTAATGTTTATGAAGATGAACCTTATATTCTACCAGATTTGAACATACTTGTTCATGGAAAGCCTCATGCAACAAGAACACCAGCGAATGATCGTGTGATTCGAGCTTTAACTTCTACCTTTGAACAATTTGAGGTAGATGCGAAGGTTATTGGCTTCTTAAGAGGTCCTTCTGTAACTCAATATGAAGTTGAGTTAGGATCTGGAGTAAAAGTAGAGAAGGTAACGAATCTTCAAAAGAATATTGCGTATGCTGTAGCAAGTACTGATGTGCGTATTCTCTCTCCAATTCCGGGCAAGTCTGCAATTGGTATTGAGATCCCGAATGTAGATAGAGAGATTGTAAATCTGGGAGATGTTCTTAGGTCTGATAAAGCGCGCCAAGATCCAAACCCTATGCTTACAGGTGTTGGTAAGGATGTTGAGGGTCATTTCGTAACGGCAGCTCTCGATAAAATGCCGCATTTGCTTGTTGCAGGTGCTACAGGATCTGGTAAGTCGAGTTTTATTAACTCGATGCTCACTTCTATTATCATGCGAGCAACACCTGAACAGGTTCGTATGATTTTGGTAGATCCTAAGAGAGTAGAGCTTTCTGCATACGCTGGCATTCCGCATTTGCTCACACCGATTATTACGGATCCTAAGAAGGCTGCGCAGGCTCTCGAGTGGGTTGTTAAAGAGATGGACGCGCGCTACGACGACTTGCAATTCTTCGGCTTCCGCCATGTTAAAGATTTCAACAAGGCTGTGCGTGAAGGAAAAGTTCATGCTCCGGCTGGTTCTAATCGAAAAGTTGCTCCATACCCGTATTTGCTTGTGGTTGTAGACGAGATGGCTGATTTGATGATGGTTGCTAAGAACGATGTGGAAAGTTCTATTCAGCGTATTACTCAGCTTGCTCGAGCTGCAGGAGTGCATTTGGTTCTTGCTACTCAGCGCCCATCTGTTGACGTTGTAACAGGCTTGATTAAAGCAAATATTCCTTCTCGCTTGGCTTTTGCTACTTCATCTGCAACTGATTCCAGGGTTATTCTCGATACTGTTGGTGCAGAAACTTTGATTGGTCAAGGTGACGCTTTGTTCCTTCCAATGGGTGCTGCTAAGCCTCAGCGTGTGCAGGGCTCGTGGGTGAGTGAATCTGAAATCCGCAGAGCTGTGGAGTATGTTCGCACTCAGCGCAAGCCAAAGTATCGTGAAGATATTGAACAAATGGCTCAAAAAGCGGATGCTCAAGCTCAAAGCAAGCTTAAAACTAGCGATATTGGCGACGATATGGATGAGCTGCTTCAGGCTGCAGAGCTTGTAGTAGGCGCTCAGTTTGGATCCACTTCGATGCTTCAAAGAAAATTGCGTGTTGGCTTTTCTAAAGCTGGTAGGTTAATGGATTTGCTTGAGTCGCGTGGCGTTGTTGGTCCATCCGAAGGATCTAAGGCACGTGAGGTTCTTGTGCAACCTCAAGATTTGCCTAAAGTTTTAGCATTTATTCGCGGTGAAAGTGATTCTTTGTAAAAGTTGAATTAAGTTTTGCGTTTGCTATACCATATTTGTGTAGCTTTATGGAGGTATTTATAGATGTTGAAAAACAGTAAGTCTAAATTACTTGAAGGTTGGGATTATGCTCCTAATGTAGTGACATACATAAGGATTATTCTTTCCATTCTATTTATAATCTTATATTTGGTTGCAGGTCCTTGGGGTTATACTTCTACTGCGATACGTTGGTCAGTGTTTGTTTTGTTTGTAATTGCAGCTTCTACAGATAAATTAGATGGTTGGATGGCTAGAAAATACAATCAGGTAACTGAGCTTGGTAAATTACTAGATCCTATAGCAGATAAGCTTCTTATGCTTTCCGCGCTTATTATTGCGTCAGCTTTTGGAGAACTATATTGGTGGATTACTGCTTTGTTTGTTATTCGTGAAATTGGCATAACTATTTTACGATTCTATGTTATAAATAAGGGCGGTAAAGTGATTGCAGCATCTTCTGCTGGAAAGTTTAAGACACTTTCTCAGTCAATTGGTATTGCAATGCTTCTCGTTCCTATTGTTCCTATTTTCTGCGCAAATGATATTCCACTTTGGGTGATTTGCTATTACTCCATTGCTTACGGTTTGATTGGAATTGCAATAGGTTTTGCTACTTACTCTGGTATTCTTTATGTGAACGACGCTTTGAAGCATTGATATAGATATGTGTAGTGACTCTGTTAGTGTTTTAGCTAGTGAGATTCTTGATTTTTGCGATGCACATTCTTTGCATATCGCATGTGCTGAGTCTCTGACTGGGGGTCTTCTTTCAGATTCGTTTGTAAAGATTCCTGGCGCTTCTAGAGTTTTTCTTGGATCTGCTGTTACTTACGATATTCGTGAAAAATCTAAGATACTTGGTGTGGATTGCGATTTATTAAAATCGTGTGGTGCTGTAGATGCGCGAGTAGCAAAGCAAATGGCGTTTGGTGCAGCAAGATTATACAGTGGATCTGGTTGGTGTTATAAGCGTTTTGAGCAACAAAAAGATGTTGACAATCCTGATTTTCCTATTATTGGATTGTCAACTACTGGTGTTGCTGGACCTGGCTCTGATGCTGGTAAGCCAGCTGGGTTGGCGTATATTGGTGTTTTTGTTCCAACTGTTACAGATAAATCTTGCTATTCGCTTGACTCTGATGCGATTTTTTGCAAGTTTAATAGAATAAAAAATTGCGTTTTTGATTGTAAGTGTGGGAAAATTAGTAATTTCTCCTTGGAGAAATGTGATTTTTATTCTTGTGATTTAGGATTGTTGATTTCTGTTCAATTAGATATTTCTGGTAATCGTGAAGAAGTTCGAAACGGTGTCGTTTATGCGTTAATAAAAATTCTGCATTCCATAATTTTTGAAGATTGGATTTTTGATGCGCGAGCGTGAATTCTGGGAGCTTCTTGAAGAGGTATTTGGCAGGGAGTTTGGCAGGAGTATCGCAAAAGATCAGGAGCTGCAAAAACTTAATGGTATGAGTGCTCGTGAGGCGATTGATGCTGGAGTAGAGCCAAGAATTGTCTGGAATGTTTTATGTGATCACATGAATATTCCTGATAGTAAGAGGTGGGGTAAAGATCATAATGCTCCACCAATGCCTGCAAAATAGATATTTTCGTTGGAATTTCAAGTCAACACACTTGTCGAACAAATGTTCGTTTATGGTGTATAATGTCAATTGTTGGGCTTCTTGCAGCGTGATAAGTGCCTATTGTGTTATTGAGTAAAACCTTTAACCACATTGCTCTAAAACGCTTGCATAGTCATTATGTATTGCATTAACGTCAATCAATACATCGGCATGCGAAAGGAGTAGCAGATATGGCACAACAAGCAAAAAAAGGTGCAGTGGATCGTCTTATTGATGCCGACAAGGCAGATCCTCGTAGAAAAGCAGCGTTGGAAACAGCTCTTGCCAATGTTGAAAAACAATATGGTAAAGGTTCCGCAATGCGATTGGGTGATAAGCCACTACAAGACGTGGAGGTTATCCCTACTGGCTCAATAGCTCTAGATATGGCTCTAGGGATTGGTGGCGTTCCTCGTGGGCGTATTGTGGAAGTTTATGGTCCTGAATCTTCTGGTAAAACAACATTAGCTTTGCATATTGTTGCTAATGCTCAAAAGAATGGTGGTATTGCTGCATTTATTGATGCTGAGCATGCTTTAGATCCAGTTTATGCGCGTAAATTGGGTGTTGACACAGATTCTCTTATTGTTTCTCAGCCAGATAATGGTGAACAAGCATTAGAGATTGCCGACATGCTAATTCGTTCTGGTGCTTTAGATGTTATAGTAGTTGATTCTGTAGCAGCTCTTGTTCCAAAAGCGGAAATTGATGGAGACATGGGAGATAGCCATGTTGGTTTACAAGCGCGCTTAATGAGCCAAGCTTTAAGAAAAATGACTGGTGCATTGTCTCAAGCTGGAACGACAGCAATATTTATTAATCAGCTTCGTGAAAAAATTGGTGTATTCTTCGGTAATCCAGAAACAACTACTGGTGGTAAAGCTCTTAAATTCTATTCATCTGTTCGAATGGATATTAGACGAGTTTCTACTATCAAAAATGGTGAAGAGGCTGTTGGAAATCGTACTAAGGTAAAGATTGTAAAGAATAAAATGGCTCCGCCTTTTAAAACAGCAGAGTTTGATGTTCTTTACGGAGAAGGAATATCAACTGAAGGTTCTGTAATCGATATGGCTGTACAGTGCGATGTTATTAAAAAATCTGGTTCTTGGTTCACTTACGAAGGTGAACAACTTGGGCAAGGTAGGGAGAACGTTCGCCAATTCCTTAAAGATAATCCTGCTATTACAGAAGAGATTAGCGATAAAGTAAAAGTAGCGTTTGGGCTAATGAAGCCAGAAGATCAATTCGTTGAGGTAGAAGATGAAGATGACAATTCTCAGTCAGTATCATCTTCAAGTGCTGATAGTAAAACAAACACTTCAAAAGGCAGTGATGTCAAATAAAACTATATTAAATAAAATTATTAAAACAAAGTTGAGTTTAGCTGATTCACATCATATTGGCTGAGATTCAGTGAAAAGAATAGAAGATGATTAGTGTAGAGAGTTTTCTTCGCAATCATAAACCTGTTGATTCTTATTATTCTGCAGAAAATGAGTGTGAAAAAGCAGAAGAATCTGAAGTTAATGGTTGTGATTTAACAACAGTTGGCGTTAGTGATGCTTATGATACGTCATTTGATAGCTTAGATAATAATCATGAAGATTATTGTGAAGAAAACTCTTCTTACGCTTTTAAGAAGTATAATTCATTTAATAGTAGAAAAGCTGCTAAAAAAGTAGATGCCAAAAAAGCCTCTGATTTCGACGATTGTAGAGAATCTGCTTTACGAATGCTAGATTATTCAGCTAGATCTTCCGATGATTTAAAGAATAGGCTCATAAATAAGGGTTACAAAGAGAATATTGTTGAATCCGTAATAATTCGTTTGGAAGAATTATATTTGGTTGACGATGAACAATATGCTAGATCCGTTATACGCTCATGTGTATCTAGATTGTTGGGAGAACGTGCGACTCGCCTTGAGCTACAAAAAAAGGGCGTTTCTTCCACTGTGGTCTGTTCAACATTGCAAGAAGCTAGAGAAGACGGTGTTTTTGAAGAAGCTGCATGGGAATTAGGCAGAAAGTTATCGTTAAAACTCAAAAGCCTAGAAGATAATGTAAAAAGACGTAGGTTCTTTTCTGCAGGAGCTAGGAAAGGTCATGATTTAAGCACGCTAAACGAAGTATATTATGCTTTGTTTAAGTCTTAAACCAAAATCTTCAGCAAATTTCGTTAGCGCACTTAAGAACATAATCTGGCATATCTTCGACGTTAATAACATCATTAAAGCGAGCAGTCTTATTCTTAAGTTCACTCAACATACTAGGCGACTTAGTAGAGGTTTTCTTTTCAAGAAGCTCCATGCATCCAAAGTCATCTAAGTCTTGAACGTTTAATCCCAGAGACTGGCAAACAACCCTCGGGAATTTGTAAGGGCTTGCGGTGCTCAAAAGAACACGCGGAACATTAGAATCATGAGGAATATGATTCATAACAAAGTATCCGCAAGCAGTATGCGGGTCTATAACATAATTATGATTATCCCAACATTCTTTTATAGAGTCGCGAATCTGCTTCTCGTTTGCCCATCCGCAACCAAAAAGTTTCCTAATTTTAGAAAGAACATTATCTGGTATTTCAAAAGCGCCCCATTGTTGTAAATCATTCATAAGCATTTGCAACAGTCTTGTATCTTTATCGCACATGTAGTAAAGCATGCGTTCTAAATTAGAAGAAACAAGAATATCCATAGACGGTGCAATTGTTTGGTTAAATGGTCGAATCTTGTTATATGTTCCACTGACCAAAAAGTCAAACAAAACATTGTTGCTGTTGCTTGCTACAATCAAGTGTTTTACAGGAAGACCAAGCATTTTCGCATAATATCCAGCAAGAATATTTCCAAAATTTCCAGTAGGGACACAAAATTCCACTTCATCACCAAGTTCAATAACGCCTTGCTCAACAAGTTTAGAATAAGCGTAGAAGTAGTAAACAACTTGAGGAATAAGTCTGCCAATATTAATCGAATTAGCAGAAGAAAGCAGTGCGTGATTATTGTTTTCAACTGTTTCATTAATTGAATTGTTAGTAAATATTTGTTTAACGCCGCTTTGTGCATCGTCAAAATTTCCTCTAACAGCACATACTTTTACGTTATCTCCACTTTGAGTGGTCATTTGCAATTCTTGAATTTTACTTACTTTACCTTCTGGGTAAAAAGTGACCATAGAAGTGCCTTCAACATCCGCAAACCCAGCTAACGCAGCTTTTCCTGTATCTCCCGAAGTGGCTGTAAGAATCATAACATTTTGATTAGAATCAGATACATCTTTTGTGTGACTAATGAATTGCGGCAAAATTTGCAAAGCAACATCTTTAAAAGCACAGGTAGGACCGTGGAAAAGCTCTAGAACAAAGTCATTATTATTGCCAAGAGCCTTTAAAGGAGTAATTTCAGTATCTTCCCACTGACTTCCATAAGCCTTCTCTACACAATCATCAAGCTCGCTAGATGTAAAATCTGGAAGGAGAATTTGAAGAACATCTTTAGCAATCTGTTTATAAGTTTTTCCAGAAAGATTAGAAATATCGTAACGAGTTTCACCAAGGCAATCTGTAACAAATAATCCACCATCATCTGCTATTCCTCTACGAATAGCTTGCTTCGAGGTATAGGTTTTAGAGCTTGACCTAGTGCTGTGAAACATAACTGTATTCGTAGTGTTTTCTGCCATGATTCCTCCATTTGTGCTAATTGGTATACATGTTACCTGAAGAGGTGGAGCCTAAGCACTGCTATTGCTAATATGTTCAATATGATTAATCTTGATACAAAGTTAGATGAAACGCATAGTAATGCACAAAGCAATATGTCTAAAGATTATGGGGACTCTATAGATTCTATTGTTTTTTCTAGAGCGGATGCTTCGCGAATAGCACAGCGTGAATTTGCTAAAGCTAATACCAATTTTAAAAATAATCTTCTAAATGCTATTGCTGATTCTATTGAAAATAATGCAGAATTTATTGAAAAAGCAAATAAGCAAGACTTAGAAAAAGCTCAAAAAAATGGTATGGATGCTGGAAAACTAGACAGACTTAAATTTGATGAAGAAAGAATAGTTCAGTCTGCAAAAAGTATTAGAAAAATAGCGCAATTGCAAGATCCTGTTGGAGAAGTTGTTCGTGGATACACGCTAGAAAATGGTCTTAGGCTTTCTCAAGTAAGAGTGCCAATAGGCGTAATGGGAATTATTTACGAAGCTAGACCAAATGTGACTGTTGACGTTGCATCTTTGTGCATAAAATCTTCAAATGCTGTAATTTTAAGAGGCGGTAGTGCAGCTGAGCGCACGAACTATGCGACAATTTCTGTAATCAAGCAAGTCTTAAAAGATTTTGGTGTAAGTGGAAATCTTATAGAATCTGTTGATGATCTTGGAAGAAGTGGAGCAACGTCAATGATGCATGCTCATGGTCATATTGATGTTCTTGTTCCTAGGGGAAGCGCAAATCTAATCGCTGCAGTTGTTAAAGAGTCAACAGTTCCAGTTATAGAAACTGGAGCTGGAAATGTTCATATTTACGTGGATAAAACAGCAGATTTTGAAAAAGCGATACAAATTATTGTAAATGCAAAAACTCAAAGAGTTGGAGTTTGTAATGCTGCAGAAAAATTGCTTGTAAATCAAGATATTGCTAAAGATTTTCTGCCAAGAATTGCAAGCGAGTTAGCTAAACATAATGTTTTGATTCATGCTGATGAAAAATCCTACAATATTCTATTCGATTCAAATATCAATGGTTTGCAGTTAGAACATGCAAATGATGATGATTGGAATCGTGAATATTTGTCTTTGCAAATAGGAGTAAAGATTGTAAAAGATGTTGAGGATGCTGCGAATCATATTACAAAGTATTCAACGGGGCATACTGAGACGATTATTGCTGAAGATTATTTAACAATCAATAATTTTGTGTCATCTGTAGACTCAGCTGTTGTTATGGTAAATGCTTCAACAAGATTTACGGATGGCGGCGAATTTGGTTTTGGAGCTGAGCTTGGCATTTCCACTCAAAAATTACATGCCAGGGGTCCGATGGGTTTGAGAGAAATGACAACCACAAAGTGGATTGGTTATGGAGATGGTCAAATAAGAGCTTGATGTTATAAATTGTGACAGATAATAAGGTATTAAGAGTAAGGTTATGAGTATGCCAAATACGCAGGAATCAACTAAATCAGATAATCTATACGCGAAAAGCGAATCATATGGTGTGTCTGATTTTAATGTTTTAGATGCTTTAGATATTTCCGCTGAGCGTTTATCCATAGTTCGCTATGTGTTTTTAGTGCAAATTGAAGATGGTATTGCGTCTGCATCTCAAAGATCTTCTCTTGAATATGCTGATGCAATATTAATGGGTTGGCCAGATAGGGATAATCGTACTGTTTTCAAGCCTCAGGATAATGCTGCTTTAGATGAGATTAATAAGAATTTGAGAAAAATGGAAGATAATATATCTCAATTCAGTAATCTTGAGCGTTGTGGTGAAGTAGATAATATGGCAGATATTCTTATTAAGATTACAGAATCTGTTGCAAAGATTAGAAGTATTTTCCAGCCTGATTTTCCTCTTCCAACATTTGAGGAGATTAAACGGGTTGTTCAAGATGAGTGGAATGAAGAAATGGGCAATATTAATCCTGATAAGGCGAACGTTGCCTCTAGTGTTATCGGTGAAGCTAAGGCAGATGATGCTGCTGATTTGCTTGATGGTGCAAAATAATCATGATGCTTGATTTTGTGTATTTTGAACAAAATGTGGAAATGAATTAATGCAAAATAATCTAAACAACTCTAAAGTTGATTCCCAAAATAGTCTTAAGTCAGAAGTAAAAGATTTTTCTGAAGAGCGCAGAATGTCTGACTTGTTCCAAGGGTCTTTTAATGGCACTGAGGCTGCGCCGCCTGTTGTGGCAGGCGTTGCTAAACACCGTCAATCTGCTAGAGGTAATGTTCATCAGCGCCAACGAATAGGGATCATGGGCGGCACTTTTGACCCTATTCACAACGGTCACTTGGTAGCAGCTTCTGAAGTTGCGTGGGTTTATGATTTAGACGAAGTCATATTTGTTCCTACAGGAAAGCCTGTTTTTAAACTTGATAAGAAGGTTACTAACGCAGAAGATCGATATTTGATGACTGTGATTGCAACTGCTTCTAATCCCAAGTTCACAGTTTCCAGAGTGGATATTGATAGACCAGGTGTTACTTATACAATTGATACGCTTCGCGATATTCGATCTCAGCATCCAGATGCTGAACTTTTCTTTATTACAGGCGCGGATGCTATTGCGGAGATTATGCAATGGAAAGATGCTAGAGAACTGTGGAATTTGGCTAGATTTGTGGCTGTTACTCGTCCTGGGTATTCTAGTCCAGAAAAGTTTACTCAAATTGAGGCTCATGTGTATTCAGCGGATTCTTGTGACGATATGATTAATTGTCACAGTCATCGTTTCCCAGTTGACATTTTGGAAATCCCAGCACTAGCAATTTCTTCTACTGATGTTCGTAAGCGAGCTGAGCACGGGGAGCCTGTATGGTATTTGGTTCCAGATGGAGTTGTTCAATACATTGTTAAGCATGGTTTATACAGACGCGATTTGTGATTATTTGGAATCTTTTGCAATGATTTGTTGTGTATGAAACGGCTTAATGATTATAGTCTGCGCAAATAGATAGTATTAATCACAGTCCGTTTTTTGTGGGCTGTTAGTGAACTAGCGTTTGGAGATATGGTGAGCATCGTCCTTGAAGGAAAGCCAGATAAAAACCTTGTTCTCGTAACTGGTCGCGCGCATCCGAAGCTTGCTCGAGATGTTGCAAATCAGCTTGGTATAGAAGTATTGGAAACAACAGCATATGATTTTGCCAATGGCGAGATGTATGTTCGTTACACTCAGTCTGTGCGAGGAACAGACGTGTTTGTGTTGCAAAGTCATAGTGACCCTGTTAACAAGTCCATTATGGAACAGTTAATTATGATCGACGCATTAAAGCGCGCGTCTGCTCGTTCTATTACCGCTGTGTGCCCGTTGCTTGGATATTCTAGACAAGATAAAAAGCATCGCGGTCGTGAGCCTATTTCTTGCCGCTTGATGTTTGATTTGCTTAAAACAGCAGGCGCAGATCGAATCATGAGCGTTGACTTGCATGCGGCACAATCGCAAGGATTCTTCGATGGTCCTGTAGACCATTTGATTGCTATGCCAGTGCTGGTTGATTACGTTCGAGATCGTTTCAGCGAAGATTTAGGAAACGTTACCGTTGTTTCGCCAGACGCAGGTCGAATCCGAGTTGCAGAACAGTGGGCGCAACGTTTAGGCGGAGGTCCATTGGCTTTTGTTCATAAGACTAGAGATATTACTCGTCCAAATCAGGCTGTAGCAAATCGTGTTGTTGGTGATGTTGCTGGGCGTGATTGTGTTATGGTTGATGATTTAATTGACACTGCTGGAACAATTGCAGGCGCTTGTAATGTTCTTAAGGACGCTGGTGCAAAGTCTGTTACGGTTGTTGCAACTCACGGAGTGCTTTCTGGTCCTGCAGTTGAACGTTTAAAGAATTGCGGAGCTAGGGAAGTGGTGTTAACGGATACTGTTCCAATTCCAGAAGAAAAGCGTTGGGATGGGTTAACTGTTCTTTCAATTGCCCCACTTTTGGCAAGTGCTATTAAAGCTGTGTTTGAAGATGGGTCTGTTGCAAAGCTGTTTGACACTTATCCAGAGCATCATGGCAAGGGGTTCTTCTTTGCATAAATCCTATTTCGCCACGCCAAACTTGACGATGTCAATTGTTATGGCATAATAGTGACTTGGCGGTTTTTTCCGCCGTTCCCTCATGGTGTAATGGCAGCACACGGGTCTTTGGAACCCTTTGTCTTGGTTCGAATCCAGGTGAGGGAGCTAGAAATTGCGCCGCTTAATTTTAAGCGGCGTTTTTTATTAACATAGTTTGTTGATAGTGTGTGTATGAGTAGCTTGTTTAATCTAGGAAGGCGTTTTATTAGATATGTTGGAATCTTTAAGAGGTGGATTCAAGCGTGTTATTGCGCCTATTGCTAAGCTGCTTGTAAAATTTGGCTGTACAGCAAATGGCATTACTGTTTTCGGTACTTTGGCTGTTGTAGTAACCTCAATTTTTGTTTCTATGACTGGCTGGCTTTTATTCGGTACAATTTTGCTTACGATTTTTGTCCTTGCAGATGCTTTGGATGGTTCAGTCGCTGCTTTAACTAATCAAAATGGTGGAACGAAATTTGGTGCGTTTTTGGATTCTACTTTAGATAGAATCGCTGATTGGTCTCTATTTTTGTGTGTTTGTATTTGCTTATATCGTGCTAAAAATATCAACATATGTTTATATTTGCCAGAATATGTTAATGGTTTTATAAAATATTGCGGATTGCTTTGTTCGCTAATAGCAATTATGGCTGCTTTTGTAACGTCATATGCTAGAGCAAGAGGTGAGTCCGTTGGGGTGGAAGCTAAAAAAGGTTTGATTACTAGAGCAGACAGAGTGGCTATTATATTGATTTCAATGGGATTAAGTGGATTAACTGACTGGCTTTTATGGCTTAGTTTAGCCATGTTTATCCTTTGTATTGGTGGTATCATAACCGTTATACAGAGGATTTTTGAAGTTAAAAATTTGCTTAAAAATACTAGCGCATGACGATTTGTCGCTAAAGAGCATTAAAATCATCACGTTTACGTAACCGTACACTTTTTAGGAGTATCATGTCAGGTCATTCCAAGTGGGCGACCACAAAGCATAAGAAAGCCGCTATTGACGCTAAGCGCGGCAAGCTTTTCGCCAAGCTTATTAAGAATATTGAAATCGCTGCTCGTCTTGGTGGTGGAGACCCTGATGGTAACCCAACTTTGTACGATGCAATCGTTAAGGCTAAAAAAGCTTCTATGCCAGCAGATAATATTAAGCGCGCTGTTAAGCGTGGTTCTGGTGAAGAAGCAGGCGGCGCAAACTACGAAGAGATTGTTTACGAAGGCTATGCTCCAGCAGGTGTTGGATTGATTATTGAGTGCCTTACTGATAATCGCAACCGCGCTGCAGCAGACGTTCGCTCCACTCTTACAAAGGGCAATGGTTCTTTGGCTACAAGCGGTTCTGTTAGCTTCAACTTTGAGCGTAAGGGCTTGATTGAGGTTCCTAGCGAAGGCGTTGACTATAGCAAGCTTTTTGATATTGCTGCAGAAGCTGGCGCTGAAGATGTTGCTGACGACGGTGATGTGTATTCCGTATACACTGATTCTAGCGATTTGGTAACTGTTCGTAAGGCTTTGCAAGATGCTGGTTTCGACTATGATTCCGCAGAAATCGTTATGCATCCAAACAATGAGGTTGAATTGAGCTTTGAAGATGCTCAGAAAGTGTCTCGTTTGATTGACAATCTCGACGATTTGGACGATGTTCAGAATATTTACAGCAACTGGACTGCTTCAGATGAGGTTATGGCTCAGCTTGAGGAAGCAGAATAGTTTCCTATGATGATTTTGGGCGTTGATCCCGGGCTTACTCGCTGCGGGGTCGGCGTGATTGAAGCCGGCGTTTCTCGTCGGCTTTCTTTTATTCACGTCGATGTATTAAGAAGTGATCCTAAGACTTCTCAAGATTTAAGATTGCTCGAAATTTACAATGGACTGGTGGAGAAAATCGAAAGGTTTTCGCCAGATACTATTTCGATTGAGCGTGTTTTTGCTCAAGAAAATCGAAACACTGTTCTTGGTACTGCTCAAGTTGCAGGTGTTGCAATGTTGGCTGCTGCTCAGAGAAGTATTCCTGTAGCTTTGCATACTCCTACAGAGGTTAAACTCGCTGTTGCTGGAAATGGAAAGGCGGATAAAACTCAGGTAGAGCGCATGGTTGCGCGTCTTTTAAATCTTAATGTTTTACCGACTCCTGCAGATGCAGCTGATGCCTTGGCTCAAGCGATTTGTCACGCGCTTCGCCCAGCAGGGGCTTTGCAAGGAGGAGAGCGAGAGCAGCATTTAACTGAGGCTCAACGAAAGTGGGCTGCTTCTTTGCGTTCTGCTAGCAGACATTCTTCTGTCGGACGTGACATGTAGTATGTTTTATAGAACAGATGTTCTATTTATCTAGAAAGGTGAGCGCTGATGATTGGTATGCTTAACGGCGTTATTGAATCAGTTGATTCTCGATGTGCGCTTATCTGTGTTAGTGGTGTTGGCTATGAAGTTTATATGCCATCGTCTGATTTGGCTGCGCTGCATGAAGGTCAAGATGTTAAGGTTTATACGTCTTTACAAGTAAGTCAAGATGCTGTTACTTTGTATGGTTTTACGAGTATGCCTGCCAAGCGTATTTTTCTTCAAATTCAGCAGAAAGTTAGTGGTGTTGGTCCTAAAGTTGCTCTTTCTTTACTTTCCACTTTAAATGTGAATCGTTTATTGCAGGCTATTGCAGATGGCGATATCACCGCATTGTCTTCTGCTCCAGGATTAGGTAAAAAGGGTGCTCAAAAAATTGTTCTTGAACTTAAAGGTTCTATTGACGTATCTCAATTAAATGAAGATGATACTTCTAAAGATTCAAAATCTTATAAAAAGGAATTTGATGAATCTGGCATCAGCAAGGTTGTCGATGGACTTATGTCTTTAGGGTGGAAGCAGTCAGATGCTCAAAGAGCGGTTGAAAACGTGTGTAATAGTGAAAAAATTGCTCTGCCAATCAGTGATTCAGATATGCCTAATGTTTTGCGTATGGCATTGGCAGCGTTAGATAGAGGCAGGTGATGATTCATGAGTTTGGATGAAGGAATCGACGTACAAGCTTTAAATACTGGCGTATCCGAAGATTCATTAAGAATTGTTTCATCATCTCCTATAGGAAATGAACAGATTAGCGATGAAGAATTAAGACCTCATGCTCTAGATGGATTTATTGGACAGCCTCTTTTAAAGGCGCAGTTACAACTTTTTTTGGATGCTGCAAGATTGCGTGATGTTCCTCCAGATCACATGTTGCTTGCAGGTCCTCCTGGGCTTGGAAAAACAACATTAGCAATGATTGTTGCTAATGAGTTAGGCGTATCTATTAGAGTTACGTCTGGTCCTGCTATTCAACATGCTGGTGATTTAGCATCAATTTTGAGTTCTCTTGATACTGGTGAAGTACTGTTTATTGATGAGATTCATCGTTTGCCTCGAGCTGCAGAAGAGTTGCTTTATATAGCTATGGAAGATTTCCGAGTTGATGTTATGGTTGGCAAAGGACCAGGGGCGTCTTCTATACCTCTTACATTGCCGCATTTTACTGTGGTTGGTGCTACTACGCGCGAAGGTATGCTTCCTTCTCCGCTTAGAGCACGTTTTGGTTTTACGGCTCACTTGGATTTTTATCCTCACGATGAGTTGGAAAAACTGATTGAACGTTCATCTGTTCTTCTTGGTGTTCATCTTGTTGATCAAGCAGCTAAAGAACTTGCTATTCGTTCCAGAGGAACTCCTAGAATCGCAAATCGACTGTTAAGACGCGTACGTGATTGGGCAGTTGTGCATAATCTTAAAGATGTAAATCGCGAGTCTGTAATAGAAGCCTTATCGTTGTATCAGATTGATACTCAAGGTCTTGACCGTCTAGATATTGCGGTTTTGAAAGCTATTGTGAATCATTTTAATGGTGGTCCAGTTGGGCTTAATAATTTGGCTGCAATGGTTGGAGAAGAGGCAGAAACTGTAGAAACCGTTTGTGAGCCGTATTTAGTGCGTGAAGGGTTTCTTATTAGGACTCCTAAAGGTCGTGTTTCCACTGAAAAAGCTTGGCAACACTTAGGTCTTAAAGCGCCTGATAATGTCAGATAGATAACATAAAATAAGTGTTTTGGGCGGTGTTTTGTCCGTCTCAGGGTTGGATACATAAGGAGTTTATTGTGCCCCAATTTGTTAGCCAGTATGGCATGCTTATTGTACTCGTGATTGCCATGGTTGGTATCATGTGGTTCCAATCTCGTAATATGAAAAAGCGTCAAAATGAGTTGAAGTCCTTCCATGATTCTTTGAAACCAGGCGTTGAAGTTATAACAATTGGTGGAATTATCGGTAAGGTCGTCGTAGTTGATTCTGATCACGAAGAGATTGTTCTAGATTCAGAAGGTAGTTTACTTCGAGTGTCTTTCAGAGCTGTGAATAGAGTTTATGTTCGTGTAGATTTCAACAGCTATGACAAAGACGATGAAGCTGATAACTCGGAAGATGTTGATGCATCTGATAAAGATGAATCTCAAGAATCGAGCGAAACTGAGCAGATTCAAGAATCCAGCGAAACTGGTGAAGTCAAAGAAAACTGAGATAAGAACAATAAGATTATGACAACAACTGATATTACAGTAAAATCTTTGAAGAATGTTAGTGATGAGGATGTTAAATATTTAGCATCTCTTATTAGAACAATTCCAGGGTTTCCAAATCCAAAGATTGTTTTCCGCGATTTTCTTCCTGTTTTTGCTGATAATCGTGGTATGCGAATTCTTATTGATTCATTAGTAGATTCGTTGCCAGTTTCTCAAGATTCATTTGATTTAGTTGCTGGACTTGAGGCTCGTGGATTTTTGTTTGGTCCAGCTTTGGCTGCTCGACTCAATAAAGGTTTTGTTGCCGTAAGAAAAGCAGGTAAATTGCCTCCCGAAGTCATAAGCGAGTCATATTCTCTCGAATATGGGGAAGCTAAGATAGAGATTGAGAAAGATCTTATAAAGCCTGGTCAGCGTGTTCTTATTGTTGACGATTTAATTGCTACAGGAGGAACTGCAAAAGCTGCTGCGCGACTTGTTGAAAGGTCGCAGGGCACTGTTGCTGGATTCTGCTTTGTAATGGAGTTAACAGGAATTAGCGGAATGAATGAGTTGCAATCTTATAAATGCTCTAGTTTAATGACGATGCCTGCATAAAAGTGGTGTATGAGTAGTAGCTTGTGTTGTACTTGGGCAGCTACATTTATTCATATATTGTTTTTAGGTGTAATCATAAAAAATCGAACAACTTAGATCTAACTTCAAGCGGCTAATAAGGGAGGATGATGTTATGAAAAAACTGAAGTCTTCTCTTATTAGCATTTTGAAGGGGATATCTATACCCGCTATTGCGACTTTGATTTTTGCAATAGTTGTTGGATTATTCATGTCACTAACCCTTCTTGTTATTTCTATAGAAGAAGGAACTGGTAATCTTTCCGATTCATCAATGTCGATGACGTGGGCTGCTCTTCTTTTTGCGCAAGGAGTTGGTCTAGGCTTTGATGATTTTATTCTTACAGTTATTCCACTTGGTTTGACTTCGCTTATAATTACAATGCTTGCGATTCTGATGAGAAAACTAAAAGGTGGATCGCTAGTAAATTGTATTGGTTTATTTGTTTGGGTTTTCATCAATGGAGTTATATCTCAAAATACCAATATTGAGTTATTGGATTCGTTACCAGTCATATTGTTAAAAAGCTTTTGTGTATATGCTTTTGCACAGTTAATAGCTGTTTTCCCATACAGCTCATTGTTTGTATTAATCAAAAATAATATAACAAAAAATGTTCCTGAACATATATTAAAACGCATAAAAATTTGCCTTTATTCAACCGTAATCGTGTTGTCAATTTATGCAATTATTGCATTATCAACGATTATCTTTTGGTCCATTGTTGGAGCAAGTAATGTTGAGATAGTTTTTTCAAAGTTAGGAATGCAATTAGGTTCAAGAATTTTAACCACAATTGCATGTCTGGTATGGCTTCCAAACGTTGCATTATGGGCATTATCATGGATTTCAGGTTCAGGATTTGCTATAGGATCAGTTGCTAATTTCACAATTTATGCAGTTAATCGTAAGTCTTTGCCTCCTGTTCCATTCTTTGCCATATTCCCAGACTCTATAGGTGATTCACTTTATAGGCTTCTTGTCAATGGTATTGTTTTTGCCTTATGTGGCGTATTTGCGTTATTTGTGATCTTATATTCTAAGTCTTGTAATATTCGTTTGCATTTCGATAAAGATAAACTTGATTGGAAGTCTACCGTTATTGCTTTTGTGGAATCAGCTGTAGTTTTGGTATCAACTTGCATATTAGTAATACTCGTTATGAGTATACTATTCTTGTTCGCAAACGGTGATTTAGGTAAATATCGTTTATCCAATGTTGGTGTAAATGTAAGTAGAAGTGTTCGTGCTTTAGGTCATTTAACAGTATTTGGTTTTGGGTTGGCCTGGATTCTCGTTATATTTGTGTGCGCAATAATAATTTCTATTCGTGCGTTAAGTTCTAAAATTTTTGAGAAATATGATTCCATTAAGCCGTCGAATTTTAATATATTTTCCAAAAAGTTATCTGAAAATATTAGTGAAAAGTCAAAAGAAAATCAGAACATAAAATCGCAATCAAAACCAGTTGAACAGTCATGTGAAACGTCAGTAATAACTCCTAAAGAAAACAATATGTCTGAAAAGTCTGCTGATTATATGTCTTCAAAAAAAGAAAAAACGCGTTCATCTTGTTCAATTAGTCAAAATGAAACAGATAATATAAGTCAGCCGCGAAGCGTTAAATCCACTAAAAAACAACCTTTGCTTGAGAACAAAACTGATACTAGAAAACCTAGAACAGTTAGTTCGAAAGTCAATAAAAAATAATCCTCGTCCAACATCAAGGAGGAAGACCACCGTGCAACAGATACACGCGCAAGAATCAAGTGCAGATGTGCTGATAACCACAGGTAAAAGGTCAATCAAGCGAGTACTTGTATCAGTATTTTGCAAAGAAGGGCTAGAAACTCTGGCAGACGCTTTTAAAAAGTGCGGAACTCAGGTTGTTTCAACAGGTTCAACAGCTGCAAAACTCCAAGAATTAGGTGTAAAGGTTACGGAAGTATCTGATATAACAGGTTTCCCAGAAAGCTTAGATGGTAGGGTTAAGACGCTCGATCCACATATTCACGCTGGGATTTTAGCAGATATGAGCAATCCTGATCATGTAAAGCAGCTTAAAGAGTTAAATATTGAGCCATTTGATGCTGTTGTAGTGAATTTGTATCCGTTTGTAAACACTGTTATGAGCGGTGGAAGCGAAGCTCAGATTATTGAGAAAATCGATATTGGTGGACCATCTATGGTTCGCGCTGCCGCGAAAAATCATAAATCTGTGGCTGTTATTACAGACCATGCAGATTATAATATTCTTGCCCAAAGAGTGTTATCTGGAGAAGGTTTTAGCCTAGAAGAACGCGAATACTTGGCGCATAAAGCATTTGAACATACGGCTTCTTACGATGCTGCAATATGCCAGTGGACAAGTGAAGTTTGGTCAATTCCAGAAAGTATGAAGACCAAGTCTGAGGAAGACGCAAATTCAGTTGATAAAACAAGTGAGGATTTGATTATTCCAACTGATTATACGCGTACGTGGAAGTTAAATCGCAAGCTTAGATATGGTGAAAATCCACATCAGCAGGCGGGGCTTTATCTTGACCCATTGCATAAGGGAGGTTTAGCTCAAGCTGAACTTCTTGGTGGAAAGCCGATGAGCTACAACAATTATGTTGATGCGGATGCGGCTTGGCGTGCAGTATGGGATTTTGCCCCACAAATCGCTGTTGCAGTATGCAAGCATAATAATCCTTGCGGCTTAGCAATAGGTGCAACTGCAGCTATTGCTCATAAGAAAGCTCACGCTTGCGATCCTGTAAGTGCTTACGGCGGTGTGATTGCTTGCAATTCAACTGTTACACTAGAAATGGCTGAAAGTGTTCGACCAATTTTCACAGAGGTAATTGTTGCTCCAGATTATGAGCCTGAGGCTTTGGAGTTATTGCGCACTAAGAAGAAGAATTTGCGAATCTTAAAGGTTGCAAATCCTCCAGTTTTGGGCTTGCAGGTGCATCCTATTGATGGTGGCGCATTGGTACAAAGCGCAGATAAGATTGATGATTTTGGCGATAATCCTCAAAATTGGACTCTTGTATCTGGAGAAGCTGCAGATACTGATACTTTGAGAGACTTAGAGTTTGCATGGCGCTCGCTTCGTTGCGTAAAGTCTAACGCAATTCTACTTGCACACGATAATGCTACTGTTGGCATTGGCATGGGGCAGGTTAATCGCGTGGATTCTTGCCACTTGGCTGTTGAGCGTGCTAATACTCTTGCTGATGGTGTTGAGCGTGCTCGTGGAGCTGTTGCGGCTTCGGATGCATTCTTCCCATTTGCTGATGGTCCGCAAATCCTTATTGACGCAGGTGTGCGAGCAATTGTGCAGCCAGGAGGGTCAATTAGAGATGAGGAAGTGTTTGAAGCTGCGCGTGCGGCTGGAGTAACAATGTACACTACTGGTACAAGGCACTTCTTCCACTAAATAGTATTTGACTGAATAATAAAATATTTATTAATTTTTTAATTAATACAAGTATTCTATAAAAAGGACCTTGGATTGTATTTTCGTATACTTTCCAAGGTCTTTTATGTATTATACAAGTATGACAATTAATGATCGGTATGAAAAACAAGACGATGTATCAAAAATTCAAAAGAACATTTTAAATGTAAATGAATCTGAATTAGCAAAAAAATCAAACCATATATACGTTTCTGAAGTCAAAGAAGGAAAACCGTATGCGCAATGGATTGTGGCAGCAATAGTATGCGTAAGCGCAGTATTGGCGTTTATGGGTAAAACAATGGCTGCCACGGTAATAATTGCCGCAACAGCCATTGTTCTTGGAATCATACGCTTAATATTTACTCAAAAAAGTCCATGGAAGGTTAGATCTGTAGCCTTCGATTCTTTCATAAGCATTTCGCTAGGAATTGGACTATTGATAACGTATTTTTCAATTTTTTTCTTAATGTAGAATCCGATAGATTTAATTCACGAAATTCTATTTATCATCTCTGTTAAAAGGATTAAATGGAACATTATCGTTTCCAGTAGAATCCAAAGTCGTAGAAGGGGTTACTGAAGACTCTGTGTTAACAGGAGGTTCTGGAACTACAGGAACAGTATTCTGTAGAACAGGAGAAGTTTGATTTGAGCAATCAGCAGCAACAGGATTCTGATTATTTGAAGAAGAAGTTGCAAGCTTGCAAATAAGCATGACAAATCCTACGAGCGCAGCGGCAAAAACAGGTGCAATCCAAAATACCCAAAGTTGACTCAATGGTGAGACAGATAACTTTTGCGATTGAGCAAGAATAGCAATGCCAGTAGAACGGGCAGGGTTTAAACCAGCTCCAGTAATTTGATAAGTAATGAAAGCTCCAGCGGCATAAGCAATGCCCATGTGAGTAGAGTATCCGCATTTTGTGCTGCCGTTGTCATTCATGTACGTCATGGCTGTTGCAACAATAACAAGAACTGCAATAATTTCAACAACAAGAGCAGTAATAACGCCAAAAGATGCATTAACACTCTTAAGTTGGTTTGCAGAAATGGAAGCATTTTCAAAACCATTAACAACAGGAGCAAACCAAGTGTGAGCTGGAACCATCTTTGTTTGTGGCAGAACAAAAACAGTTACTCCAGCTGCAGCGATAGCTCCAAGAACCTGAGCAATAATGTATAAAATTCCAGAAATATAAGGAGTTCTGCCAGTAAGCATAGATGCGATAGTTATAGCAGGATTTACATGTCCGCCAGAAAACTTAGATGCAATACCAATAGCAGCAGCATAAGCAATGCCAGTTCCTACTGCAATCATAAGAACATTTACGCCATACATTGCAGTAACAATAGATGAGAACATGTAGATAGTGAACATTGCAAAAGCGCTTGCAATGAATTCTGCTCCTACTCTAAAAATGAGCGGAGTTCTAAGTGCAGAAGATTGTTTAGAAACAGAGCAATCTGCATTTGAAGTGTAGTTCATAACAATTCCTTACGTTAATTGTGTACACCGCTATGCTGGTTTTTATTATTTACAGCACAACCAAACGTTTGCTATAGTATCACGGCTATGCCATACGCTAACATAGAAAAACGTGGTAATTTCCTGTATTTATTGCAGAATATGAAAATTTGCTACTAATTTATTAAAAGAATACGAATAAGGTCACGTTGGGAGAACGATGCCAAACGCATATTCCCGCGCCAATCAGGCGCAACAAGAATCCAAAAACGCTGTTCGACTGCAAAAGCTACTTGCTGAAGCGGGATTTGGTTCACGCCGAAAGTGTGAAGAAATAATCTTAGATGGGCGTGTTGAAGTAGATGATGAGCTTGTAACAACACTCGGAACTCGAGTAGATCCAAGTAAACAAAAAATACGCGTAGACGGATCGAGAGTGAAATTTAATCACAAGCTTGTAACGCTCGCGCTTAATAAGCCTAAAAGAGTTTTGAGCGCAATGGATGATCCAAAAGGTCGCTTCACTTTAAGAGACATTGTTGGAGATAAGTACGAGCGAATTTTCCACATGGGACGCTTGGACTACGATTCTGAAGGTCTTATTTTAATGACCAACGATGGTGAGTTAAGCCAGCATGTTATGCATCCAAAGTATGAAGTTGAGAAAACGTATATTGCAACTGTTGAAGGCAAGATCAACGGAATGGTTTGCCGCAGGCTAGTTTCGCAAGGCGTAAATCTGGAAGACGGCTGGATTAAGCTCGATCGCTGTGCAATAATCGACCAAAATCACGATGCAACAATCGTAAAAGTTGTTTTACACTCTGGCAAAAATCGCATTGTGCGCAGGATTTTTGGAGCCGTAGGATATCCTGTAAAGCGTCTTGTGCGTACTCAAATTGGGCCTATTAAGTTAGGGGACTTAAAAGCTGGATCGTATCGAGTGCTTTCTCAAACAGAAGTGCGCTCGCTTTCTAAGGAGGTTGGCCTGTGATTTGCGTAGCAATTGATGGACCAGCAGGAGTAGGTAAATCTTCTACTTCTCGTGCTTTAGCGCAATACTATGGTTTTGCGTATTTAGATACGGGGGCAATGTATCGAGCTGCTGCTTGGTGGTGCTTGAAGCAAGGTATTGATTTAAGCAAGCAGCTTGAGTTGGATGAAGAAGGAAATTCAACGAATTCTGCAGATGCAAAACGCTTGAATCAAATTGTTGAAGCTGTTGGAGCATTGTTTACGGAAGATCATGCTGAATTTAGTGTTGATCCAAAAAATCCTGTAGTCGTAATTGATAGTGAAGATATTAGCGAAGAATTGCGTTCCAGCGAAGTTTCTTCGCACGTGTCTACGGTTTCTTCGATTCCTGCAGTTCGACGCATGCTTATTGCTGCTCAGCGCGCGTATATTGCTTCAGAGTCTAGTGAAGATTCTTTCTCAGGCGGAGAGGGAATAGTTGCAGAAGGCCGCGATATTACTACTGTTGTGGCTCCAAATGCTCAAGTTCGAGTGCTTCTTACTGCTCGTGAGGAAGTGCGTCAAGCTCGCAGAAATAAGCAGGATATTGAGCAAGAAAATTTGCAAAATAATGAATCTAAGAATAATGAATCTGAAGAAGACGATATTCGCGCTCGTGATGCTAAAGATGCTAAAGTTACGAATTTTCTTAAAGCTGCAGACGGTGTTACAACTCTAGATAATTCTGATTTAACTTTTGAGCAGACTCTTGACGCGCTTGTAGAGATTGTTGACGATGCAATTGAGCAAGATGAGTACGACCGTTATGCTGCAAATCTTGAAGGCTACGATCTTGATGATGAAGATCGTGCGCTTCTTAGCGGTGATTTTGCAAGCGATGATGAATCGAAAGATACAAAAGCTGTTGGAGTAATCGCCGTTATAGGTCGACCAAACGTTGGAAAATCAACGCTTGTAAATCGTATTTTGGGCCATCGTGTCGCTGTTGTAGAAGATACTCCAGGTGTTACTAGAGATCGCGTAAGTTACGACGCTGAGTGGGCTGGAACCAACTTCAAGCTGGTTGACACTGGCGGCTGGGAAGCAGATGTTGAAGGCATTGATTCTTCTATTGCTCAACAGGCGCAAGTGGCAGTGCGTTTAAGCGATGCTGTGATTTTCCTAGTAGATGGTCAAGTTGGTTTAACTGCTACAGACGAGCGTATTGTTTCAATGCTTCGCGCTGCAGGTAAGCCTATTACTTTGGCAGTTAACAAGGTTGACGACGCTAGAAGCGAGTATTTAACTGCAGAGTTTTGGAAGCTCGGAATGGGTGAGCCTTACGGAATTTCTGCAATGCATGGCAGAGGCGTTGGAGATTTGCTTGACGCGGCTCTTAACTCTTTGAAGAAAGCGAATAAAACTTCAGGATTCTTGACTCCAGAAGGACTTCGCAGAGTTGCTTTAGTTGGGCGTCCAAATGTTGGTAAGTCTTCGCTTTTGAACCATTTAGCTCATGAAGAACGTTCTGTTGTAAACGATTTGGCTGGAACTACTCGAGATCCTGTTGATGAGGTTGTGCGAGTTGATGGAGAAGACTGGCTGTTTATTGACACTGCTGGTATTAAGCGCAGGCAGCATAAGCTTACTGGTGCTGAATACTATTCTTCACTTCGTACGCAAGCTGCGATTGAGCGTTCTGAACTTGCTTTGATTCTTTTCGATTCTTCCCAGCCGATTGCAGAGCAGGATTTGAAAGTTATGAGCCAGGCTGTAGACGCGGGTCGAGCAATCGTACTTGTGTTTAACAAGTGGGACTTGATGGACGAATTTTCCAGACAGCGCATGGAACGCTTGTGGAAAACTGAGTTTGAGCGCGTAACTTGGGCTGAGCGCGTTAATCTCTCCGCAAAAACAGGATGGCATACGAATCGTCTTGCGCGCGCTATGCGAACAGCTTTAGACAGCTGGGATAAGCGCATTCCTACAGGCAAGCTCAACGCTTTCTTAGGTCGTATTCAGTCTGCTCATCCGCATCCTTTGCGAGGCGGAAAGCAAGCGAGAATCTTGTTTGCTACTCAGGCTTCTACGCGCCCACCGCGTTTCGTGATATTCGCAACAGGCTTCTTAGAGCACGGTTACCGTCGCTTTATTGAGCGTTCTCTTCGAGAAGAGTTTGGATTTGAGGGAACTCCTATTCAAATCTCTGTAAAAGTACGAGATAAGAAGAAGCGCAAGTAAAATCGCAAGTAAATAAATTTGCGATTAAAGTCACGAGTAAAGCTTAAGTAAAGTAGGAGCGGAATATGGCTGGTCTGGGCGAGTTAGCTTTTGATTTGCATCATGCTAGCGAAGACGAGATTTTTCAAGCATTTGTTGATTGGGTTAAAGATAACAAGCATGTAGATTTGTGGCCGCATCAAGAAGAATCTGTTATGGATTTGCTTGCAGGAGACCATGTTATCTTAAATACTCCAACCGGTTCTGGAAAATCTCTAGTAGCGCTCGGCATGCATTTTGCAGCGCTCGCTACCGGCAGACGCTCCTACTATACTGCGCCAATTAAAGCTCTTGTTTCCGAAAAATTCTTCGATTTAGTTGCGATTTTTGGGCGCGACAACGTTGGCATGATTACAGGAGATTCGCATATTAACGCGGACGCTCCAATAATCTGCTGCACTGCAGAAATCTTAGCAAATCAAGCCTTACGCGAAGGCGCAAACGCTGAAGTCGATTGCGTTGCAATGGACGAATTCCACTACTATGGTGATCCAGAGCGCGGATGGGCTTGGCAAGTTCCGTTACTTACACTTCCAAATACGCAATTCTTACTTATGAGCGCAACTCTTGGAGACGTAACGGATATTGCGGAACGTTTAGAAAAATCAACAAAACGTAGTGTTGATATTATTGCTAATGCGCCAAGACCAATCCCACTCGAATACGAGTACACAGATAAGCCGCTTGCAACAACTGTAGAACTCTTATTTAACAAGGGTTTAACGCCAATCTATGTAGTTCATTTTTCGCAAGATGCAGCTCTAGAAACAGCTCAAGCGCTTGCAAGCACGGGGGTTTCTAGCAAAGATCAGCGAGACAAAATTGCTCAAGCTATTAAAGGCACTAAATTTACTACAGGTTTCGGCAAAATTTTGCAAAGGCTACTGCGCACCGGTGTCGGCGTACACCATGCTGGTATGCTTCCGCGCTACCGTAGGCTTGTCGAACAGCTCGCACAGCAAGGATTGCTGCCCGTTATTTGTGGCACAGACACTCTCGGAGTTGGCATTAACGTGCCAATTCACTCGGTTGTTCTTACAGCTCTTACAAAATTTGATGGGAATCGTAGTAGAAAGCTTCGTGCTCGCGAGTTTCATCAAATTGCAGGACGTGCAGGCAGAATGGGATTCGATACTGAGGGCTTAGTAGTTGCAGAGGCTCCAGAGTTCGAGATTGAGAATGCGCGCGCTGTTGCAAAAGCTGGAAATGATCCTAAGAAGCTTAAAAAAGTTAAGCGTAAGAAAGCTCCAGAAGGCTTTGTAGTTTGGGGCGAGCCAACGTTTACTAAGCTTATTGAAAGCGCTCCAGAAACTTTGAATCCTCACATGGTTGTAACGCACTCAATGATTTTGAACGAAGTTACGCAAGGTGGGGATGCTAGAGCACGCGTTGAAAAACTTATTGAAGATAGTGCGCAAAAGCCGCAAGATAAAGAGAAATTGCTCGAGCGTTGCAACGATATTTTCCAAACTTTGCTCGATACTCAAGTGATTGAATGCAGAGAGCTTTCGGATGGTTCTTGTGATTATGATCTTGATGTTGCTATGCCAGAGGGTTTTGCGCTAGATCAGCCGCTTTCTCCATTCTTACTCGCAGCTTTGGAACTTCTAGACCCAGAATCTCCAAGCTATGCGCTTGACGTAATTTCTATGGTTGAAGCAACTTTAGATGACCCTAAGCCTGTGCTTCGCGCACAAGAGCGTAAGGCTCGCGATGCTGCAATGGTTGGCATGAAGGATGATGGCATTGATTACGAGGAGCGCATGGAACGCTTAGTGGAAGTTAGCTACCCTAAGCCTCTTGAAGATTTGCTTGAGCCTGCTTTTGCGCAATATCGCAAAGATGTTCCGTGGGCAAACGACTACTGGATTAAGCCTAAATCTGTGCTTCGAGACATGGTCGAAACAGCGTCCGATTTTACTGGCTATATTTCGCGCTATGGCATTGCTAGAAGTGAAGGAACGCTTCTTCGTTACCTTTCGGACGCTTATCGTTCGCTTGCTCGCACTGTGCCAGAAGACATGCTTAACGAAGAATTGTGTGATATTATTTCGTGGCTTCGTCTTGTTGTGCGATCTATTGATTCAAGTCTTGTTGACGAGTGGGAGAGTGCAGGAGGATCGGACGCTGAAGCTAGTGCTGTAACTATGGCTGCGCCTGGAACTTCTGAGTCTGTTGTTGAGGATCGTCGTGGACTTATTGTGTTGATTAGAAACGCAATGTTCCGTCGCGTGCAGCTTATGGATTTGGAAGATGCGGATACTTTAGGAGAGCTTGACAAGGCTTGGGGTTACGGCGTTCACGAGTGGAATGATGTGCTTGACGACTATTACGATGAGCACGAGTATGTTGGTATCGATGCCAAGGCTAGAAGTGGCGACTTGTTTATTTTGGATGATTCGCTTGAGAAGAGTGAACATTCGTGGAAAGTTCGGCAAATTATTGACGATTCGGACGGAGACCATAATTGGGCTATTACTGGTGTTGTTGATTTGGATTCCACACAAGATACAGGCGAAGTTGTGTTCTTTGACTACAGAGTGTCGCACGTGTGATTCTTAAAAATGTGCTAACAGAGCACAGAAGGTAAAACACAGAATGCAGAATGCAATCGAACGTTTGTTCTATATGTAGTGTAAGCTGGTATTCATGGAGAAAGATTTATTTTCCGCAAGTAGTGCACCTAGCGATGTTACGCGTCCGTTGGCAGTGCGTATGCGCCCAAGCAGTATTGAAGATGTGTTGGGGCAGTCGCATGCGCTAAAAGAAGGTTCGCCTTTGCGCAGGCTTGCAAATCCACAATCTAAAGGTTCTCTTACTGCTCCAAGTTCTGTTGTGTTGTTTGGACCTCCAGGAGTTGGTAAAACTACGCTTGCTTATATTGTGGCTAGACAGTCTGGTCGCGTGTTTGAAGAGCTTTCTGCTGTAACTTCTGGAGTTAAAGATGTTCGAGCTGTGTTAGATCGAGCGCATGAGCGTTTAGTTAGTAAAGGTCAAGAAACAGTTCTGTTTATTGACGAAGTTCATCGTTTTTCTAAATCACAGCAAGATGCTTTGCTTCCAAGCGTAGAAAATCGCGATGTAACTTTTATTGGAGCTACTACCGAAAATCCAAGTTTTTCAATCATTAAGCCACTACTTAGCAGATCAGTAGTTGTTAAACTTGAGTCTCTTAGTGTTGAAGATTTGCACACTCTGATAGAACGCGCAATTTCTAGCGAAAATGGTCTTAATAATCAGCTTAAAATCGACGAAGACGCAATAGATTCAATTATTCGTTTAAGTGGGGGAGATGCTCGCAAAACTCTTACTATTCTAGAAGCGGCAGCAGGAGCTGTAACAGGAGATGTTGCGTTGCAGCATGGTAAAAATAAGCCTGTAATTACTGCTGATATAGTTTCTAACGTAATGGATACTACTACAGTTCGCTATGACAAAGATGGCGATGACCATTACGATGTTATTTCTGCTTTTATTAAATCAATGCGCGGAAGTGAAGTTGACGCTTCTTTGCATTATTTAGCGCGAATGCTTAGAGCTGGTGAAGACCCGCGTTTTATTGCAAGGCGAATTATGATTGCTGCTGCCGAAGAAGTTGGTATGGCGGCTCCACAAATTTTACAAGTAACTGTTGCTGCAGCTCAAGCAGTTGCTCTAATTGGCATGCCAGAAGCGCGGATTATTCTTTCGGAAGCTGTGATTGCTGTAGCAACTGCTCCAAAATCAAACGCAAGCTACAACGCTATTAATAAGGCTTTGCAAGATGTTGATGCTGGAAATATTGGTCAAGTGCCTCTTCATCTGCGTAACGCGCCAACTGCTTTGATGAAAAGTTGGGGCAATCACGACGGTTACAAGTATGCTCACGATTATCCGGGTGCTGTTGCATCTCAGCAATATATGCCAGACGAGCTAGTTGGTCGCGAATATTATCACCCAAATAATCGCGGCTACGAGCACGAGATTTCGCAACGTTTATCTCAAATCCGCAATATTCTCCACAAATCTGCTGACAATAACTAAAGTCAATAATTAAAAGGCTTCTTACAATTCTAAGAAGCCTTTTAATACAGTATTACTATTTTTTTTTAAGAGAGTTTTATTCACGAACAAGCATAATGTGGTCAATATCTTCGCGATTTGAAACGCGGAATAACACAAAACGGTTGCCAATTACTTGCACGACTTCTGCACCAAGATGTTCTGCGAGTTCTTCAGCAGCTTCTTTAGCACTTAATCCAGAGCCATCTTGTACAGCACACTTCATAAGCTCATGAGATTGCATTGTTTCGTCTGCTTGCTTAACAGCAGCATCGCTAATATCGTTTTTTCCAACGTAAAGCAATGGGCTTAAAGTGTTAGCGAGCGCGCGCAATTGCTTAATCTGCTTTTTAGTTAATGCCATTATTTTCCTTCCAAATCGCGTTCAACATGCGTAAAACGCTAAAACGTCAATTTTTAAAACATTAAAACATTAAAACACTAAAACGTCAAAACGCTATATTGTTAAACGCAATTATCGACAACCAACTATCGACTATTGATCATCTACTTGTAACGCTTAAATTTTCAATGCTTATCGGATTATACATTAACCTTAAGAATCCGCGTTCAATACGTTCAATACGATTAATACGCTCAATATGCAAATATTACAGTTATCAGTTATACAAATATTCCAGCAAAAATTATTCCGCACACAATAGCTAATGTAATTATTAAAAGTGCAAAGTCTTTTAAGCGCATTTTCTCCGTATGTAAGTGCGTGCGCTTAGCTCCAGGAACGTAGCATCTAGAATCTAGCGCAAGTCCCAGTGTGTTTGCGTGCCGAATCACGCTTGCAAATCCTGGAACTATAAGAGATGTTATTGCTTGCAATCGCTTTTTTATAGACCCGTCTTTTATGTTTCCGCCTCTTGCAATTTGAGCTAAAGCTACAGATTCTGCTTCTTTTGCAAGAGTCGGCAAAAATCGCAAAGCGAGGCTCATAATAAGAGCAATTTCTTGACTTGGCAATCCTATGATTCTAAGAGGCGAAATAATAGACGCGCACGCTTCAGTCAACTGCGTTTGGCTTATTGTTAGTACAATTATTGATCCGATTAGTATAACAAGCGAAAATCTTGAAGCGAAAAGTATTGCAAACTTTATTCCATCATCTGTTATTAATAGCGGTCCAATTTTAAAAATTTCTCTTCCAGAATGCACAACTAGAAGATTAAACATTCCAGAAAATACGAATATTGCAATAAACATATGCAATGACAACAATAATTTTATAGGTGATATTCTAGCGAGAAATATTAGAGCAAGCGTTGATAGTGCAAGAATTCCTAGTTGATAGAAGTTTGTAATACTAAACGCGCTAAACATAAGAATTAAGCATGATATTAGTATGATTCGCGTATTGAATAAGCTTAGCAATGACTTGTTTTTGATTTCGTTTTTCTTTTCGTTAACATTCTCGCTAGCATTTTCAAGCTTTTCGTCTTGCGCGTGTTCTTGAATCTCCTTCTTTTTGCGCGATTCTAACGTAACTATGCGCGCTCCAAGCGATTTTGCTTCGTTTAGATCGTGAGTAATAACAATAATTGTTATGCCTTTATTGTGTAAATCGCTTAAAATTTTTAGTACGATTTTTGCATACTCAAAATCTAATCCTGCTGTAGGCTCGTCTAAAACCAAAATTTTTGGATTGCAAGCTAAAACACCTGCGATTGCTGCTAGTCGTTGCTGTCCGCCAGAAAGTTCGAATGGGGATTTTTGCGCTAAGTGTTCAATATGCAATGATTTTAGCGTGTTTAATACGCGGGAATCTAATTCGCATCCTTCTAATCCAAAGTTTTTTGGCCCATATGCCACGTCTTCAAAAACAGTTTGTGCAAAAAGTTGCTGTTCTGGCAATTGCATAACGTAACCAATGTTTTTGCGAATTTCTCGCATTTGCGATTTGCTTGTTTTTTCGCTAATTTTTATTCCGTTTACGCACATGGAGCCAGAATCGTATTTAATAAGTGCGCATATTGCTTTTGCGAGCGTTGATTTTCCACACCCGTTTTTTCCCATTATTGCAACGATTTCGCCTGATTTTACGCTTAGAGAATAGTCTCTTATTATTGGAGTTTGACTATTTGTATAGCTCACATTTAAATTAGATATTTCAATTGCCGTATTTGATTTTTTTGCATTTTCCGTCATGCTTTTTGATTCAATAACAGCTGGCGATTTTTCCGTGAAAAATTCATCTAATTCCAATAAACTTACATCACGCAATTTTCCATTTTCTAGCATCAATATTCGATCCGCATTTTTGCATTCGCTAATCTTATGCGTAACTTGTACGATTGTTGTGCCGCTCGTTTGCAATTTGTTAAAAAGCTTATTTACATCTTCTTTTGCGCAAGAATCAAGCATGCTTGTAGGCTCATCTAATACAAGAAGTTTTGATTTTGTAGCAATCGACGATGCAATAGCAACGCGCTGCTGCTGACCTCCACTCATATTGCTCGGGTCGCTAAAACGGTGATTTTCCATGTTTACAGCGCGTAAAGCATTGCTTATATTTTGCTTCATAAATTCTTTAGAAGCGCACAAGTTTTCAAGCCCAAAAGCAACATCGTCTTCTACAACTGTTGTAACGATTTGGTCTTCTGGGCTTTGAAACAATGCTCCAATAGATTCTCGTGCTTTTTGGTAAGCTTTTGAATCAACATTGTTTGCTTCAAAAACTTTTATTCCGCATAGCGTAACAATTCCAGAATCTGGGGAAGAAAGTCCTGCAATAATTTTAGCTAGCGTGGACTTTCCACTACCATTTTTGCCAATGATTGCGATTCTTTGACCATATGCAATTTCAAGATCTATTCCGTCTAGAATCCAAGTTTTTCCGCCATCGTAGCTAAAGCGAACTTTTTGCAAAGAAACAGCATTATCTTTTTTAGCAAAATAATCCGTATTGCTTTTTTCGACTTTGCAACTTGTTTTATCTTGAATAACTTTATTGCTTTGCATAATCAGCTTGCTTTTTACTTAATTGACTAATGCTATTTTGGCTAATGCTATTTGTTTGCTATTTGTTGTAGTTAAGAAGCTTTGAAACAGGCTTATAAACAAGCATAGTTATTACGCAATGAATCGCAAGCTTAATAGCATTAAACGGTAGCAGAGCTGGAACTATAAGAGCGGCAACTTGTTCAACGCTCATATGCGCATAAAATGGCGTAATAATAAGATTTCCAACTATTGCAAGAGCAATCGCAACTACAGAGCCAACTATAAGCGAAATAATAGCGCCTTCTTTGGTTCTAATTTTTTTGTAGACGATTGCAGCGCTAACAGACGCACCCATTGAAACCAATATTGCCATTATTGCGCCAAACGGGTTAGTAAAGAAGTGTGGAGCAAATCCTAGCACGCTTACGATTGCAGCGGCGAATGGTCCGTATGCAAATCCTGCAATTAAACACACAATTCCCGAAGGATCGTATTTAAGGTAGCTTAGGTCTGGAATAAGTGGAAATTCTATAAAGCTTACAGCAATAGAGAGCGCAACAAATAGCGCGTATTTAGCAATTTTTTCGCTTGACCAATAGTTTGTGCCAGAGTAAGTTGCGTGATTATTTGCTACTTTATTATTTGCTGTGTGATTGCTTGTTTTATGATTATTTTCGCGTGAAATGCTCATTAGAGCCTCCGTTTCTTTCATCCGGACTTTAACCGTTGGCTTCGGATTTTAACCGAATCAGCAGCGCGTTGCCGCTCGCGGGCTTCGAGAAAATTCACTAATACAAGAATTACCTCGTTACCGCCAGTAAGGATTTTCACCTTCCCTGAAACTACACTTTATTTTTATCTTATGCTATGAACATTTATCTGAAAATGAAGTTTGTACTAAAAAATTTGAATTTTATTAATAATATTGATGGCAATGCTAGTGTAATATTAAAAATATGAGCGAAGTTATAAATGATAATACTATTGATAAGCTTGCTGTTGTTGTAGTTACTTATAAGCGTCAGGAGTTGCTTGAAAATCTGTTTAAATCTTTTGAACGATTAAATCAATGCCCATGGAGGATTGTTGTTGTAGACAATGAGAAGAGTGAAAAAACTCGTGATATGGTGCAAGATTTAGATGATGTTCTTACACGTCGCTGGGGTTCTGCTAGCGTGGATAATTTTGGCGATTCAAACCGCGTTGTTTACGCGCCTCAAAGCAGCAATCTTGGGGGAGCTGGCGGTTTTAGTGCTGGTGTTAAAAAAGCGTATGAACTTGGCGCGCAGTGGTTCTGGGTTATGGACGATGATGTTGAAACTGTTCCAGAATCTATTGAACGTCTTTCAAAGTGGACTAAAAGCCACGATGTGATTCAAGGCAGCCGTTTAGACTACGACGGTGGCGATTTTTATTGGCAATATAAATTTATTGTTTCTCTTGGAATCCCTAATCCAATTGCTCCAGCAGCATTTGGACCATCTGGGTATCGCGTTATGAACACTATGTGCTTTGAAGGCGGATTGTTTAAGCGCAATATTGTAGAGAAAATCGGTTTGCCAGATCCGCATTATTTTATTTATTGGGATGACACAACTTACGGATACCTTGCTAGCAAAGTTACGAATCCGATTGTTGTAAAAGATGTTATTCTTCGTAGAACTCGTAATATTCCTAATTGGGATATTGCTGGCGTTCGTCAACTAAATTCTACTTCTGACATGAATCGTTACCATATTATGCGAAATCGTGGTTTTATGGCGCGATACTTTATGATTCATGGCGATTATCGACCATTTATGTTTGCTCTTGGAACGGCATTAACTGCTGCAAAAGAGTTTATTAGGCTTGTTGCTGTAGATCGTGAGCATATTTTAAGTGGTGTTAAAAAGCTTTTTACTGGTTGGATTGCAAGCAGAAAAATTTTGCATGATCCTAATTGGAAGCCAATGCCTCCGTTGAAATAGTGTACAAAAATTAAGTCTTAAAACATCTTAAAGCATCTTAAAACATAAACTAAAAGCCACCTAGCATTTGCTAAGTGGCTTTTAGTTTTTTTATTTTATCTCTTTTTCAGTGGGAGAGGTCGATTACCATTCGACCACGAATCTTACCGCTGAGCATCTCGTCGAAGATGTCGTTAATGTCTTCCATCTTGCGCATATGGCACTGTGGAACAACTTTGCCTTCAGCACCAAACTGGAACGCTTCTTCCAAATCCTTACGAGTTCCAACAAGGGATCCAACCAAACGGATTCCGTCAAGAACAAGGCGAGGAATGCTAAGTTCCATGTCTTCTGGTGGAAGACCAACGGCTGCAACAGTGCCGCCTGCTCGCACAGAGTCAACTGCGCTGTTAAAAGCAGCCTTGCTTACAGCGGTTACGACAGCGCCATGAGCGCCGCCTACCTTCTTCATAGCAAATTCAGGAACATTTTCCTTAAGTGGGTTCACGCACAAATCTGCGCCATATTCCTTAGCAAATTCAAGCTGAGCATCGTTAACATCTACTGCGATTACGTGCGCACCAAATACGTTCTTTGCATATTGCAACGCAAGATTACCAAGACCGCCAAGACCGAATAAAATAAGCCATTCGCCTGGATGTACGCCAGATTCCTTAATAGCCTTGTAGGTTGTAACGCCAGCGCAAGTGATGGAGCTTGCAGGAGCTGGATCCAAGCCTTCTGGGACCTTTACTGCGTAGTCTGCTGCGACGATGCACTCTTGAGACATGCCACCATCTGCAGTGTATCCTGCGTTCAAAACGCTACGGCAAAGTGTTTCTCTGCCCGTGGTGCAATATTCGCAATGTCCGCAACCCTTGAAGAACCATGCTACAGATGCACGGTCGCCTGGCTTTAATGTTGTAACACCAGGGCCAACTTCCTTAACAATACCAATACCTTCGTGTCCAAGAACCACGCCTGTTTTATCGCCAAAATCTTGGTTCTTAACGTGAAGATCGGTGTGGCATACGCCGCAGCACTCCATATCGAGTAAGGCCTCACCAAATTCCAATGGGCGGAGTTCCTTCTCTACAACCTGAGCCTTCTTATCTTTGGTTGCAACAATAGCCTTCATAGAAACCTCCTTGTTCTATGCTTCATTTTTGAAAAACATTACCTTTTCAGTTTTCTTTTACCTGTTTGGCAAAAGCTATCTTTTATTCTACATTATTTTTACGATTTTTCATGATAAAAATCACATTTTAAGAAAAATTTTATAAAAATTTCTGGCTTAATGATAATAATTATCGTAATCAATATTTTTCTTTTATTCAACACTCCGTAAAATTGCATGTATATTGCAGAAAAATCACTATAAATTTTTATTTTTACTCATAACTTGCATTTAAAAAGAAATCAGGCTATTATGACATTTTGTTTGCGGACATAGCTTAGTTGGTAAAGCGCAACCTTGCCAAGGTTGAGACCGCGGGTTCGAGTCCCGTTGTCCGCTCCATTTTTTTTTCTTCTGCTTTTGTCATATTTTTTTAGTTTGTTTTAGTCATCTTTGTTTTATGAAAATATAAATTTATTAAATAGTTATTGACATACAATATCTAGCGCTATAGATGTTGTCTATACATATAGTCTTTTTGATATAAATAATCTATCATGACTTTAATGCTGAATTCTGATTCTAAATAATTAGATTTAGCAAATAGGTCAAAATATTGCTAATTGCAAAAAATGAAAATTTTTTAAATAAACAATTAGAGATTGGAGTTGTTATGAGCCTTATTGGTACGCATATTCTTCCGTTTAAAGTAAACGGATATAAAAATGGTGAATTTGTAGAAGTAAGCGATAATGATGTTCTTGGAAAGTGGGCTATATTCTTCTTCTATCCAGCAGACTTTTCGTTTGTGTGCCCAACAGAGCTTGAAGATCTTGCAAATCACTACGAAGATCTTCAAAAATTAGGCGTAGAAGTTTATTCTGTTTCAACAGACACTCATTTTGTTCACAAAGCTTGGCACGATGACTCTAAAGCTATTGCAAAAGTAAAATACACAATGCTTGGAGATCCAAACGGCGCGCTCTCTAAAAACTTTAATGCTTTGAATGAGGAATCTGGTTTAGCTCATCGCGCAACATTCTTGGTTGATCCTCAAGGAAATATTCAATTCTACGAGATGACAGCAGATGGAATCGGCAGAAATGCAGATGAGATGCTTCGCAAAGTTAAAGCTGCTCAATTTATTGCAGCCCATCCAGGAGAAGTATGTCCAGCAAAGTGGGAGCAGGGAGAAGAAACACTTGCTCCATCTATTGACTTGGTTGGGAAGATCTGATTTTTTAAAAGTCTGATTTTCTAATAATTAATTTACTGCTAAAGATCTGCTACTTAAGAATAGAAAGTGAAAATAATGTCTTTATTGGATTCAAACTTAACTACTCAACTTGCTGGATTACTAACAAAAATGGTTAATCCTATTAATCTTGTTGCATATGTTGATAGTAGTAAAAATTCTCAAAAAGTTATTGAGCTTTTAAATGAAGTAGCAGATCAAAGCAGCAAAATCACTGTTATAGAAGGTGATAAAAGTCGCGTAAATCGCAAACCAAGTTTCGCAGTACTTAATCCACAAACTAATGTGTCTGTAAGCTTTGCTGGTTTACCTCTTGGACACGAGTTTAGCTCTTTAGTTTTAGCGATTTTGCAAGTAAGCGGTTACGCTCCCAAAATAAGCGATGGTCAGCGCAAAGCAATTTTGAGCATTGGAAGTCATGAAGTTACAACATACATGTCTGTTACTTGCATTAATTGCCCAGAGGTTGTTCAATCGCTTAATACAATTTCGATTATTAATCCTAAAGTAAAACATATTGCTGTAGAAGGGAGCGCTTTTAAAGACGAGGTAGATTCTCTTGGCGTAATGAGTGTTCCTGCAGTTTTTGAAAACGGAAAGATGATTTCTTCTGGAAGATCATCTATAGACGAATTAGTTGCGATTCTTTTAAGTCAAGAGGAAAATAGCGATTCAAGCAATTCTAAGGTTTCTGGCGATTCTTCACTAGCACAAAAAATGAACGCCAAAAATCCGTACGACGTTATTCTTGTAGGTGGAGGCCCTGCTGCAAGCGCCGCAGCGATTTACACAGCTAGAAAAGGCCTTAAAACAGCAATGATTATGGACCACAGAGGCGGTCAAGTTGTTGAAACAGAAAGCATTGAAAATCATATTTCGCAAACGCACACAACAGGCGCAAAGCTTGCTAACGATTTAACAAACCACATTGCTCAATATGACATTGACGTATTTACTCCCGATTGGGCTACATCTTTAGATATTGCTGAAGAATCTTACGGATTGCACACAATTAGTACTAAATCTGGCGGAAGCTTAAAAGCTAAAGCAGTGATTATTGCAACAGGCGCTACATGGAGAACACTTGGCATTCCTGGGGAAGACGAATATAGAAACAAGGGAGTGTCGTTCTGTCCGCATTGCGATGGTCCATTATTTAAAAATAAGAATGTTGTAGTTGTTGGCGGAGGAAATTCTGGAGTCGAAGCTGCAATAGACTTAGCAGGTGTTGCAAATCACGTTACTCTAATCGAGTATATGAACACGCTTAAAGCAGATCAAATATTAGTTAATGCTCTAAATAATCTTTCTAATACTACTGTAATAATAGGTGCTGCTCTTAGTTCTATAGAAGGAGACGGAACAAAGGTTATTGCAGTACGTTATAAAGATCGCAATGCTAATAATGGTGAAAATAGTGAGAAAATTTTGCACACAGACGGCGTGTTTGTTCAAATTGGTTTAATGCCAAATACTAAATGGATTTCAAACAAACTAAGCTTAAATAATCGTTCGGAAATAGTAACAGATAGAAAAGGGTGCACGAGTGTTCATGGCATTTTTGCTGCTGGCGATTGCACAGATGAGCCTTATAAGCAAATTGTTACAGCATATGGATCTGGAGCAAACGCGGCTCTTAGTGCATTCGACTATCTAATTAGAAATGTGTAAAACTAGATTAACTTTTAACGCATAAGCTTTTGATACTTAAAATTTATATATATTATATTCTTACTACTTTTAATAAGAAAGATGATTACGTGAACATTAAATCACTTGAATACTTAATTGCTTTTGCAAAAGAGGAAAGTTTTACAAAAGCAGCTGAACGTATGCACGTTTCTCAACCAACGTTGTCTACGCAAATTAAAAAGTTAGAAGATTTGCTTGGAGTTTGTCTTATTGAAAGAACTCCTGGAAAGCAAATTCTAACTCCAGCAGGCAGAGAAGTCGTGTATTATGCAAAGCGTATTCATGCCGACGTTTCAAGTATTTATCAAGCAGCAAGGCGATTAGAAGACCCATGGTCATCTACTATAGTTTTAGGCGTTTTTCCAACATTATGCCCTTATCTTTTGCCAAGAATAATGCCAGTTTTGCGTAAAGTTAAGCCGAATTTTAATATTCGATTTGTTGAAGAAAAGTCTGCTAGCCTTGTAGAAATGTTGCATAGTGGTCAGATTGATGGCGCAATATTAAGCGAGCAATTAAATGAATCTTCTTTGAAAGTAAAACATATTTTTGACGAGGACTTTTTATTGGCTGCTTCTACAAATTCGCAGTTTGGTCATGAAAAAACTCCGATTGATGTTTCGCAATTGTCTAGCCAAAAAGTGCTACTTTTAGAAGATGGTCATTGCATGCGTAGAAGCATGATAGATGTATGTCAAAAAGTTGGTGCAAAACAGTCTGAATTTTATGCTACGTCTTTGGAAACCTTACGATACATGGTTGTTGGAAGTAAAGATGTGACTTTGCTTCCGCGTCTTTCTATTCTTCCTCCAATTGTTCAGCCATCAGGATTAACAATTCGCGAGTTTAAAGATCCAAAACCATATCGTTCGCTGTATTTAAACTGGAGAGCAGCTTCTCCAGTGGATCAAATTATGGACGGTTTAGCTAAGATTATTTCTGGTGCATGCGTGAATTTGCATAAGTGAAGTTAATAAAATTTATATTTTTAAACTTTAAAAGCAATTAAAGCATTCACATGTTAGATTAAAACAAGATTGAAATGAAATATAATTTGATTTTGTTCTAAAAGAGTTAAAACATATTCTACTTCTAATTGTGTTTTTCGAACCGATAATCAGCTATACTTAAAATGTTTGAGTAAGAATAAATGCAACACGTATGGAAATCACTTAAATATTTAGTTTTACGGGTTTTACGAAAATAGTAGTTGGCTTTAAAACGAAAGAACGAGGAATATGCAAGACGAAGTGCAATCTAGCAAGAAAATAGATTCTGCCGAAAGTAGTGAAAAAAATCGCTCAGATATTGCAGATGATAGTATGCAGATTGTGCAGGAAACCATTAAAACATTGTGGGAAAATAGAGAATCTATTCCAGTTAGGATATTTTCTAAAAAGCATATTTTTAAAGATTTTCCAATGATGCCAAAAAACGTAAAGTTAGGTTGGATTAAACTTTCTGGGAAAAAACATGGTATAGCTATTGGATTATTCAATGATGATTGCAAACGTTTTCGTCAGCTTGCTGTTGCAGATTTTGAAGGTCGTGTTTATACAGGACATGACATTTCTATTGAAGATACGATGGAAAGAATACCAGAGTTATCTTTTGTAGAACAAAATTCTATGACTCTTAAAGATTCGTTACGTTTCTATGGTGTTGATGATAGGAAAATTACTCATGCGAGTCATGCGCGTAAAAAAGTAAATTCAATCAATAAAAATAATCGTGAATCTGATTTAGTTGTTATAAGAGGAGATGTAGTTGTTCAGCTATCACAAGATGAAGGCATGCAATGGGTATCATCTTGGATTCGTAAAGTTAATGACAAAAAAGAAGCATATACTCTTGAAGAAACTAGAGTTTTGCTTCCTGACAGACTCCGTTGCAATCTTTCATACTGCGATGCTATTTCAACATCTTTCTTTGCATCGTTCTTTATTCCAGATATAACTAGAGCGTTTAGCGGTTTCGGATCTGGCAATATTTTTAGGCGTCTTACAAAGGAAGCCCCTCTTGGAGCTATTAGAAGAAGCATTATGGATTCAAAAGTGGCGGAAAAAGCAGGTTTGCGTGTTTCGTCAATGGAAAAATATTTTGCTTATCTTATGTTAGATTCTGGCGCTTTAGAACATAGTGGTCCGCTTGAAGCTGTTCATGGAGCAGAACGCTTACATTTGCAAAAGTCGCAAGTTTCAGACGCTAATTTCCTAGTATGGGATGATTCTTTAGAAGCAAAAGCTGCGTTGAAAGTATTGCGAATAGAAGGTGCTATTAACCGTTTCCAGTCCATTAGTAGTTGTTTAGAAGAAAATTGCGCTAATGGCGGTAATTTAACGGAAAATTCTGTAAACTTTGGTCAAATATCTGAAATAGATTTATCGTTTATAGAAGATCCAGCGTTTTGTGCTAACGGCGAATTGGATATGAATAGTTTTGGTAATCCTTTACAAGACGACAATATTCGCCCATTAATGCACTTGTGGAATACTGCAAAAAAATCTAACGACCTTTATATTTACAAGTCAGATGGATCTTCTAATTGCGAATGGTCTTATAGGCAAAGATTATCTGGATTAATTAGAAGTCTTTATTTACCATTTAGGTTTGATACTGATTTTCGCTCTAATCTAGAAGACGGTAATGTTGCATTAGCATTTATGGCAACTGGCAGTTCGATGATGCCTACTAGAAGATTTGATTCTGCTAACCAAAAATGGATTACTTTAACTAATGCAGATAAGTCTCGTATGACAACTGATTACAATCTTCGACTTGGAATAATCATGGCAACCCTTGCATTTGGAGCAAGTGAAGAAGTACAGAATGTATCTATAAGATTAGATTCAATAGGCTTAGAAGAAATGGTTGCTGCTCAAGATGATGCTATGAGTAAAATCCTAAATCAAACAATTAATGCTTTGAATAATATGAATCGTGAGGCAGCTCGTTCTAAAGGCGATCCTAAAGATGGAGATATTCATGGAGATGTTAATAACGGACTAGCGAATGTGCAAGATTTACAAAACTTCACTAATCATACTATTCTTCACGAAGATGAAGTGACTGTGCCTGATAGTAGTAATAAAGCCACTGGTAGCAAATCGATAAATTCTAGTGATAGCTACAGTGATACTGAGATTAGTGATAGCAATACGAACGATATTGGATCAGATCCTATTGAACCTGATCCTATGGATGCTTTTAGCAAATACCCAACTGTAAAGTCTTTATTGACAGTCACATTCAATCGCGAATCTTTTATAAAACATATTCGTGCAAATGGGTTGAATAATCCTCTTGGCGCATACAAAAAATTTAACGCAAATATGAAAATAGATGAAGAAGGCGCATTAAACCCGATTGAACCAAGCTTTGATCTGAGAGATAGTTGTTTTTCTCCTCATGGAGCACAGGAAGAACCTGAGTTTTCAGATGTAATTTTTGACATCAAATCTCAAAAAACATTAGGTACTACCAACTCTAAAGGTCTTTCAATTCAAAGAGAAGATTTATTACAACAGGCTGTTGCGGATTTTCATCACATATCGTCAGAAGTAATGATATCTAATGCAGAAAAAGCTCGTATGGCAATGGATATTGTGGAAAGTATTGACGATCCAGAATTAAATGAGAAAGCAAATCTTATAACAAGCGCTTTAATAGACGAAAAAGAAATACCCGAAATATCTTTTAAAGTTTCAAAAGATATTTATAATATGAGACTTCATGCTCATGAGCAATTTATGAGTGGAGACTTGGAAAATGCCATCGAAGAATACGAAAATGCAGTAAAACATTTCGATTCCATGTTTTCCTTCAACGATGTTGTACCAAGATACTTTAATTCCTACGCAGAGCGAGTTGTATACAATCGAATATTTGCAACCCAAAATGAACGTATGATACTTATACCAGATGGTCTTTTTTACGCGTATATGGAGTTAGCAGACTTACTAACTCAACTCAGCAGGCATGAGGATGCACTAAAACACTTAAACACAATGGTTTCATACGCTCCAACATATGTTATTTCTCATCTCAAGTTAGCTTCACAGCTTACAGAGAAAGAAGATTGGACTTCTGTAGAAGCAGTGTGTCTAAACGCATTACCAGTATGCTTTGATAGAGAAGACGCCGCTTTTATATATTACAGACTTGCTTACGCAGAGTGGATGCAAGATAATTTCCCTCTTGCTGTAGCAGCATATAAAATGGCAGACAATTTATCTTCTGGAAAAATTGAGTCTATTGAAATAGAGCTTGATGAATTACTGAGCCGTATGCAGTCACAGTGCATTCCAGCTCCTAATGATATGTCTCAAGTAGAAGAAGTTTTAAAAATAAACAATGTTCCAAAATGGCCAGATGTTGAAGCTTATGAGATTATAGATGAAGCCGCAAAAATAACAGTAAACGAGGGAATGTTTGTTATTGCACGAACGCTTTCCGTCGCAAGAGCAAGAATGCTGTTCAGCAACAATTCATCAGATAACGTTGTTCAAATGCAGTTTTTGCGCTCGCTTAACTCATAAACAACTCTTATTAAATAGTAATTATAATCAGTTATTGACTCCTGTCTGGTAGATAGGATAATGAAAAGGTTTTGAAGGGAAAGCTTATGATTGCGTCTAATAGCGATAAGTCGTCACACGCAGTTGGAGAACAATTATCTCTTTTCGACGATTTTGATGATTCGCTAAATACTGATAAATCAAGTGTTAACAACGATTCATTATCTTCAAGCATCAGCAAAGTCGATAATCAAAACCAAAATGTTCATGAGCCAGGCGAGAACAATACATCTAACACATCACACGAGTTTAGTTCAACTACAGATTTTAATGATTGGATTTCTAAATTAGAGCCAACAGATGTAGACGCTATTGCATTATCTAAGCTAGAACCTTCACTTTTAACAAGCGAGCAAGCTGCTAGATTATGGGCAAAATTAGCTGCTTGGGCTCAATCAGATCAGATAGCTTATTATGTTGATGATTCACCAAGTAGTTCTGACGCTGCTTATGACACAAGAATGCGAGTTTTAAGCTCACTAGAATCTACATTCCCAATATTAGATACGCCTCAATCACCAACACATAGAGTTGGTGGAACTTTTTCGAACGATTTTGCGTCAGTTAAACATCCATCAAGAATGATGAGTTTAGACGATGTATTCTCATTAGAAGAGCTAAAATCTTGGTACGATAGCATTATTCGTGATTTAAAATGGCCTCAAAATAAGCCATTGCCAATGACATGCGAAGTAAAAATTGATGGACTTGCGTTAAATCTCATATACAGAAATGGAACTTTGGAACAAGGGCTAACTCGAGGAGATGGCGTTACTGGAGAAGACATATCTCTGAATGTAAGAACAATCGAAGAAATACCGACTCAGCTTAAATGCGAAAATTCAGACGATATTCCAGAATTTGTGGAAATTCGTGGTGAAGTTTTTATGAAATGGGCGGATTTTAGAAAGCTGAATATTGAGCAAGAAGATTTAGGAAAGCCTGCTTTTGCTAATCCAAGAAACGCTGCTGCAGGGTCTTTAAGACAAAAGGATCCTAGAATCACTGCAACAAGAAGATTAAGCTTTATAGCGCATGGATTAGGTGATTTAAAGTGGAAAGATTCAGTAAGAAATGATTCTGAGCATAAATCACATAAGCAAACATCGTTTAATCAGTCGGACGCATACGAGCTGTATAAAAAATGGGGGATACCCGTATCTCCTTATACTCGCAAAGTTACGTCTTTTGAACAAATAGAAGATATGATTGAATACTATGGAGAACATAGAAACTCTATTATTCATGCCTTAGACGGAATTGTAGTCAAAGTAGACGATCGTGCTTTGCAAAGAGAACTAGGGTCTACATCTAGAGCACCAAGATGGGCAATTGCGTACAAGTATCCTCCAGAAGAAGTAAATACTGTTCTTAAAGACATTGTTGTTCAAGTAGGAAGAACAGGTAGAGTCACTCCTGTTGCTGTTTTGGACCCAGTAACTGTTGCAGGATCTACAATATCGCGCACAACATTGCATAATCCTTACGAAGTTGAGCATAAAGGTGTTCTTATAGGCGATACTGTTGTTGTTCGTAAAGCTGGCGATGTTATACCAGAATTAGTTGGTCCAGTACTAAAGTATAGGGATGGGAATGAAAGCAAATTACGCAAATTTGTTATGCCAGAGTATTGCCCATCATGCGGATCTAAGCTTGCACCTGCTAAAGAGGGAGACAAGGATATTCGTTGTCCAAATGTAGAAAACTGCCCAGCACAATTAACAGAGAGAATAATTAATCTTGCATCGAGGCACGCATTCGACATTGAAAATCTTGGAGAATCTTCTGCACTAGCTTTAACAAATCCAGAAGATTCTAGACCTACAACTGCAGAGGTCTATCATCCTGATATTGACAAAATAGTAATTCAGCGCGGCTCTTCTTTGCAACCAACTATTCCGGAATCTGTGTTTGATCTTCCAAAATCTCAAGAACCTGTTATAAGAAGCGAAGCGGATATTTTTAACATTACTGCAGCCGATTTGCGAAATATTAAAGTTTGGAAAGAAATACCTCTTGTTGAAGAATGGAAAGAATTAGGAAAAGACGGAAAATTAAAGAAAAGAACTAAAAAAATAGGCGGATCTGGATTGTGGAGACAGGTTTCTGCATTCTGGACTAGACCTTTAGAAGCTACAAGAAGAAAATCCAATGATGATTCCAACAGTGATGAGCTTAAGGAATCTTTAAATCCAGATTACCCAATATTTGAAGTTCCTTCTGACGCTTATGTAATAAGGTTAGTTGAAAAGAAAATTCGTAAAAATAATGTTCTTCAAACAGTGAGTGTTCCTGAATACACTCGTCCAAGCGAAACAACAAGAGCAATGTTAGAAGAAATAGCTCAAAAGGGTAAGTCTGCAACACTTTGGCGTGTGCTAGTGGCTTTGTCTATTCGTAGACTTGGTCCGCCTACAGCAAGACTAATAGCGGCAAGATTTGGTTCAATTGAGAATATTTCTAAAGCATCTGTTGAAGATTTAACACAAATTGATGGAGTTGGTCCAGAAATTGCTCAAGCTGTATACGATTGGTTTGAAAAATCGAAGAATCCTCAAGATTGGCGTAGTGAAGTTTTACGTAAATGGAATGAAGCCGGAGTAGTTGGATCTTCTGACTCTTCTAATGCGGACAGTATCGAACAGACTCTTAGTGGCAAAACGGTTGTTGTTACAGGATCATTAGAAGGCTTTACCAGAGATTCAGCTAAAGAAGCTATTTCTTCTAGGGGAGGAAAAGCAGCCTCTTCTGTTAGCAAAAAGACGTATTGCGTTATTGTAGGAGAAAATGCTGGTTCTAAAGCCACTAAAGCAGAAGAACTTGGTATACCTATGCTAGATGAGAATCAATTTAAGATTTTGCTTAATACTGGCAGTATTGAATCTGCTCTAGATAGCAAATACGAACTTGATTTTAAGAACGAATCGTAAAAGTTAAAAATGAGCAGCACTATTGAACTCGAAACTCGCATTTACGATCTATTAGGAAGTGTTATTGATCCAGAATTAGGTCGTTCAGTTACTGAACTAAATATGGTAACTGGCATACACGTAAGTGGAAAACAAAATGTCACTAGTGTATGCGATTTTGATAATTCTTATCCAACTTATGATGTGACTATAAGCATAGAACTTACTGTTCCAGATTGTCCTCTAGCACAAGTAATTACACAGAGAATTCAATCAGCTGTAAAAAAATATCCTAATGCAAATCTTGTTCCTCACGTAAATATAAGCGCTATGAGTAAGGATAAGCTTGCGAAACTTGTTTCGGATTTGAAAGAGGAACGTAAAGAAAATCCTTTTAATAAAAATGGCGTTAAAACAAGAATTTTTGCTATAGCATCTGGAAAAGGGGGAGTTGGAAAGTCTTCCATAACTGCCAATTTAGCAGCCACTTTCGCGGCTCTTGGATACAAAACAGCAGCAATAGATGCAGACGTTTATGGATTTTCTCTACCGCGTATGTTTGGTGTTACAAGTCAGCCTACTAATTTGAATGGCATGCTTATGCCAGTGGAAGCTTGGGGAGTTAAACTGATTTCTATTGGAATGTTTGCTGGAACAGATCGTGCGATTTTGTGGCGTGGTCCTCGCTTGCAACGTTCTCTTGAACAGTTTCTTTGCGACGTTTGGTGGGCAGACCCAGATGTGCTTCTTTTAGATTTGGCGCCTGGAACTGGAGATATGGCTCTGGCTGTTGCTCAATCATTGCCTAATGTGGAGCTTGTGGTTGTTACAACTCCTCAGCCTAGTGCTTCAGATGTTGCCGTTAGAGCAGGTCTTATGGCGTTGCAAATTCCAGTTAATGTGCGTGGAGTTGTAGAAAATATGAGTTGGTTTGAAAATAATGGAGCGCGCTTGGAAATCTTTGGTTCAGGTGGCGGAAAACGCGTTAGTGACCAGCTTTGTAAAGCTCTTGGTAAGAATGTGCCTCTTTTAGCACAAATTCCATTAGATACGAGTATTAGAGAAATTGGAGAGTCTGGCAGACCTGCGGTTTTTAAAAAGGATGGAAGCCTAGCTAATTCACAATTATCTAACACCTTTATTCAACTTGCTAAAGCTTTAATGGAAACTGTTAAATAAAACTATTAAATATGGGGTTACTTAAAAATTAAGTAACCCCATATTTAAATGATTAATGATTAATTACTTAATAGCATTCAACCATTGTTCTTTTGTAGCTTTTTCAGCCTGAAGCTTAGCCTTACGCTTTGCATCTTTTTCACTTGCAATTTTAGAATCAAGTTCCTCGAGCTGAGCCTTCAATTGCGTAGCAAAACTAGACTTACGAGCGTCTGCCTCTGGGTCAGCATCTTTCCAAGCAGCATCTTCAACAGCCTTAATCTTCTTATCCACATCATTTAAGCGGGATTCAATTCTGCGCATATCTTCGCGTGGAACAAAACCAATCTTGTCCCATTCTTCTTGAATCTCAGACAACGCTTTGCGAGCTGCTTTTGCTGCTTCTTCATCTTTAACAGGAAGAAGAGCTTCTGCCTTAACAAGCAAAGCTTCCTTCTTGGAAAGATTTTCTTTTTCACCAGCATTCATCTTTTCTCTATCTTCTTGACGAGCATGATAGAATGTGTCTGCAGCTTCACGGAACTTAGCCCATAACTCATCGTCGTGCTGACGACCAGCATTTCCAGCCTTCTTCCAGCGATCCATCAAAGCATTAAACTTCATAGAAGTCTCACGCCATTTAGTTGATTCCTTCAAGCTTTCAGCTTCAGCAATAATGGCTTCCTTAATTTCTTTAGCAGTATTTCTTTCAGTATCACGCTCCTTAACCCAAGCGTTGCGTGCTTGAGTGAAAGCAGAACGAGCTTTAGAAAATCGCTGCCACAAAGCGTCAGCATCCGCCTTATTGAGATGAATCGTAGTGCGCTGATGTTGCTGCCACTTGTCAAACAGGGAACGAAGCTTATCTGAAAGCGAGCGCCAATTTGTAGAATCACCTATTTGAGCAACTAACGTTTCTGCCTGTTCAACAATAGCAGTACGTTCTTTAAGAGCTTTATCTAATTCATCTTTGCGAGCTTTTGCAAGTTCTTCTTTTTTAGACGCAGCCTTAGCTTGCAATTCGGCGTGTCGAGCATTCAAAGCAGCGATGTCTCCAACTACCGATGGTTCCTTAAGATCCGCCTCTAAAGTAGCTAAAGTCTCATCAATTTCCTTAGGTCTCACATTAGACGATTCAAGTCTTTTTTCGAAGAGATCAAGCTTGATCTTTAAGTCAAGATAACGATGTACGTAGAAAGTCAAAGCATCCTCTGGAGTACCAGTAGAATACTGACCCACTTCGCGTTCGTCAGCTCCTTCACGAACATAAACGTTTCCATTTTCATCAACTCGCCCAAAGGTTTTAGCGGTTTTAACATCTTCGTCGCTATACGAGATAGTTGGAACCGCAGCAACAACGCGAGCCTTGTTAGCAAAGTTTGCAGGCGACGGCGCATGCGGCTTTGGGGTAGTTTGTTTAGTAGTTTCTTCAGGTTTAGTCTGTTCGGTCACGGGTCGACTCCTTACAGCAAATGCACGGTAACAGTGTTACGAATAAGTATGACGGTAAGCCATGATTTTTCCGCAACATAACCTATTATAGTGGACATGGTACAAGGCTCATCAATATCTGGTTTTCCAGAGTGGCTTCCTAGTGAGCGCGCTGTTGAACAGCGTGTTATGGACACATTGCGGGAAGTATTTGAATTAAATGGTTTTATAGGCATTGAAACTCGTGCTGTTGAGCAGGGTTCAAGTCTGTTAAAAAAAGGCGAAACTAGCAAAGAAATATATCTTTTGTCTAGATTGCAAGAGGTGGGGCATGAAAGCGACACTCCTGTTGAAAATCGAATAGGTTTGCATTTTGATTTAACAGTTCCTCTTAGTCGTTATGTTGTTGAACACACTGGCGATTTAGCTTTTCCTTTTAAACGCTGGCAGATGCAAAAAGTTTGGCGCGGCGAACGTCCGCAAGAAGGACGCTTCCGTGAATTTGTTCAAGCAGATATTGATGTTGTGGGGAATGGTGATTTGCCGTCTCACTACGAAGTAGAGCTTCCTCTTGTTATGGTAGAAGCACTTGAACGTTTGCGCGAATTTGGATTACCTAAAGCCACTGTTCACGCCAATAATCGTAAGCTTTCTGAAGGTTTTTATCGAGGTATTGGTTTAAGCGATATTGAGGGAGTTCTTCGAGAAATCGACAAACTCGACAAAATTGGCGCTGAAGAAGTTGCTAAGCTTTTGGTAAAAGAGTGCGGAGCTACGGACTCCCAAGCTGCTGCATGCTTAGAATTGGCTGAACTTACTGCTGAAACAGGAGATGAGTTGAAGTCTCGTTTCGATGAATTATGCGATAAGCATGATATTTCTCGCAGTGAAGATAACGAATCGTACACTTTAGCTTCACAAGGTGTTGAAACTCTTGCAATGATTGTGGACGATGCAGCAAAAATTCGTCCAGGTGCTGTTGTGGCAGATTTGAAGATTGCGCGAGGATTGGATTATTACACTGGCTCTGTGTATGAAACATTCTTGGATGGTGCTGAATCCCTTGGATCAATCTGCTCTGGCGGACGCTACGACAATCTTGTTTCTCAAGGTAATAAAAAGTATCCAGGCGTAGGTCTTTCTATAGGACTTTCGCGTTTACTTTCTTATATGCTTCACACAGCTGGTGCCACTGTTTCCCGTGTTTCTCCTGCTGCAGTATTGGTGGCAGTTTGGAATGAGGAAGATAGGTCTGCTTGTAACGAGATTGCTCGAAAGCTTCGTGCTAGAGGAATTGCTGCCGATGTCTCTCCAAGTGCAGCAAAACTTGGTAAGCAGATAAAATATGCAGATAAGTTAGGTATTCCTTATGTGTGGTTCCCAGCTGATAGTGCAGATTCTGAATCTAACCATGATGAAGTGAAGAATATTATTACTGGGGAACAAGTTTCTGCAGACGCCACGTCTTGGCAACCAGATACTGTTTATGCCCGGCAGACTGTTTCTTGCGCTCAATAATTTGCTTTATATTTTAAGAATATATTTTGCAATATTTGAACGCGCGATTCATGCGGTAAACTATTAAAGTCAAAACAAAAATTAACAAAATTATTTAAACAAGGAAGTGGACTTATGAGCCAGACGGCGTATCGCACACACCATGCCGTTGAAGTGACTGAGACCTTGGTCGGACAGAACGTAACCATTGCTGGTTGGGTTGATCGTCGCCGTGATCACGGTGGCGTCGCTTTCGTAGATGTTCGTGACAACACAGGTTTAGTGCAGGTTGTTATTTACGATGAGGAAACTGCGCGACCATTGCGTAGTGAATTTGTTGTTCAGGTTACTGGCGAAGTTCGCCTGCGTCCAGATGGCAATGAAAATGACCATTTAGCAACAGGAAAAATCGAAATCGTTGCGAATAAAATGACAATTCTCGCTAAGTCCGATGCGTTACCATTCCAGGTTTCTACAGCATTGGAAAACGAGTCTGAAAACAAGCTTCCTAGCGAAGATGTTCGTTTGAAGTATCGTTATCTTGATTTGCGCCGCCCATCAATGCAGCGTAATCTAAAGCTTCGCTCTGATATGGCTAAGGCAGCTCGTCACGCTTTGGAAGATATGGACTTTACAGAAGTAGAAACACCAACGTTTATTAAGTCCACTCCAGAAGGCGCTCGCGACTTTGTTGTTCCAGCACGTTTGGTTCCAGGATCTTGGTACGCTCTTCCACAGTCTCCTCAGCTTTTAAAGCAGTTGCTTATGGTTTCTGGCGTTGAACGCTACTATCAGCTTGCTCGCTGCTATCGTGATGAAGATTTCCGTGCTGATCGTCAGCCTGAGTTCACTCAGCTTGATATGGAAATGAGCTTTGCAAGCCAAGAAGATGTTATGGCTATGGCAGAGCGCGTTATTGCTGCTATTTGGAAGGAAGCTGGTCACGAGATTACTCTTCCTTTGCCTCGAATCACTTGGCAGGAAGCTATGGATAAGTACGGTTCCGACAAGCCTGATTTGCGTTTTGGAAACCCACTTATTGAGTTGACTGACTTCTTTAAGAACACTCCATTCCGCGTGTTCCAAGCTCCTTATGTTGGCGCTGTGCTCTTTAAGGGCGGTGCAGATACACCTCGTCGTCAGTTTGACGCATGGCAGGATTGGGCTAAGCAGCGTGGAGCTAAGGGCTTGGCTTATGTAGTCTTTGGTGAAGATGGTGAGCTCAAAGGCCCTGTTGCTAAGAATCTTAGCGAAGAAGAGCGTGCAGGACTTAAGGAAGCTGTTGGTGCGCAAGATGGCGATGCTGTATTCTTTGCAGCAGGAAGCCGTGAATCTTCTCAGCTTTTGCTTGGTGCAGTTCGTGTAGAGCTTGCAAGCCGCGCAGGATTACTTCACCCAGATGAGTTTGCTTTCACTTGGGTTGTTGACTTCCCATTGTTTAAGCGCACAGATGATCCAGACGATGATGATGTTGCTGTTGGACACTCAAAGTGGACTTCTATGCATCATCCGTTTACAATGCCATCTGCTGATTGGATTGATAAGTTCGATAAAGATCCAGAGCATGCAATGAGTGATTCTTACGATATCGTGTGCAACGGTAACGAGATGGGCGGCGGATCCGTTCGTATTCACCGCGACGATATTCAAGATCGCGTGCTTGATGTTCTTGGAATCGACAAAGCGGAAGCAGAAGAAAAGTTCGGCTTCTTGCTTGAAGCCTTTAAGTACGGTGCTCCACCTCACGCTGGTATTGCTTTGGGCTGGGATCGTACTGCTGCAATTCTTGCAGGCGCAAGCTCGATTCGCGACGTAATCGCCTTCCCTAAGGCTGGCGGCGGACGCGACCCTCTAACTGGCGCTCCTGCTCCAATTTCTGACGAACAGCGCGCTGAAACTGGCGTCGATTACGATCCAGAAGAAGACGAGTAATCGTAAATATAATAGAATGCAATAATTTACAATTTAAATATTGCTAATAAATGCCGTTAAGTTGTGTGATTGTATTAGGAAATCCGAACTTAACGGCATTTTTAAACTAAAATTAACATTTTGGTATCATTTTTATTGTTTTCCGTAACTTTATAAGCGTTTAAAAGTAACTATTACGATAAACGCATGTAACAAAAGAACATTAGAATCCTTTTTATGGATACTAAATTAAACAACACAAAAAAAGTAGCACAGCCGTTGGTGGAACTTAGCCATGTTGAAAAACACTACGGTAAGCTTCACGTTTTAAAAGATATTAACTTGACTGTTAATAAAGGCGAAGTGCTTGTTATTATTGGACCTTCTGGTTCTGGCAAGTCAACAATGTGCAGGACGATTAATCGTCTTGAAACTATTGACTCTGGAGACATTCGCATTGATGGTAAGCCTCTTCCTCAAGAGGGAAAAGAACTTGCCGCATTGCGTGCAGAAGTAGGAATGGTGTTCCAGTCTTTTAATCTTTTTGCAAACAAGACGATTCTAGAAAACGTTACGCTTGCTCCTATTAAGGTTCGTCATATGGAGCAGCAAGAAGCAGAAAGTTTGGCAATGGATCTTCTTGCTAGAGTTGGTGTTGATAATCAAGCTAATAAAATGCCTTCTCAGCTTTCTGGAGGTCAGCAGCAGCGAGTGGCAATTGCTCGCGCGCTTGCAATGCATCCAAAGGTTATGCTTTTTGATGAGCCTACATCTGCGCTTGATCCAGAAATGGTTAACGAAGTTCTTGATGTTATGGTTGAGCTTGCAAAAGAAGGAATGACCATGATTTGCGTTACTCACGAGATGGGTTTTGCACGTAAAGCTGCAGACAAAATCGTGTTTATGGCAGATGGCAGAATTCTTGAGCAAAATACACCAGAAGAGTTCTTTGAAAATCCAAAGACAGACAGAGCAAAAGACTTCCTTTCAAAGATTTTGACTCATTAATTTGACTCGTTTTTAAATCATTAATAGCGATTTTTTAAATCTTTAAGAGGTAGTTATGAAATATTTACACAATATTGCGCTTAAGTGTAAGCGTTACAAACTGGGATTAAGACATACATATCGCGCAATTTTATCTATGATTTGCGCATTGTGCTGCGTTCTACCACTTAGCGCTTGCAGTAAAAATAGTCGCAACGATGTAATACGCATTGGCATTAAGTTTGATCAGCCTGGTCTTGGCTTTAAAAAGTCTGGAACTTACGTTGGTTTTGATGTAGACGTTGCAAAGTACGTTGCCAAAAAGTTGGGTTACTCCGAAGATAGGATTGTTTGGAAGGAATCGCCTTCAAAACAGCGTGAAGCAATGCTTCAAAATGGCGATGTAGATATGATTGTTGCAACATATTCTATAACAGATGCTAGAAAAAACACTGTTTCTTTTGCTGGACCATACTTTATTGCAGGTCAAGATTTATTAGTTCGCAAAGACGAGCATAAAGTAAGCGGTCCAGACGATTTAGACGGAAAGCGTTTATGCTCAGTAACTGGTTCTACGTCTGCAATAGTTATTAAAGAGAAGTACTCTTCAAAAGTTCAACTTATGCAACAGCCTGGCTATGCAGAATGTGCAACAGCATTATTCTCTGGAATCGTAGACGCTGTTACAACAGACGATATTATTCTCGCTGGTCTTGCTACAGCATCTAGAGGCAGACTAAAGCTTGTTAGTAAGCCATTTACTGAAGAGCACTACGGCATTGGCATTAAAAAAGGAAACACTAAGCTAGCTAAGCGCATTAATAATGCTCTTAAAGACATGATTAAAAATGGTTCATGGAAAAGAGCTTTAGACGATAACATGCGCGGAACTGGTTTTAAGCCAAACGCAAAGTATAATCCGCCAGTAACAAATGAGGGGGAGGAGTAAAATGCAAGACTTTGTGCAATTATTTACTTCATACAATATTCCAGGAGCATTCTTGGTGAATATTGAAATCACATTGTGGAGCGTGCTTTTTTCAACGATTCTTGGTGTGATTCTAGTTATGATGAGGATTTGCCCAATTCATTCGCTTCGAATTATTGCAAGCGCATACGTTGAGTTCTTTAAGAATATGCCTCTAACAATAATCATGGTATTTATGGTTCTTGGCGTGTATGCTCAGCTAAAGCTCGGTTTTTCAACTGTTTTTAGCGTAAACTTCTTCTGGCTTGCAATTGCTGGCTTGAGTTTCTACACTGCAGCTTTTGTTTGCGAATCCTTAAGATCTGGTTTAAATACCGTACCTTTGGGTCAGGCAGAAGCATGTAGAGCGCTTGGACTTAACTTCTTCCAATCGGCTTTTAATGTGATTTTGCCTCAAACATTTTGCGGATCTGTAGCACCTCTTGGAAACACTTTTATTGCGTTGCTTAAAAATTCCACTGTTGCTGCAGCTGCATCTGTTGCAACTGAAACATCTACTCTTATGAGTGAGATGATTGAAAGGCATGCAGATTTGATTGTTCCAATCTTTTTGATTTTTGCGTGCGGATACATTGTGTTGATTATTCCAATCGGTATTTTCACAACTTATTTGTCTAATAAGCTTGCGGTTAGAAGGTGATGAAAATGGCAAAAAAACAAGAAAAATCTCTGTTATTTGATGCGCCTGGGCCTAAGGCTTTAAAAAAGATTCGCATTGCAAATATTGTTGCGTGCGTTGTGTTTGCACTTATTGTTATTGCTTTGCTTTTAAGACTTAGCAATCCTCCCGAAGGCGAAAATCAGCTTTCGTGGGATTTGTGGAATCCAGCTGTGGAATCGGAAGCGTGGACTGATTTTTATCTTCCAGGATTGTGGATGACTCTTAAAGCTTCACTTCTTGCCGTTGTGGGATCGATAGTTTTTGGACTTTTATTTGGTCTTTTAAGACTATTGCCTAACCTGTTTCTTCGCAGCATTTCTGCCGTTGTAGTTGAGTTTTGCCGCGCTGTGCCAGTGCTTTTGCTTATGATCTTCCTTTGGCGAGGATTTGCGTTTGCTGGAATAAGTGGCGCGTCTTACTGGGCCGTTGTGTTGTCTTTGATCTTGTACAACGGTTCCGTTGTTGCAGAGCTAGTTCGATCTGGCGTTGGAAATCTTCCTAACGGTCAGCGTGAAGCGTCTTTGGCACTTGGACTATCTCAATATCAGTCTTTAACACAAATCGAAATGCCACAAGCTATCATCGCAATGCTCCCAGCAGCAGTAACTCAGCTTGTTGTTGTGTTAAAAGACACTGCATTAGGTTCCATCATTATGTACACTGATTTGCTCCAAGAATCTAGACGACTTGGATCAATGTACTTTAACATTTTGCAAACTTTGACTGTTGCTGCAGTTGTGTACTTCTTGATTTGCTGGGCGCTTTCTTGGTTTGCTGAATGGCTCCCATCAAAGCTTAGTAGCAGAACGGCAGCTCCGACTGAACCAGAACCTGTTGCGCCAATCGCAATTATGGATCCTTCTAACGTGAATCAGATTGCTGTTGCTAAGGAAGTTAAAGAGCTTCCGTACGGTGGAACTCCTAGAAAGTACCACGTGCATCACCGCGGTACAAACGCTTCTATTCACCATTGGCGTCGTACTCGTTACTTGCAAGGCTACGATGAGCATCATCTAGAAACTGGTGACGAGAATTTAGATGATAGTCAAAATACTAACCAAGATAAAAATAATAAAAAGCATGATTAATTCTAATTTTTAGATTAATTATGAATAATAGCGCAATGGGTTTGATTCCGCCTGTTGTGCTATTTTTTTGATTTTTAGTAATAAAATCCATTCACCTTGTTTGCAACATATAGATTGAATAGATAAACTATTAAACATAATGCATACAAGGAGGCTGTCTTAAATGGGCGACACTTTTGAATTGTCCGCTGCAAAGATGCGCGAACAAGGTATGAGTGAGATTGCGATTAATCAATTTGCGCATCTTTATGACTCGTGGATTAATGATAAGTCTGGTGAATTTATTCGCGAAAACACTGTAGAGCCTATTAAGAGTGTTCCAAATTTTCACGAAATTTATGAGACTATTGATCATGATAAAGCTGTAAACGCTTTTGCAAAAACAGCGTTTATTAAGCTTAATGGTGGTTTGGGAACGTCTATGGGATTGTCGTGCGCAAAATCTTTGTTGCCTGTCCGTAGGCACAAAGCTCGACAAATGCGATTTATAGATATAATAATCGGTCAGGTTCTTACAGCACGCCAACGCTTAGGTGTTGATTTACCTCTTATTTTTATGAACTCTTTCCGCACATCTAAAGATACATTACAAGTGCTGAAGCGTAATCGTAAATTTTCTCAAGAAAACATTCCTGTTGAAATTATTCAGCATCAAGAACCGAAATTGCTAGAGGAAACCTGTGAGCCAGTTTCTTATCCAGAAGATCCTGAGTTAGAGTGGTGTCCTCCAGGTCATGGAGATATTTTCTCTACAATTTGGGAATCAGGATTGTTAAACGTTTTGAAGAAAAATGGTATTGAATATTTATTTATTTCAAATTCAGATAATTTAGGCGCTAGACCTTCTCGTACTCTTGCTCAGCACTTTGAAAACACGGGTGCTTCAATAATGATTGAGGTTGCTAAGCGTACTCAAGCCGATCGTAAAGGTGGTCATATTGTTAGAGATCTCGAAACTGGAAGAATGATGCTTCGAGAAATGACTCAAGTTCATCCAGAAGATCGAAGAAGTGCTCAAAGTATTAAGAAACATCCCTATTTTAATACAAATAATATTTGGGTTCGCGTTGACGCATTACAAAAAAAGTTGGAAGAATACAATGGAGTTCTTCCTCTTCCTGTGATTTGCAATAGAAAAACTATTGATCCTACAAATGAAAAAAGCGAGAAAGTTATTCAGCTGGAAACTGCGATGGGTGCTGCAATTTCGCTTTTTAATGATGCTATTTGTGTAGAAGTAGATAGAATGAGATTCTTGCCTGTCAAGACAACTAATGATTTGTTTATAATGCGTTCAGACAGATTCCATCTTACTGATTCTTATGAGATGGAGGATGGCAACTACATATTCCCAGATATTGATCTCGATCCTCGTTATTATCGAAATATCAATGATTTCAACGAAAGATTCCCTTATTCGGTGCCTGCTTTAGCTGCTGCAAAGTCAGTTACTATTCGTGGTGATTGGACATTTGGTAATCAGGTTTCTATGTTCTCCGATGCTGTTTTAGAAGATACTGGAGAGCCAAGCTACGTTCCAAATGGGGAATTTGTTGGGCCTCAGGGTATTGAACCAGATGAATGGGTGTAAATAGCGTGTGAAATTTGAGAATTAAAAAATATTTATGGCGTGTCGCGCGTGAAATGGCTTGTTTTCAAGGGTTCTCTTACCCTTGAAAATAATAAAATAAGAAAAATCATGAGTTTTTTTAAAAATGTCCACACGTATAGCAAAACACCATTAAAATAGATAAAGTGTGTGTGGAGGATTTAGCGTCTTACATTAATCGCAGATTCTCTATGCATGGAAGGAAACTACAAAAGAAACGATACGTGAGGACCAATGGCAGAAGGAAGTAACGGAAGACGTCGTTTTTCCGATAAGTGGGGCAAACATGAGCTAGATGTGCTAGCGGTGTTGTCTTCCGCATTTCCACAATGGCTGACTTCGCGTCAGATTGCACAACGAGTTAAAGCTTATGCTGATTCATATGGAGAGCTTGCTGATCAGGCTGCTAAGGCAGCTTTTGCCAAGCAGTTCCAAAGGGATCGTGCAAAACTTGCGGCTATGGGAATTGCAATTGAGTCACGACAGCCAGAATATTCTTCCAAATCCGAAGGGCAAGATTTTGCATCTTATAGATTGCAGCTTGGCGATGAGCCAAGAGTTCGTATACGTTTCGAGCAAGAAGAACTTCCTGTTTTGGCTGCTGCCAATTATTTGGCTAGGTCTATGTCCATTTCTTCTTCTGAATCTCGTAAAGTTGAGCAACAGCATTCTTCTGCGTCTCGCACAGCTCCAAGAGTTCCTCAAACTCCTATACCTGGACTAGGTCTTGATTCTATCGCTCCAGGTTTAGGAACTCAGACAATTCCAGATGCATTAGTTAAGGTTATTGATTCACGTAGATTCGCCGCAACAGTTGATGTTGATGGCGAGCATTTGAATGTTGCTTATACTGATTCAGATGATTTAGCGATGTTCGTTCTTGAACATCCAGGTTCTTGTGTTGTAAGTCCACAAGAAGCAGTAGATGCATTCCATCGTAGACTTAATGCTGCAACGGAATTTGTGTCTTGCGATGAAGATTATGTTGAGCAAGACGATTTATCGCAAAATAGCTCTGACGATAATCAGGATTTGTCTGACTCTGAGCCAGACAAATCACGCCAAAAGAAAGCATCTTTCCAAACTGGCAGTGAGGTTGATCGCAGACTTCGATTAATGCTCTTCCTTTCTGCACATCTTGGTGAAGAGTTCCCATTGGATGAGCTTGCTGTTAGATTTATAGGAAAGCCAAAGAGTGAAGACGAACTTCGTAGATTTGTTGCTATTTTGCACAAAGATATCAATACTCTTACGACTGTATCTGATGATGGAGAGATGGCTGGTAGTCAGTTCTTCGATATTGATTGGTCTTTGCTAGAAGCTGAAGGAATTGTTTCTGCAACAAATTCATTAGGGCTTGAGCGTTTGGCTGGTGTTTCTCAACAGTATATGAGCATGTTGACCGCATCAGTTAATTATCTTGCTCATTCTCCGCTTCTTCCTGTTGAACAGAGAGACCAGGCTAAGGCTTTGTATATGCGTTTGCGTAGGCATGTGCGTCCAGGTGAAACTCCTTGGCTGAGCCTTACTGGTTATGAAGTAGAGCCTAGAAACTGTTCTATAGTTCGTAGCGCTATTAATGCTGGTGCTCTAATTGACATGGAGTATACGGACGGAGCTGGCAGAACTCGTAGGAAAGTTGTTGCACCTTCTAAGATTTTTGTTGATGAAGGCGTTTATTACGTTGCAGTTTGGACTGATGTTGAAAATCAGGCTCCAGAAGATAAACGTAGTCTAGTTGCGAAGGATACTTCTATCAATAAGGCAAATGGTTTGCCTAGAATTTGGCAAGTTCTTCGCGTTGCTCGCATTGAGCATGCAGAGGTAATTACGCCTGTTTGCCCTGTAGAAATTCCAGATGTTCCTATTAGCGAACTTCGTAAGTGGAGTTTTGACAATGGTACGCAAACATGCTTTATCACTGATGAACCTGATTTAAACTTCTTAAAGAGTCTTTCAGGTGCTACGGTTGAGCCTTGTGGGAGTGGGGTTAAAGTTCATTTGACTGTTTGCTCAGATTCTTGGTTTGTTGCTTTCTGTATTGCGCATGCCCGTCATATTAAAGCTGTTTCTCCAGAAACTTTGCGTACTATGATTATTGCTCGTGCTCAACGTGAATTGAGTGTTGATCATAGCGATTCTCCTATTGTGGAGAATTAAAATGCCGTGGTGGATTTGGGTTATTATTACGCTTTTCATGCTTTGTATGATTGCATGCGGGACTGTTTTCGCTATTAGAAATGCTTTTAGGATTTTTGAAAATTCTTCAAGTTTTCTTGAAAAAGTTTCTTCTTGCTTTGAAAGACTTCAAGACAATAATGATTCTTTAGATAATGATACAAGCCCGCTATTCACTCGTCCTATAAAGGATGCGGCACGTAGATACGAGCATACTCGAATTAAGGTTAATGATCGTCATAATCGTATAAGAGAAACCCATAAGTCCATTTGGCAAAATTGGAATACAAAGTCGTTGCGTCAAGAAGATATTGATAATCCTAATTTTAAAGAGTCAAAAGAATCTTAGTGAATTGCGAACTTAAAATTATTTTGATTTAAGAAGAAAGAACTAAACTTTTTTATGTCTAAGACGTCATATCGCAAGAAAAAGAAAAATGATATTCTTGTTGATTCAAACGATTACAAGAATGATTCTGAAATTCCTTTATCTCCAGCTGAACGGTTTAATTTGTTTAAGCAAACTATTGAGCACTCTCGAACTATGGCTGCAAAATTTGAACAATCTTTAAGTTTTGATTTAGATGATTTTCAAGCAGAAGCAATTGATGCACTGGAAAATGGAGATAATGTTCTTGTGGCAGCTCCTACTGGAGCAGGTAAAACTGTTGTTGCTGATTTTGCTGTTTTTCTAGGCGTAAATCGTGGAGTTAAAACATTTTACACAACTCCTATTAAGGCTTTAAGTAATCAAAAATATCATGATTTTTGTGAAGTTTATGGAATAGATAGAGTTGGACTTTTAACTGGAGATACTTCGGTTAATCCAGAGGCTGATATTGTTGTTATGACTACAGAAGTTTTACGCAATATGCTTTATGAACGTTCAATTACTCTTAAATCTCTTGGATTTGTTGTTTTAGATGAGGTTCATTATCTTGCAGATAAGTTCAGGGGTGCTGTGTGGGAAGAAGTTATTATTCATCTTCCTCAGAGCGTTAAGATTATTGGTCTTTCTGCAACTGTTTCTAATGTGGAAGATTTTAGTGCATGGATTTCTTCTGTGCGCGGAGAAACACATTTGGTTGTAGATGAGCATCGTCCTGTTCCACTTGAAAGACATGTTATTATCCAAAAGGATGGACGCACAGAGCCTGAATTACTTAACTTATATGATGTTGATAAAAATGGTAATAGCACCAATCATGTAAATCTTGCTTTAACAAGAAAAATCACTCAATGGGAGAATGCCTCTTTACGACGTAAAGCATCTTATCGTAATGTAAATAAACGTTTTAGCAAAGGCAAGTTTTCTAAGAATAAGTTTTCTAACAGATATGATAATTCATCTAAAAGTAATAGGGGAGAAGTTGCTGTTAGACACACCCCTAAAAGGTGGGCTGTTATAGATGAGCTTGATTATCTTGATATGCTACCAGGAATATATTTTATTTTTTCTCGTTCAGGATGCGATCAGGCTGTTCAACAATGTTTAAACGCTGGATTATCTCTTACTAGCGATGAAGAAATGTATGAAATCCGCAGAATAGTTGATTCTATGATTGCGGAAAATAAGCTAAGCAAAAGCGATTTAAAGGCACTTAGATTTGAGCGTTTTAGGTATGCTCTTGAACAAGGTTTTGCAGCTCATCACGCTGGTATGATTGCTATTTTTCGCCATATTGTAGAAGCGCTTTTTGAACGCGGTCTTATTAAGGTTATTTTTGCTACAGAAACTCTTGCTTTAGGTTTAAATATGCCTGCGAGAAGTGTTGTTGTTGAAAAACTTGTTAAATTTGATGGTACAGGTCATGTTCCGCTAACTCCTGGTGAGTTCACACAACTTACTGGTCGCGCTGGCAGACGTGGCATAGATGATATTGGTCATGCAGTGTTAATTGACAATCCTGATTTTGATCCTTCTAAGGCTGCATCCTTGTCTAGTAAACGTGTGTATCCTCTTCATTCTAGCTTTGTTCCTACATTCAACATGGCTGTTAATCTTCTAAATAATAGTGATGTTAAAACTGCTCGCATAACTCTAAGCAGTTCTTTTGCTCAATGGGAAGCCAATGCTTCTGCTCAAAGGCTTTTAAGTCGTATTGAGGATCTTAAAGAAGCTATTAACGGCTACGAACAAGCATTTCATTGCACTCAAGGTGATTTTTCTGAGTTTATGACTCTTAGAATGCGTCTTAAAGATGCTCAACATGATCAGCGCAGAAAACTTAAGCACACAATATTTGCTAGTGAAGTTGAACGTGCTAAAGCTTTTAAAGAATTAGATAAAACTATCGATACCTTACGCAACGAGGAGCGTAACCATCCTTGTGCAGGATGCCCAGATATTCAAGAACATTTACACTGGGGTTATTATTGGGCTCGAGAAATGCGTGAACTAAATCAGGTTAAGGATCGCTATAATTCTCGTACTGGCTCAGTTGCAAGATGTTTTGATAGTATTTGTGAAGTACTTTGTAGATTAGATTATTTAAAAAATACGAACGATGCTTTAGTGTTAACAGACAAGGGTCAGTTGCTTCGTAGACTTTACAACGAGCTTGATGTTGTTTTTGCTCAATCAATTTGTGAAGGAATTTTTAATAATCTAACTCCTATTCAATTATTGTCTTGTTTATCTGCATTAGTGTATGAATCTAGGGGTCCTGCTGGGGGAGAGCCGCGTAGGTATCCTGGAGGATTAAATGCGCCTGTATTCAATACAGTTTTAAAGATGAAAGAATTATTTATTCGTATAAGTGATATGTGCTTGAATAATCATCTTGATGCTTTAAGACCTCTTGATTTTGGTGCAATTGATATGATTTATGATTGGGCTCAAGGTGCTGATTTACTTGACATATTGCAAAATACTGACATAACTGGTGGTGATTTTGTCAGATTTGCAAAAAGACTTATTGACTTACTTAATCAACTTGCTGTTGCTAGCGAATATTTGAAAATATTGCCTAACGTAGATGATTCTTTAGCTCACAATGCTTATGAAGCAGCTAAACTTATTAATCGCGGGGTAGTTGCTTATTGTGATGTTTGATATGTTATTGATATATCATGGTATACCTTTGTGTATCGTCCGTGCAATTCGCTAGCTTTATAATGAAAACAAAAAGGAGAATAATATATTATGGCAGAGCGCAGTTTACGTGGAATGAGCATTGGAGCTAAATCATTGGAATCCGACGATAATGTTGATTTCGCTGCTCGTAACGATGTTGCATATGTGTGCCCTAAGGGTCACAGAACGATTCTTCCATTTGCTCAAGGTGCCGAGATCCCTGAAGAGTGGGAATGCCGTTGTGGTGCATTAGCACATAAGGAAGGCGATGCAGACAGACCAGATGATGATTTTAATAAGCCAGCTCGTACGCATTGGGATATGCTTTTAGAGCGTAGAAGTGAAGAAGAGCTTAAAGCTTTACTTGATAAGCGTTTAAAGATGCATCATGAGGGTTGGATTCCTGATTACGAGTGAGAATTATTTTTACAAACAAAACACTTCTAAGGGAAATAAGCTGTCATGAAAGTTGTTCTTCTTGATTTAGATGGTACTTTAACACAATCGCATGCTGGTATTATTGCGTGCGCTAAAAAAGCGATGTCTGATCTTGGTATGCAAATACCTGATGATACTGAAATGTTGCGTTTTGTTGGACCGTCTATACTTGAATCTTTTCAGAGGAATCATATGCCTAAAGAATTGCAATCTGAAGGCGTTAAATTGTATAGGAAATATTATTCCGAAGTTGCAACTTTTATAGATCCTGATAATCCAAATGGTGATATGATTACTGGGAATTTTTTGAACAAAGTTTATGATGGCATTCCTGAGCAACTTAAGTTGCTACGAAAGTCTGGTTATTATCTTGCTACTGCATCTTGCAAGCCTGAATATCAAGTTAAACCAATTTGTGATCATTTTGGATTGACAAACTTGATTGATGGTATTTATGGTGCTAGCAAAGATATGTCTAGGATTAATAAAGATCAAGTTATTCGCTATGTTTTTGAAAATATTGAATTCGATCCTTTACGAGACCGTGCTTTAATGGTTGGCGACCGTTGGACGGACGTTGATGGCGCTTTAGCATGCAATATTGATTGTTTGGGTTGCTCTTGGGGTTATGCCGAGCCTGGTGAGCTTAAAACTCACGGAGCATATCGTATTATCGACAGTGTTTCTGATTTGAATAATGCCATTAACGAGTATTTTGAATAATTTTGAAATATTATTTGTTTTTCGTGCTAAAAAATATATGAGTATTTATCCGATAATGTACGTTATGTCAGATTAGATATATTTTAGGGATAAAATATACAAATACATTAGAAATTTACTTAGATAATGCAGAGTCTAAATCAGCTTTAACCTGTTTAACAATACGACCAACAGCTATAGCAAAAACAGCTGTGCCACATTCAAGCATATCTCGCATATTTTCCTGATTACTATCGCATTCCACAACAGATTGACCATCGCAAATTATGGTCATATTTTCGAGATGCTTTACACTAAAACAATTTAAAAACACTATAGCAGTAGTCACATTAGTAAGATTTACTCCAGCGTCTAAAAGTCGCTTAGAAACCGCCATAATTGCAATGTCTTTAAAAGAATATAAACGACGAGACCCAGAACCATGAGACGGATTAATAGAAGGCTCAATTATGTGTTTACGAGCCCAATAATCAAGTTGTCTATATGTAATACCAGCGATATTCATAGCAACGCTTCCACGGTATCCTGTGGAATACTCTTCATCATCCGAAAACGAAAACAGTTCCCCCTGCGTTGGCTGATGATCATGTTTTAAAGAATCAACCAACGCACTATCTTCAGGAGAGTTTTCAAAATTCATTATCGTTTAGTAACAGCGTCACACGTAAAGAACATTAATCGGAACTTGCCAATCATAATTTCGTCACCATTATGAAGAATAGCTTCATCAACACGGTTACGATTAACATACGTTCCATTTAGACTTCCAGCGTCAGCAATGCTAAAAACAGTACCATTTCTACGAAAAACAGCATGAGCTCTAGAGACAGTAGAATCGTCTAGCATAATATCAGCTCTAGAATCTCGTCCAACAGAAACGACGTCCTCATCTAGTAAATAACGCGATCCAGAAACTGCTCCACGTGTAGAAATAAGTAAAGCGGTACCAGGAAGCAGCTTTGCTATAGTATCTAAATCATCCTGCCTAAGAGGACGATCTGCATTAGAGTTTATTGGAATGGTAATAGCTGGCATACCAATAATGGTTGTTTCGCCAGCAGTAGGAATCGGTTCAGTCATAATTGCTATTTTACCTTCTTATTCGACCGGTTTTGCATATTGATACTGTTTTGGTTCGCGTGTCGAGCGAATTTCAACCTCTTCAGGCGTTGAAACATATACGGAAGCACCGAATTTGACTTTTAATCTAGACCCAACTCCCCCAGCAATATTTACGGCGTTTTGCAAATTCTGAGGCTCGCCAATAGCCTTAACAACATATGGAGGATTAATCTCAATTGCATCACACAATAACCCATGCTTAGTGTCAGAAATATAGCTAGAAGTTACTATACGTATGTCGTTAACAGACATAACCTCCACTCCAGCATTACGAAGCTCTTCAAGCAGTTGAAACATTGTAGCAGCATCCACACGCTCTTTTTCTCCAGCAGTAATGTGAATAATTACTCCCTTACCAACAGCTGGAAGACGACCAGATATTAAACCACTCGTCTGAGAATTCTGCTTAGCGATCCTAGCAGCTTCCTCCTGTTTGTTAACAGATGCTTTTAAAGAATTAAGCTGGCTAGTTAACTCAAACTTTCGCTGCTCTAGATTTTGTATTTGCGAATTAGTTTCTGTAATTAAACGAGTAAGCTCATCCTCACTCATCGTCTGATATACAAGTGTACTTCTATTAACTTGAATCATATAAGCAAATCCAAGCAATGCACAAAGAAGCATAACAAGTAAGCCAGTTAAAATACGAGTACGCGTAATATGACCTTGCAATGAAGGCTTATTTTTTCGTTTAACAATCGGGAAAGAACCTGTTTGTGTACGATCACTTTCGCGATCTTTAGCATGCTGACGATGCAATTTTCTGACGATATTGTCAATATTTTTATCAATATTTTTGTCAATATTTTTATCAAAAGTATCGTCTAAATTGTCGTTCTTTATGCTATTTTTTGATGTATTAGAAAATGGGTGACGCATATCAGCCTCTAAATATAAAACGACGTATTGCAGAAACGTTAGAGAAGATTCGTATTCCTAATACAACAATAACAGCAGTTTGCAATTGTGCTCCAACTCCAAGTTGGTTTCCGAGTAAAACTAAAAGAGTAGCAGCAATAACATTCGAAAAGAATGAAATAACAAACACCTTATCAGAGAAACTACGCTCAAAATAAGCTCTAGCAGCTCCAAGCAGAGCATCCAAGGCTGCAAGAACCATAATCGGCAGATAAGGTTGAATAACTACTGGAATATCAGGATGTACAACAATCCCAATAAGCGCACCTAAAATCAATCCAAGAACAGCTGTCATAACCTATTTTCCTATCTCCTACTCAATAATTCTTTTGCAAAATTAATTTCACCAGTTCCCGCAGCAGAAAGTTTAAGCGTATTTGACTTAGAAATTTGCGGGTTAATACCTGCGTCGCTAAGAGAAACAAACCACGGAGAGCGCTTTTGAGAATTTAACTTTTCAATAAGACTAGAACTGTCTCCAATAGCCTCAATCATATAAGGGCTTTGAGTCTGATTAACACCTATAAGAATAGTTGACCCAGCAGTACGGATGGACGTTTGAGCGCCAATTCTATGACCATTTATTGATATTGCTTCTGCGCCTGCATCCCAAAGAATGGAAACAAAAATCTGAATATCTCTATCTGTAACAACCCTAATTCTTTCTCCTTTAGCCATTTCTCTAGGAATGTTGCCGCTAGATACGTCATTGTTTGTAGAAATAGGATTAGCAATAGTTAAAACAATTCCAGACCCTACAACGCCATGTGTACCATTCGTCATATTGTCAGATTTATCAACTTGATTTTCATAAGGAGTATTAATTCTTTTTGACTCACGATCTACACTAGCACGCAATCTAGTTACATCTTTAACAAGATTGTCAAAACGGCTTGCGTGAGAAGTAAGCTCGTTAGCTAACGATAAACGTATGGCTTTACGAGAATCCGTATGCAATTTTCGCACAAATTGGCTTCCCACAGTACCAAGAGCAACACAAATAACAAAGACAATTATTCTAGTAATCCAGAGATTAATCTTACTAACATTCTGCTTATTAAGACGGGAATCCATAAAAAGAGGATCCACTGGTCTATTGCTTAAATCGTCAATTAAGCGTAATGAATAGTCTTCAATACGACGTCTTTTTTCATTATGGTTAGAAAAGTTATAACTTGAATTAGTCACATGATGAGGACCAAGAGCAAATACAGATTTGGAAAAAACTGCTCTGCGTTTTGAAAATAAGATAACGGTTGGAGCAGGAAAAGACTCTGGAATAACACTATTATCAGTGTTATTCACATCATGATTTAGATTAGAAGTCTTTTGCACCATAATATGTCCGTTATTTAAACCAGTTTATAATACTTATAATCCTTATTTAAACTTTTTTATTAATAGCTTATAGGCTTGAATGCAATACAATACTCCAGCAAACCAGTAAAGTGTTATTCCCCAAATTGCACAAGCTATCGCTGCAGCATACAAAATAAGCATTGGTTCAGTAGCAACAGCATAAACAATCATAAATAATACGATAGCAATCATCAATAATGCTGTTCCAGTTTTACCCATGAAATTCACTGGTAAAGGTCCATAATCATATTGTGCAAGAATAACAATCAAAATAGCCATTACTATGTCTCGCAAAACAACAAGAGCCAACGCCCACCAAGGTATAATCTTGGCAAACGCTAAAGCTAAAATGCTGCATGCTATTAAAAGCCTATCTGCAACAGGATCTAAAATCTGCCCTAATTTGCTAACCTGATTAAAAGTTCTAGCAATATAACCATCAACACAATCTGAAAAAGCAGATATAGCAAGAATGATTAGAGCAACCCCCATTTTATTTTGCGCAATTAAAATGGCAAGATATGGTATAGAACATATACGCAGAAAACTAATCACATTAGGTACAGTAAAAACTCGATCAAGTGCTTCAGGACTGTACTCCTGATTAGAAATGAACTTAACCATACCTATTTCCTTAAAAACAATTTAAAAGACTTACCAATTGTATTCTATTTTGCATATATAAAATATTGGGGCATTATTCTAAAAATGCCCCAATAAAAGTTTTATGCTCGCCAAGCCTCTTGCGCAATATTACGAATAGAATCAATAGCAGCTGATGGATTTTCAGCTCCATAAACAGCAGATCCTGCAACCAGCACATCAGCACCAGCTTCTGCGACTATAGCAGCTGTAGAAGGGCTTACTCCACCATCAACCTGAATATGAGTATCCAATCCACGACGAGTAATTTCATCACGTAAACGACGAACCTTACCCATTTGATTGCTCAAGAACTTTTGTCCACCAAAACCAGGCTCAACAGTCATAATAAGAATCATATCGAATTCATCAAGAATATCGAAAATAGGTTCAACTGGCTCAGCTGGGCGGACTGCAAAACAAGATTTGCAACCCATGTCTCGCAGCTGACGAGCAAGACGAACAGGCGCATGAGTGGCACCCATATGGAAGCTCACAGAATCAGCACCAAGTTTTGCGTACTCTGGAGCCCAACGATCAGGATCCTCAATCATCAAATGAACATCTACAGGAAGACTAGTAACTTCGCAAATGCGTTTTACAATCGGCTCCCCTAAAGTTAAATTCGGTACAAAATGATGATCCATAACATCAACGTGAACAAGATCAGCATTTGAAATTGCTATAAGATCTCTTTCAAGATTGCAAAAATCTGCAGAAAGAATGCTAGGTGCTATTTGTATATTCATGTGTTCCATTCTAAGAAAAGCAAGCGACTAGAAAAACAAAATATCTATATTATTTAAGAATATTTTAAGATAATCTTTTTGTTTTAATATTTGAATTAGATTGAGATTCACGCTCACGTTCATCTGCAGTTATATCAATAAGACGATTCACAAGATCTGTTCGTGACTTGTGGGTATTTTGCAAAATCATAAAAACAATAATTGAAATAATAAATACAACTATAGAAACCCATACGTTAATTCTTATTCCAAGAAAAGTATGTGAAAAATCAATCCTTAAAGACTCAATCCACATTCTTCCTGCCGTATACCACATTACGTAAAGAACAAACTCAGATCCAGATTTAAGTTTTCTCTTAAGAACTTTGCCGAAAGAAATAAGCAAGGCTGCGCCTGCAAAATTCCAAATCATTTCATATAAGAAAGTAGGGTGAAACAGAGTACCCTCTGGGCATGTGAGACCATCGTAGCAACTTTCACTGTGTCCTATAGCATTTGCAGCAGAATAATTAAGTTTTAGGCCCCATGGCAAAGTAGTTGGAGCACCATAAAGTTCTTGGTTAAACCAATTACCTAACCGCCCTATACCTTGTGCAATAAGCAAGCTAGGTGCAGCTGCATCTGCAAGCAAGCTTATTGGATATTTTTTATAGGTACACAGTGCGCTTGCAGCAATAGATCCTAGGATTACTCCTCCCCAGATTCCTAAACCACCATTCCAAATTCTAAATATCTCCAACAAATCTCCCTTAGGTCCAAAGAACTTTTCGGGAGTGGTAATAACATGATAAAGACGTGCTCCAACTATTCCTGACGGAAGACTAACCAGTGCAACATCTAATATCTGATTAAAATCTCCGCCTTCTCGTTTCCATCTACGAGTGGTAATCCACATTGCAACAAGTGCACCAGCAAGAATTGATAAAGCATAAAATCTTAACGTTATAGGTCCTAATGTAATCTGAGAAATACTAGGACTAGGAATAGAACAAATCGTCATAAATCCTCATGTTAGTAGAAAACCATGACGGTTACTTGTAATGTTTTTATGACAAAACAAACGATTAATATCTAAAATATTACCTATAAATTAGAACCCTACAACCTTAATCAATGCCATAAGAACAGGCGCACAAAGCAAAATAGAATCCACTCTATCTAAAACGCCACCGTGACCTTTAAGCAAATGCCCCATATCCTTAATGCCAATATCCCTTTTAAGCATTGAAGCACATAAATCACCAAAGGTACCAACCATGCCTGATGCAACACCCATTATTGCTGGCATCCACCAGAATTTTATCCAAGAAGATCCATAGAAGCCAGATATGATAGCGTAAGCACCTATCAAAGCAAAAAGCATTGACCCTAAAAGACCCTCTATTGATTTCTTAGGAGAAATACGAGGAGAGAGCTTATGCTTACCAAGCCACGCACCAGCAAACAAACCACCAGTGTCACTTAAAGCTGGTAGAAACACAAGCAGCATCGCATGCGCTATAGCATACTTAGTATTTGTTAAAGACAAAACAATGCATGAGGCAAGCAAAGGAATATACAATACAACAAACAATGAGACTGCCGTATTAGTGAAAGTATTTGCCTTTGCACTTTTAGATGATGTAGGATGCTGGAGCTTTTTTTCTACAGCGCGTAAAGTCCTTTGCGAAACAGTGCTATTCAATGTAGCAAAAACAACAGTTAAAAGCAATGATGCTGTTATGCCACTAGCCATAGCAACAGTATGCCATCTTGCATAAAAAGCAGAAAGAATAGTGATTACAGAACAAACAGACAATAACAGAAATGGAATCCTGAAACCTGCCGTAGCAAAATCTACATGCAACTCCCACAACGCGAGAACCATAAAAATGGTTAAAAGAATAACAAAAGTATCGATGCTAATTACAAGACAAGCAACAATCACAGCAACCAATAAAATCGCAGTCGCTATAGCCTGAGGCATATTTCTGCCAGTACGACGATTTATATCGTCTAAAGTATCATGGGTGCCGTTAATGGTCTTTTCATGTGAAGAATCAGATTTTGCCGACTTATTATTACCGACTAAATTGTTATTAGTTAACAAATCAGCTTTGTTAGACAATTCTCCAAGATTTTCTTGATTCATACGACACCCATTCAACCTAAAAGTTTCTGAAGAATCAGACCTCCATTATTTCCTTCTGCTTGCCATCAAGCAAAGCATCTAAGGAATCAGTTACTTGCTTCGTAACTTTATCAAGCTCTTTTTGTAAGCGCTCTCCTTCATCTTCGCCGATTTCACCATCTTTTACAGACTTATCAATATTCTCCTTGGTTTTACGGCGAATATTTCGAACAGCAACCTTACCTTCTTCAGCTTTTGTTTTAGCAAGTTTTACGTATTCTTTACGACGGTCTTCTGTAAGTTCTGGCATTGTAACACGAATTACATTTCCATCTCTATTAGGGCTTACTCCTAAATCTGAATCGCGAATAGCCTTTTCTACAGCATTAGCTTGCGAAGCATCAAAAGGAGTTACAGAAAGAGTGCGAGGCTCTGGAACACCAATAGAAGCAACAGCCTTAATAGGTGTTGGAGCACCATAATAGTCAACCATAATGCCATTAAGAAGAGCAGGATTAGCACGTCCAGTTCTAATACCCATGAAGTTCTCTTTAGTAGCTTCCACAGACTTGTTCATCTGTTCAAGAGCCTGATCGATAATCGCTGGCATGTATTCTCCTTTATCGGTATGTGCCAATTTTAAAATTTATTATTTAACTATCTATTCATGTTTATTAAATTTTAAATATTCAAATTATGAATATTCGCATATTTAAGCAAATGTAGGTTCAGCATCCGAAACTAAAGTTCCGATTTCCTCACCAACCAGTGCTCTAGTGACGTTTCCTTCACCCTCTAATCCGAATACGCGAATCTTCTGCTTGTTATCTCTAGCCATAGATAGTGCAGAAGCATCCATAACAGCAAGACCATCGACAAGAGCACGTTGATAATTTAACGTTACAAATTTCTTCGCGTTCTTATCTTTCCGTGGATCAGCGCTATAAACGCCATCTACACCATTCTTGCCCATCAAAACCTCATCGCAATGTATTTCCAAAGATCGCTGAATAGATACAGTGTCGGTTGAAAAATATGGCATTCCAGCACCAGCACCAAAAATAACTACACGACCCTTTTCAAGGTGTCGAATTGCCTTAAGTGGAATATAAGGTTCTGCAACTTGACCCATTGTTATAGCAGTTTGCACACGCGTTGCCTGCCCTGCTTGTTCAAGAAAATCTTGCAAAGCCAAGCAATTCATAACAGTACCGAGCATACCCATATAGTCACCACGGCTACGATCAATTCCAGCCTGCTGAAGTTCTGCTCCGCGGAAGAAGTTTCCGCCGCCAACAACAATTGCAACTTGCACGCCTTCATGCACTGCTTTTACAATTTCTCCAGCAATTCTACGAATAACATGAGTATCAATACCAACGGCTCCACCGCCAAATGCTTCTCCCGAGAGCTTCAATAAAACTCTACGAGACTTGCTTTCCCCCGCTTGTGCGATAGTCATAAAACTTTCCTCCAGTCATAACGGCGAACGCAAGCATATCTTTGCCATGATATCTTTCAATGACGACACAGCAAAACACGATTTTATAATGTATAAATTAAAAGAATGGGCTTGCATGACTTATCACGCAAACCCATTCTTGTTTTATGAATTTTTAATAAGCTTTCGCTTAAAAATTATTCAGCAGAGCCTTTGCCAACCTCAACGCGAGCGAAAGCCAAAGCAGTGCCACCAACTTCCTTGAACAAATCTCCAATAGTCTTGGAAGGATCCTTGACATAAGACTGCTCAAGAAGAACGGTTTCCTTGAAGAAGGCGTTCAAACGGCCTTCAACAATCTTTGGAACAATCTTCTCTGGCTTGCCTTCAGCTAAAGACTTTTCTGTAGCAACGCGACGCTCAGACTCCAACACATCTGCTGGAACATCTTCGCGGCGAAGCCACTGAGCGCCCATAGCGGAAATCTGCAAAGCAGCTTCGTGAGCAACCTTAGCGCCCGCTTCGTCGGTAGCAATCATAGAAACAATGCTTGGAGGTAATTCAACGGACTTCTTGTGAGCATAAACCTCAACGTGAGGACCGCTAATCTTGGCAATCTGCCCAACCTTAACGTGCTCGCCAAACAATGCTGCTGCTTCTTCTACTTCTTCCTTAACCGTAGCATCTCCAGCCTTAGCTGCAAGAAGCTCTTCTGCACTAGAAGCATTGGCTTCAATAGCATTGTTCAACACAGTTTCGGAGAATTCAACGAACTTTGGAGTCTTAGCAACAAAGTCGGTTTCGGAATTCAATTCAACTGCATAGCCAGTTTCACCTTCTGCAGTTTTAACAACCTTAGAAGCAACGGTTCCTTCCTGAGCCTTGCGACCTTCACGCTTGCCAGCGGCCTGAATGCCCTTAGCACGGATAATTTCCTTAGCGCGAGCTACATCGCCTTCGGCTTCGGTAAGAGCCTTCTTAACGTCCATCATGCCAGCGCCAGTTTCTTCGCGCACCTGCTTAATCAACGCTGCAGTAATTGCTGCCATTTTGTTCTCCTCATTAACCGCCAACAGACTTATTCAGCCTTGGCTTCGTCTTCAGACTGTTCAGTTTCCTTAGTGAGTAGTTCCTTTTCCCATGCTGCCATTGGCTGAGCGTCAGAACCTTCGGACTTTGCGCCCTTTCCAGCACGTTCAAGCAAACCTTCTGCAACAGCGTCAGCCATCAAGCTAGTAAGAAGCTCGACACCACGAATTGCATCATCATTTGCTGGAATAGGATACTCAACAGAGTCTGGATCAGTGTTGGTGTCAACGATTGCCACAACTGGAATACCAAGCTTGTGAGCTTCTTCAACGGCCAAAGCTTCCTTGTTAATATCAACAACAAACATTGCCGAAGGAGTACGGTTCATGTTGCGAATACCGCCGAGCTGCTTGGAAAGCTTGTCCTTTTCGCGTTCAAGAAGCAAAAGCTCCTTCTTAGTCAAACCAGATCCACGAACATCAGTGAAGTCCATTTCCTCAAGTTCCTTGAGACGCTTTACGCGAGTGGAAACAGTCTGGAAGTTCGTCAGCATACCGCCGAGCCAACGCTCGCTCACGTAAGGCATGTTCACACGAGTAGCCTGATTTTGCACAGCTTCTTGAGCCTGCTTCTTGGTACCCACGAACAAAACAGTACCGTTGTGAGCAACAGTCTGCTTAATGAAGTCATAAGCCTTGTCGATCATGTCGAGCGACTTGAACAAATTGATTATATGAATACCATTGCGCTGGGTTAGAATAAATTGCTTCATCTTTGGATTCCAGCGACGAGTCTGATGTCCGAAGTGCAAACCTGCCTTCAGCATTTCACTCATGGTAATCTGTGCCATATCTATATACCTTTCTTGTCGGTTCTTGCCTGGCCATGCCTGTTCGCATGCAACTTGGATAACATATGTCTAAATCCAAGCCGACCGACACGAACGGACGCGTACATGGCGCGTATTCGCGTATCCGAGTAGACAATAAAAAACGAGCAATCATATAACGCGACAACATTCATGCTCAATGGACACGCAAAAGATAATCATATCAGACGCTTAATACTAAATAAATAATACAAACTAATACTATAGTTGTTGCTAGTTCTCATTTAGATATTATTTAGATAATCCATTACGAAGTTGGCGCAAAGCTTGTTTTCTAACATCTTTCTCTAAACGATCCAAATAAACGTGTCCATCTAAATGATCACACTCATGCTGAATCATACGAGCCATTAAACCCTTGCCCTCTAGAACAATAGTTTTACCGTCTAAATCAATGCCTTTAGCCCTAGCATAATCTGCCCTGCGAGTCTTATACCATAATCTTGGAACGGACAAGCAACCTTCATCCCCATATTGTTCACCACTCAATTCTTCAATAACAGGATTGAGAATATAGCCAATATGACCTTCAATATTGTATGAAAACGCTCTAAGGCTAATACCTATTTGATTTGCACTAAGACCTGCTCTTCCTGGATCGTTTACAGTCTCTAATAAATCTTCTACGAGATTTCTAACTGCTGGAGTAATCTCACGAATTGGATCACATGGTGTTCGAAGAACAGGATCTGGAACAATGCGAATCTGTCTAATAGTCACAGTACTTCCTTAAAAATTCTAAAAGGCTAATTAAAAATGCAATGCAATTATACAAGACTTAGTGTAATTAAAATTGCAATTTTAATCAGCCTATTTAACGTTTTATAGCTAATTTAGTTTCGAATAACTATTCTTTGTCGTTAGAATTATTATTCTTCTCAGCATATTCAGTATGCTGATCTTTTACATTAACCTGTGTAGGCAAATCCTCACCAAAACGTTTCAGATGAGTAGCAGCCTGATCGATTGCTTGCTTAACTCTAGGAGTAACCGCTTCTTGAGCCTGTTTAACAGTTTCTTGCGCTTGCTTAACAGTCTCAGTTGTCTTATCTAAAATCTTAACTGTAGCAGGTAATGGTCTACTGTTTGGTTTTGGAGCATAAAGCTGATTCTCTATAAGATCACAATACCTCTTCAAAACCTTAGGACGCACAACTTTCATGCTTGGAGTCAAAGTGCCAGTTTCTTGTGAAAATTCTTCATCCAAAATAATAAATTTACGAATAGACTCAGCCCTAGAAACAGTGCTATTTGCCTGATCAATAAACTGTTGTACAACAGAACGAATAGCATCGTTTTCCGCAACAGCACTCATAGAAAGATTTTCATCCATTCCTTGACTCTTAAGCCAAGAACGAACCATATCTGGCTCAACCTCAATCAAAGCGGAAACAAATGGCTTACCGTCTCCTACAACTACTGCGTGAGATACGAGAGGACACTTAGAGATAATACTTTCCAAAGGCGCTGGACTTATATTTTTTCCACCAGCAGTGATAATAATATCTTTCTTTCTACCAGTAATAGACAAGAATCCTTCATCGTCGATCTCGCCTAAATCTCCAGAATGGAGCCATCCATCTTCGTCAATAACATCCGAAGTAAGATCTGGCTTATCATAATATCCGATAAAAACGTTAGGACCTTTTACAAGGACTTCTCCATCATCTGCAATACGGATAGTAATTCCAGGACCAGGGCGACCCACAGAACCAACTTGATTAGCATGCTCAAAATTAACAACACAAGGAGCTGCTGTTTCGGTCATTCCATAACCTTGAATAAAGGTTATTCCATCCAACCCGTTAAAGAAATGAGCAAGCTCAGCGTTTATTGGAGCTCCGCCGCAAGCTAGCCATGATAAATTAGGTCCCAAAGCAGATCGTATGGAAGATCCAACAGTTTTCATATAAAAGTCATGCTGAAGTTTTGCATAAATTGAGTGTGTTCTACCTTCAACTTCATCTTTAGACCACTCAATAAAATGTTGTACAGCCTTTGCAAAAATCCTACCTCGTATACCTGCTCCAGCTTTTTGAGACGCAGCATTATAAACCTTTTCAAACACTCTTGGGACTCCAAGCAAATATGTAGGTTTAAAACTACGCAAATCTGCTAATAAATGCTTTGCATTTGGCACATATCCAATAACACCGTGAGAACCTATTGCCACATACTGTATGTATCTGGCAAAGCAATGAGCTAACGGAAGGAATAGCAATAGTCTACTTGGCTTATAAAGCATATCATTTAAAACGTCATAAGCTGCATACACAATATGCGTAAAATTCCTATTAGAAAGCATTGCACCCTTTGGTTTTCCAGTTGAACCAGAGGTGTATACAATAGTCGCTAAATCATCAGCTTTTACTTGACATATGCTTTTATTAAGCTCGTCGTCGCTGATTGATTTTCCGAAATCAATCACTGCGTCTATTCCAGCAGCTTTAAAGTTAAAAATAGTCTTTAAAGACATACGCTTATTGTCTTGGCGAACTCGCTCTAAGCACTGTGCATGTTCATCATCACCTGCAAAAGCTATCACAGGTTTTACTTCAGAAATAATTTCAGCAGCTTGAATTGCTGAATCTGTTTCGTAAATCGGAATGGTTACAGCACCAATGCAAGCGCAAGCAAAATCCGCAACGCCCCACTCATAACAGGTTGGGGAATAAATAACAACTTTGCTTCCTCGTTCAACGCCAAGAGCAATCAACCCCTTAGCTGTTGCACGAACTTTTAATAGCATTTCAGATGCAGTAACATCATGCCATTGACGAGTATCATCGTCTTGCCATTGGGCTATTACGCCTTGTGGATCTCGCATTGCCCTATTGGCAAGCAGTGAATAAATTGTGTCACCGTCATTTGTTGGGTGAATGACCTCTACAGCAAATTCTCGCAGCATAGTCTTAATTGTACGGTATATCTAACACGACACAAACGAAAGTCATACAAAAATGTCAACCTAAAATTGGTGGTCTTTACAAATAAACTCTTCTGGTTAGATAATTAGAAGCAAACTAATAATGATTACCTAAACCAGAAGAGTCATATTTTTGTATTTAACTATTATTTAATTGACAATGGAATTTAAAGGCTAGTATATTTCCTACCAATCATCCCAAGTCAACTAATGTACATATCCAACTCCCGTTTTGAGATTTAAATGCCAAAGACGCACAATAATTTAAGCTTCCAATAGAAAATAAAACAACTGCCTCAAAACGAGTTGGACTAATTAGCATTCCATTTATCATTCTTGGCATAGTCGGTTTGCAACGTAGTTGCCAACTTGTATATTCATCGTGTTTGTCTGAGAAACATTGAGATATTAAATACCACATGTTTTCAAGCTTAAAAATACATTCTTCGCTAAGAGCCTTACGCATTTGTGACGATATAGGTCTTCCTCTAGAAATGTCACTAGCAATACATGCTACTTTGCACGCTCTTAAAGCGAGGTCTAAGTACAATTCCTCATCTGCCGAATTATTAAAGCATGATGATACATGATATGTTGCCATAAAATGCGAAGAACCCACTAGGAATGAACCTTCGTATACTGGCAATGGCTTGCGATCATTCCACTTGAACGTAGGATGATCATCATTTGCAGTAAAGTCGTTTTTTACAACTTCCCAGAATGCATCATTTTCGTCATAGTTATCGCTGACTATGGTACCAAGAGTATTATTCATTTTCCTGCTCTTTCCCGTTAAAAAATTTGTTACTTATCCCATTTTCTATTTTTAAATTCCTTATTTTATTTTTTGTATTTTTAATTTAAAACCAATGTCTAGCAAAGGTTTAAATAAAGCATACAACTTATTTCAAAAATTCAAAGTATTATTTCTAAGTGTGCATAAATAAAATTAAATCCTCGATTTTTGTTGAAAAATCAAGGATTATTTAGTGTTAAGTTATGCACATTATAGTTTTTACTTCCTTGTGCACTTAAATTTTTAGTTTTAAGCTCACAAGGAAGTAAACAAATAGTATTAAAAATTACCGAACATCCTGATGGAATGGGTTAAATACAACACTACAACGCTGGAAACTCTTAACATCAACATACCCAGTGGATGCCATTGTGCGCCTTAACGCACCAACATAATTTGTTTTTCCGTCTGCCATATGACTTGGACCAAACAAGATATTCTCCAGCGGAGCAACAGTTCCAACATTCGTACGCATTCCGCGTGGCAAAGATGGATGGCGAGCTTCTGCTCCCCAATGCATTCCACGTCCTGGAGCCTCGGTTGCTCGTGCTAAAGGAGTTCCAAGCATGACTGCATCTGCTCCCATAGCCAAAGCCTTAATAAAGTTGCCAGATGTTCCCATTCCGCCATCTGCAATAATTTGAACATACCTTCCGCCAGATTCATCCATATAGTCGCGACGAGCTTCGGCAACATCCGAGATTGCAGTTGCCATAGGAGCTTGAACACCAAGAGTATTCATAGTTGCAGAAACTGCACCTCCACCGAAACCTACGAGAATTCCAGCTGCACCAGTTCTCATTAAATGCAAAGCTGAAGTGTAATCAGCACAGCCTCCCACAATAACTGGAACATCAAGATCATAAATAAATTTCTTTAGATTAAGTGGTTCATGATCTTTAGAAACATGTTCTGCACTAACAGCTGTTCCACGGATAACAAAAAGATCTACTCCAGCTTCTAACACAGTAGAATAGAATTCCTGAGTGCGCTGAGGAGAAAGAGCACCTGCAACAGTAACTCCAGAATCACGAATAGTGCGCAAACGTTTAACAATAAGTTCAGGCTTAATTGGTTCAGAATAAATTTCTTGTATACGCTTCGTAGCAATTTCGTTTGGAATCTCCGAAATTTCCTTTAGAAGTGGTTCTGGATCCTCGTAACGAGTCCATAAACCTTCCAAATCAAGTACACCCAAGGCGCCCATCTGACCCATTGCAATAGCCGTATCTGGGCTAGTAACAGAATCCATTGGCGCAGCAATCACTGGTACGTCAAAACTATAAGCATCGACTTGCCAGGACGTAGAAACAGCCTGCGGGTCGCGAGAACGACGAGAAGGTAGTATAGCAATATCGTCAAGTGAGTAAGCAACTCGGGCTTTTTTGCCCAATCCTATTTCAATTTCCTGAGACATACTTACAAGGCTAGTGTCTTATCATGACGAATCAACATGCCGAAAATTATTTAACTAATTTATAAGATAATTCTATTGAATATCAGTGTTACTTATGCAATGATTCGTAAATAGATTTAGCTTTAGCTTGACCGATTCCAGAAACCTTTTGTAAATCGTCAACACTCGCATCTTTTAATTTCTTAACACTACCAAATACGGAAAGAAGACGTTTTTTGTAAAACTCTCCAATACCAGGAATCGAGTCTAGTGACGAATTTAACATGGCTCTTCTTCGTTTCTGCCTATGATAAGTTATAGCAAAACGATGCGATTCATCTCTAGCTCTCTGTAGCAAATATAATCCTTGGGAGCTTCGTTTAAGAATAATTGGGTATTCATTATTAGGAAGCCAAACTTCTTCAAGCTTTTTAGCCAAACCGCATACGACTATGTTTTTTATTCCACAATCTATCATAGCTTTTTGTGCTGCTCTAGCTTGTTCTCTACCCCCGTCAACAACTATAAGATTAGGCGTATAAGCGAATTTTTTATATTTTGATTTTTCAAGATTTTCTCCGTAATCATCATCTACATCGCCACTACTTGTGTGCTTAAAACGCCTAGAAATAGTTTCATACAATGCGCTCAAATCATCAAGTTTTCCGTTGCCATCAGACCCTTTTATGGAGAATCTTCTGTACTCGCTAGGTTTAGCAATACCATCTTCAAATACAACCATTGATGCAACCTGATATTCTCCATTTACCGTATTGGAAATATCATAACATTCAATACGCAAAGGAGATTCGCTCATTCCAAGAGCTTCAGCCACCTCGTTCATGGCGCTACTTCTTGCATCTAAACTGCTGATTCTGCTGGACTTCAGTCTCATTAATGATTGTTTAGCATTATCATTTGCTTGATTCATAAGATTTCGTTTATCGCCACGTTCAGGAACCTTAATGCTAACTTTAGATCCACGCAATTTGCTTAACCAATTTTCCAAATTTTCACATTGATTCTGTGATATCTCAAAAGGAATGATTATTTCTCTAGGGATTGGGGTAATTGGGTCTAGTAAATCTCCCCTTCCTGTTGATTCCTGCCTTTTTTTACGCTCTTTTGTGGTTTTTGCACGATACGCTGAGTCAATATATTTACTCTTGGTATTCTCCAAGTCAATCTGCAATGCATTTCTTGATTGCTCTATTTTCAAAGAGTCTTCATATTGCAAATTATTATTTGATTCATATTCTGAATAAACTCGCATAAGCAAATTCGCTATTATATCTGCATTGCTAATGTCCTCGCTTCTTTCAACCTGCCAATTTTTCTCTCCTCGCAATAAGCCTTCGCGAACAAAGAATGCGTGAACGCATGCCTCTAGAGAATCTCCACTAAAACCAAAAACATCTGCTTCAACGTTCTCGTCAAAAACGACAGAATTTTGTTGCATAACGATTTTAAAAATGTTTATTTTATCTCTTATTTTTGCAGCATTCTCAAAATCAAGATTATCGCTGGATTCTTTCATTTCTCTTGTTAAATCGTTAATGTAAGAATCACCTATAGAACCAGTTAGTACACCTACTAATTGTTCAACATTATGTCTGTGAGTTTTACGATCCACTTTTGCAATGCAAGGTGCAGAGCATTTTCCAATAGCTGCAAGAAGACAAGGTCTACCAGTTTTATGAGCTTTGACAAAAACGGATTGTCTACACGTTCTTACAGGAAAAGTCTTAAGTAAAGAATCTAGGCTGTGCCTTAGCTGCCACACTTTCGCATATGGACCGAAGTATCTAGTTGATTTAGAATTTCTATTTCTTGTGATCCAGACTCTTGGAAAATCATCATTCACAGATACGGCAAGATATGGATATGTTTTATCATCTTTAAAGACAACATTAAAACGTGGATTAAACTCCTTAATCCACGTGTATTCTAGTGTTAAAGCTTCAAGCTCAGTGTTTACGACGGTCCATTCTAGGCTTCGAGCTGTTAAAACCATCGACTGAGTTCTAGGATGAAGCTGATTTAACGGTTGAAAATAATTAGACAACCTATTTCTTAAACTTTTTGCTTTTCCAACGTATATTACTTTCCCCTTCTCATCTCTCCACTTGTATACTCCCGGTTGATTTGGAATATCAGAAGTTTTTGGTCTAAATAAGTCTCTCGTGTCGCCTAAAAGTGATGCTCCAAAATTATTTTTAACTGAATTGTTCAAAATTTCAGTAGTACTTATATCACAATTAGATAGGTGAGTTTTCTTCCATTTGCCTTGACTGCTTATAACATCTTCTTTGATATCTATGTTATTATTCATAATTTCCATTCTTTCACCTCCTTTCATAAAAATACTATTTAACTATATTCCTTTAAGATTTGAGCATAGGCTTTAAGAATTTGCCCGTCCAACTTTCTTTCGATTTTGCAACTTCTTCTGGAGTACCAGTGATTACTATTTCACCGCCTTTGTCTCCTCCCTCTGGTCCTAAATCAATAATCCAATCCGCGCATTTTACAACATCAAGATTGTGTTCAATCACTATTACAGTATTGCCTTTATCTACCAAAGATTGAAGAACGCTTAAAAGTTTACGAACATCTTCAAAGTGCAATCCAGTTGTAGGCTCATCAAGAATATAAACAGTTTTGCCAGTTGAACGTTTTTGCAACTCTGTAGCAAGCTTTACTCTTTGTGATTCTCCACCAGATAATGTTGGAGCACTTTGTCCGAGTTTAATATATCCAAGACCAACTTGTACAAGAGTATCCAAATATCTTGAAATAGATGGATATGCTTTAAAGAATACAGCAGCTTCAGAAATTGGCATATTCAGCACGTCTGAAACAGTTTTACCGTTATACGTTACGTCTAGAGTATCTCTGTTGTACCTTTTCCCATGACATTCTTCACATTGTACGTATACATCTGGCAAAAAATTCATCTCGATTTTAAGCGTTCCGTCTCCGCTGCAAGCTTCGCATCTTCCGCCTTTTACGTTAAACGAGAATCTTCCAGGACCATAACCTCTAACTTTTGCTTCTGGTGTTTGAGCAAAAAGTGTACGTATTTTGTCCCAGACACCAGTGTAAGTCGCAGGGTTTGATCTTGGCGTTCTGCCAATAGGGTTTTGGTCTACGTGAACAACCTTGTCACAATTTTCAATACCAACAACTCGTTTATGAAGTCCTGGAACAATGCGAGCGCCGTTTAGCTTATCTGCTAAAACTGGGTAGAGTATCGAGTTTATAAGACTAGATTTTCCAGATCCAGATACTCCTGTTATGCAAGTAAATACGCCTAAAGGTATTTGTACATCTATATTTTTAAGGTTGTGTTCTTTTGCTCCAACAATAGTTAGTAAACGATTTTTGTTTATTTTTCGACGATTTTTAGGAATTTCTATGCATTTTCTTTTTGCAATATAGTCTCCTGTGATTGAACATTTTGCATCTTTTATGTGATTTGCTGGTCCGCAATATACTACTTCTCCACCGTTTTCTCCAGCTTCGGGTCCAATATCTACTAACCAGTCGGATTGTCGAATTGTATCTTCATCATGTTCAACAACTATAAGAGTGTTACCTAAGTCGCGAAGATTGTGCAATGTTGATATGAGTTTCTCATTGTCTCTTTGATGTAATCCTATTGAAGGCTCGTCAAGAACGTACATGACTCCAACTAGTCCAGATCCAATTTGAGTCGCCAATCTTATTCTTTGTGCCTCTCCACCTGAAAGTGTTTTTGCGGCTCTAGAAAGAGTTAAATAATTTAAGCCAACATCATTTAAGAATCCTAATCTTGCCTTGATTTCTTTTACAATTTCTTTAGCAATTATCTTGCTTGATCCTTCTAGTTTTAAAGAATTAATCCATTCAAGACTTTTTTCTATTGGCATATCACATATGTCTGCAATTGAGTATGAGTTTATTGTTACTGCTAAGACTTCTGGACGCAATCGTTTACCGTTACATGTTAAGCATGGAACTTCTCGCATGTACGACTCGTAGTATTGGCGCATTTGATCTGAGTCTGTTTCATCATGCTTGCGCATAAGAGTGCGCACTACACCTTCGAATCCTGTTGAATATTCTCTCTGCCTACCCCATCTATTTTTATAAGATACTTTTACTTCGAAATCATGCCCATAAAGTATTGAATTTTGCGTATCTTTCGACAATTCACACCATGGTGTATCCATACTAAAACCAAGTTCAACACTTAGCCCTTGTAGCACATGCCTATAGTATTCCCCTGCAGCTTTATTTAGTGCCCAAGGTTCTATCGCGCCTTCGTTAAGTGATTTTTCTGTATTTGGAACAACAAGAGCAGGGTCAATCTCTAGATTGTAACCGATTCCAGAGCAATCGGGGCACGCCCCATAAGGAGCGTTGAATGAGAATGTTCTAGGCTCTATTTCTGATAAATTAAGCTGGTGATTGTTAGGACAAGCTCTGTGCTCAGAAAAATTTCGGCGTCTGCATTTAGAATCAGCAACTTCATCTACAAAATCAGCTATAACAATTCCTTTAGAAAGTTTTAAAGCCGTTTCTATAGAATCAGTCAAACGAGTACGTATGCCATCTTTTATAATTAACCTATCTATTACAACTTCGATTGTGTGTTTCTTTTGTTTTTCTAAAGTAATATCTTCAGAAAGCTCGCGCATTTGCCCATCTACAAGCGCTCTCGAATAGCCGTCTGATCTAAGAAGAGTAATTGTATCTTTGAATTCGCCTTTTCTGCCGTTAACAACAGGTGCTAATATTTGCAATCTTGTTCTTTCTGGTAAAGAAAGTATAGAATTAGCCATTTGTTGTGGTGTTTGAGCACTGACAAGTTCGCCACATTTAGGGCAATGAGGAATTCCAACTCTAGCAAAAAGAAGCCTTAAATAATCATAAACTTCTGTGATTGTTCCAACAGTAGAACGAGGGTTACGATTAGTAGTTTTTTGGTCAATAGATACAGCTGGGCTTAATCCCTCAATAAAATCTACATCTGGTTTATCCATTCTTCCAAGGAATTGCCTGGCATACGCGCTTAAGGATTCCACATAACGCCTTTGACCTTCTGCAAAAAGAGTATCGAAAGCAAGAGAAGATTTACCAGATCCTGACAATCCAGTAAAAACAATCATACGATTTCTAGGCAATTGTAAACTAACATTTTTTAAATTGTGTTCTCTAGCTCCTTGTATGGTTATCTTTAAATCTGAAGGAACAGAAGACAAATCATATACTAAATTGTCATTGTTTTTTACAGGATGAGCAGAATCGAGCATAGATTGCAAGATGTCAGCTTTTTTAATACATTCACGGTTTTTGTTATCTAAAATTGCATCTTGGGATAAAGGTAATTGCATGTTTTGCGAAGAATCTGATTTGCTTTGCATTCTGCCTCCCTAAGAGCTATTTTAAGAATCAAGACTTTGCACCAAACCCATTCTTGATTGAGCATTAATTATACAATACGATTAATTATAGAACACTTGTTCGAAGTAGATAATTTTCTGCGTGTTGTCGAAATACATAGAAAAATAAAGAATAAAATCCTTTAGTAAAAACTATGCAAGCCTAACTGTATAATCGTGAGTTTGGCTAACACATTTTGAAGATATTCAGATTAAAGCATTATTTTAAGGAGTGGGTGCAAATGGCCATTGACGCACAAGGACTTACTATACAAATTGGTGCGCGCACGCTATTAAACCCAACAGATTTTCACGTTACAAAAGGCGACAAAATCGGCTTAGTTGGAAGGAATGGAGCTGGAAAAACAACTCTTACACGAGTAATAACAGGAGAAATGCTCCCTGCTGGCGGAACTGTACGAGTAAGTGGTGGATTGGGGTATCTACCACAAGATACTCATGCAGCAGACCCAGAACAAAGCGCGTTAGATAGAATCATGAGCGCTCGCGACATTTCGTCAATTGTATCTCGTATACGAAAAGCAGAAAAAGAGATGACGAATCCAGATCCAGATATTATGACGAAAGCCATGAATCGCTACGACAAAGCCATTGAAGACTTTGAAAAAGCTGGTGGATATGCTGTTCAATCGGAAGCAATATCGATGGCAAACAGCCTTGGGCTTCCACAAGAAATTATGAAGCAAGCTCTTGGAACACTATCTGGCGGTCAACGTAGACGAATTGAACTTGCACGAATACTTTTCTCCGATGCAGACACGCTGATTTTAGATGAGCCTACTAACCATTTAGATGCAGATTCTATAATTTGGCTGAGAAACTATTTGAAAAAATTCTCTGGTGGATTCTTAGTAATATCCCATTCAACAGAATTGCTAGATGAGGTTGTAAATAAAGTCTGGCATTTAGATGCACAATTGGCTCAAATAGACATGTATTCAATGGGTTGGAAAGCATACTTACATCAACGCGTTGTAGACGAAGAACGCAGGCGCAGAGAACGAGAAGTGGCTGAAAAAAAAGCTGAACGCCTTATGAAACAAGGTATTCGTTTACATGCAAAAGCAACAAAAGCAGTAGCAGCTCAAAACATGATGCGTAGGGCTGAACGTCTGTTAAGTGAAACAAGCGAAGCACAAAGTCGCGAGAAAGTAGCAGATATTCGTTTTCCAGAACCTGCTCCTTGCGGACGAACACCTATTATGGCTGAAGATATTTCAAAAGCTTATGGATCCAATATTGTATTTGCTGGCATAAATTTGGCTATAGATAAAGGTTCAAGAGTTGTTATTCTTGGATATAACGGTGCTGGTAAAACAACCACTTTACGTATTCTAGCTGGAGAAGAAAGTGCAGATACTGGCAGCGTAAACTATGGGCATGGCTGCAAGATTGGCTATTTTGCTCAGGAACACGACACTTTGGATTTAGATGCGACAGTATTAGAAAATCTTCAGCATGTTGCTCCAGATTTAAATGACACTCAAGCAAGATCTATGCTAGGAAGCTTCCTATTTTCTGGAGATGACGCAATGAAGCCAGCTAAAGTGCTTTCGGGAGGCGAAAAAACTCGTCTAGCCTTGGCAACTCTTGTAACTTCAAAAGCAAACGTGCTTTTGCTCGATGAGCCTACTAACAATTTAGATCCAGCTTCTAGAGATGAAATTCTTAAAGCCATTGCAAAATACGAAGGCGCTATTGTATTGGTTACTCACGATGAAGGAGCAGTTCTTGCGTTAAACCCTGAACGAGTCCTTCTTATGCCAGACGGTGACGAAGATTTGTGGAGTGATGATTATCTTGATTTGGTTGCGGAAGAATAGGATTTAGGATTGCTATGAGACCAACAGCTAGACTTGCTAATTTTACGCTACAACACATTTTCCATGTTCTTCGCGCGCCTTTAGCAATCTTGCTGTTAATAGCATTGTTTGAATGCACTGTTGGAAATATTCCATTTTGGAATAGTGTTACTGGCAGCACAGATAGCATGTTTGCACACAATGCAACTGGTCCAGGTATTGAAAGACTTTCTTCTGGAGGACTTTTAATTACTGATCCTTCGGAATCTTATTTAGAAGTTAATTCCGACGGATCTTCACCGTATATTCAGCTTAAGCCTTCACTAATTACTCCGAAAAAAATTGGCAAAAATCCTGTTAAAACGGATGTGCATGTACGAATTGATGTTAATAAAATCGCTGGAAAGCCGTTGAGCACCAATCCTAGAGCCATTAGTTTTGCTATGCTTCCAGTTCCAGATCAAGCAATTGGAGTTAAAAGCACTCTTAGATTATGGATACAACATCCTAAAGGAGATGTTGTAGACGTTGAGGATGCTAAAGCAAATGTTAGAGCACCTTTTAGCTGGAATTGGGGTCGCGTTTTTCTTCTTATAATAATTTCAATTTTTATTGCATTATGGAATCCGTGGTCTAAATTATGGAAAATCAAACTTAATACAAAGAGTATTAATCAAAGGCTTTTACTCACTTTATTCTGGACGCCTTTCCTTTTGATTGCTATTTTTGCAATATTTTGGAATGTTTTTAACGGTATTCCAATGCATTTTGATGTTGCTGGAAACTACACTTACGATTTTGATCAATACGCACGTACAGCAGACGCTCTACTTAAAGGTAAGACTCATCTTGATTTACCTGTTCCACCGCAAATGCAAAAATTACCTAATCCGTATGACCCAATTGCAAGAAATAATCTTCTTTCTGATTGTGTACACAATATTTATTGGGATCATGCGTATTATAAGGGTCATTGGTATTCGTATTTTGGTGTAATACCAGTTGTTTTATTCTTTATCCCGTATAAGATTATATCCAATTTGTGGATTCCTGGTGGAGCCATGCTCCCTACAACAATAGCCACTTTCATATGCTTAATTGGATTTTTAATTTTTGGCTCACTATTGGTTATTCGTCTAATTAAACGCGTTAATCCTCAGGCAACTCTTGCCTGTGTATCAATTTGTTTAACCTTATTCTTTATTACTTCAAACACCGTTTACTTGTGGTTTAGAACATCCTTTTATTCAGTTCCAATGGCCGCATCATTATTCTTCACTTCACTTGGATTATGGTTTTATCTCGGATCTATTAAAGATGAAGAAACTACAAAAACGCACAAAATAGTGGAACAATTAAAACCATCATCAATAATATCGTTTAAGCATATTGCAGCAGGATCATTGTTTATTGCTTTTAATCTTGGTTGTAGACCAACTTTTATAATCGCTTTTCTATTCGCAATTCCGCTATTTTATACTCATTTTTACTCATATATTAAAAATATTATTATCAGTGACAAAAAATCTATAGAAAATCTTAAAAACTTATTAAAACTAATTCTTTGCATAATTATTCCATTTATAATAGTTGCAATACCAATCGGATTATATAATGCTTTAAGATTTGGGTCCCCTTTTAATTTTGGCAATGAATATCAGATTACGATTACAGATATGACTACAATGCGTCTTCCTTCGCAGAACATCATTCCTTCTATCCTAAGTTATATAGCTCTGCCAATACGTTTTATATCAACTTTCCCTTGGATAGCAATTCAACCTATTGCTTTTGAAAAATGGCAATATGCAGAGCCAATGATTGGTGGAATGTTTACATTATCTCCACTCGCATTACTAGGAATTATATGCGTTTTCACAATGGCTAGAAACATGAGTAAAATCGCTACAAGATTAGCTATAATATCTGTAATTTCTGGCATAATCGTTATTGTTTTTGACAGCTTAAAAGCTGGGATAGGATGGCGATATATTGCGGATTTTGCATGGCTTTTCGCTTTAAGCGCAATAATAGGTATTAATTCTTTGCTACAAAAATATGCTGATATTACAGTATGTGACACTTGGAAAACTAAAACATTATGCTATTTACTGCGATTCGTTATTTTTGGTCTTCTATTTTTCTCCATAGCAATAGCTTTTCTAAGCTGGTTCGTACCAGGCAGAGAAGACTCAATACTACGTTTTAATCCTCAAATGTGGCATACTGTGAGATGCTGGTTCACATTAATCTAATTTGTTTTCATTAATTTAATTCTTCCAGCATTGTATGAACAGTATCTAGCAACGCTTTAACACCATACACAAATTGTTTTTCTTCTGGCAACAAAGATAATGCCAAATATCCATTATTTGGCATATCGAAGTAATAGCCAGGCTGAGATACAAGATGATAATCTTGCATAAGTCTTAGAGCTAAATCATCATCATCTAAACACGATGGAACACGGATAAGAATATTCCATCCGCCTTCTGCACGCAATGCACTAACGCAACAATTTGGGTAGTTTGCAAGCATTTTTCTAAGTGTTTTAAGATTAGACCTAACTCTGTTTTGAACAAGATCGGTTTGTTCTTTAGCACATTGCAATAATTCCGGAATTCTTTCTGATACAGTTGCACCAATTGGAAGAAAATCATCAGCAATAACATCAAGGCGTTTCATAGCATCCTGCACGTCTTGACTAGGTCCCGAAACCTCAATCCATCCAACTTTTGCATGCGGAGCTGCAAGCATCTTTGAGAATCCATCTAAAGCAAAAACTAGCGTAGATTCTTCACCTGCTAACCTACAGTTTCCATCAAAAGGTTCTAGACAATAATCATAAAAAACTTCATCAGCTATAATTGCCACATTATTTTTATTGCATAGTTGCAATAATGCGTCTCTTTCTTGAGGCTTTATATAAGATCCTGTTGGATTATTTGGATTTATTAAAACAAGTGCACGAATACGATTATCCGTATTCTCTAAAAGTTCTTTAACCCTAGGAATATCAATAGTCCAAGAGCCATCATAAACAAGCGGATAAGGTATAGATTTTACGCCTTGTAGTCTTGCAATCGATTCTATAAGAGGATATCCAGGAGTCGGAGCTAAAACAGAATCACCGCAATCACACATTAGCATCATTAACCATTCGTATGCTTGAGAAGTTGATGATAATACGTATAGATTATCTGGATTAAGAACCTTAGCTGAACTACCCTTCTTATTTACAATATTTTGATCTACGCGATTATCTCTATGATTTATAAAGTTAGCAAGAATGCGCCTAACTTCGACAGGTCCTCTAGGATCCGCAGTATATTTTGCATTTAAGCACTCTGGAGAAAGACCATGTACTGTTGGATTTGAATCATTAAGTTTTGTAAGTTTAATACCTTTAGATATAGCAACACGTTGAGTCAGAATAATTGGATTTGGCTCACTAACATCAACTCTAGAAGAAAATCGCACTCGACTACACTAGCGCATTGTATAAACCAAATATATAAAAATACAAAAATATGCAAATACAAAAAAATGCGCTGAACGCAAAAGCATCCAGCGCAAATAAAATATCAAAAATCCTTAATTGTTTCTTTGCTGCATTGCATAATAAGCTGCACCGATAATGCCGGCTTCATTATGCAAAGACGCAACTACAATAGGCGTCTTAATATCGATATGAGGCAAGAACTTCTCGCTAACACGGCTAACACCGCCTCCAACAACGAACAAGTCTGGGTTAAAGTACTTTTCCATCAAACCATAATACTTAGTAAGACGCTTAGCCCACTTTTTATAACCCATGTCTAACTTTTCGCGAACAGAAGAAGCAGCATACTTTTCCGCATCTCCCTTACCCTTTTCAAGCTGAATATGACCGAGCTCTGTATTAGGAATAAGAGTACCGTTATAAATCAATGCTGTGCCAATTCCAGTGCCTAGCGTAGTAGCGATAACCAAGCCATCTTTATCTTTTGCAGCACCAAAGTGTTGCTCAGCAAGACCAGCAGCATCAGCATCATTCACTACAGTAACAGGACGACCGCAAGCTTCGCTGAACACTTCTGTAACATCCACACCAATCCAAGATTGATCGAGATTCGCCATAAACTCAAGCTTCTTTCCAGGCTTAATAGGAGCTGGAAAAGCGATTCCAACAGGAACATCTGCAGGAACATCAAAATGCTCAAGTTGCTGACGAACAATATCTGCAACAGCTTGAGGTGTGGAAACCGCTGGAGTGAGAATCTTATATCGCGGTTCTGCAAACTCGCCTTTTTCCAAATTAACTGGTGCAGCCTTAATACCAGAGCCACCAATATCTACGCCAAATGCTTGTGCAGTGTCAATCATCGTTAACACTCCCCTCTGAATGTCGGACAATGGGATATCATGTTCATTCTACAATATTGCTAAAGCGACACGCTTATATATTGTCTATTTAATGATAACGATTGCATAAATGTTTTTCTCAAAATTAAAGCTTTAATATTAAAAATCATGCAAACAATTGCTAAGATTTTTAACTCTAATTTATCGCAAATAGTTTTGAAGCTCCTTGTTTATTAAACCATTTGAAGCAATAACGTCATTTTCACGTCTCCAATGAATTGAGTCACCATTCCATTGTCGAACATGCCCCTGTGCTTCTTTAACAACAACGGCACCAGCTGAAACACCTGGAATATCCCACCTATGAAGATGTGGCTCAAAATATGCGTCGTAAGTACCATCTGCTACTTTGCACAAGTCAAGCGAAGCAGGACCAATACGCTTAATATCTGCTGGGCATTCTTCCTCAAGCGAAGAAACAACGTCTAAAGCTCTTTTAGATTCACCTGGAATATAAGACATTCCATAGCAAACAACAGAGCCATGCAATGTTGATGTTGTAGAAGGCGTGATTTTCTCTCGCTTCTCCCCATTAGGAGTTTTACGAATACGAATAGCACCCTGACCCTTAGCAGCCAAATATGTAAGCCCTAAAGCTGGGGCATGAACAACACCAAGAACAGGTCTAGCAGAGCCTTGATCATTAAACTCGAAAAGCGAAACAGTTAAAGTCCATTCAGCCATATCGCGGTTAAAGTTAATAGCACCGTCAATATTGCCTACACACCAAAAACGATCACCTGTTTTGCAATCATCTGGTCTATTTCTCCAGAATCCTTGGAAAGTATTTATATAAGTAAGACGATTTTCAATAAAACGTACTAGCTTATCTCCAAAAGCTGAATCGGATTGATTAGGATCACCTAGAACCATCATACTTGCCATATCTCTAGGATTAAGCTGATCCTGATATGCATGTTTACCAACATCTTCTAATATTCTAGCAACTTCAAGAGCTACATCCCTTAAATTCATACCTGCCATATTCTTCTCACCCCTCTGTCTAATACAATTGTTTTCAAATTCTTTAATCTTGTTCTCATAAAATCTGCAACTATTCTACTCAACTAATTAAATTAAACCAAACTTCCACACGCAATATTCCAATAAAATCAATAAACTTTCACATTTGATATAAGTTTTATAGAAAAGTTTTACAATGCAAAACGCATAGAAAAACAAATCCTTAAATTTCTTAAACCAGCCTTAAAATTAATTCATAACCTAACATCTCTTTCAAAAGATTATAACATGACTAAAATACTAGAGTTAAAAAACCAAAAATTAATTAATGTTCCTTCATTGAAAAAACCAGGACTTCTTGTTTTAGATGTTGACGCCACTCTTATTGAAGAAGAAGTGATTGACTTACTAGGAGATATTGCTGGGGTCGGGTCAAATTTAGCATATATAACTTCTAAAGCAATGAAAGGAGAAATTGACTTTGACACATCTTTAAAGCTAAGGGTTTCAATGTTAAAAGGACTCGAATGCACTTGTTTTAAAAAAGCTATTGAAAGTATCCACGTAACCAGTGGAGCCAAAAAACTTATAGACACATTACATTCCTTTGGATGGAAAATAGGAGCAGTTTCTGGAGGATTCAATAATGTTTTAGATGATTTTCTGCCAAATCTAAACATAGATTTTTGGGTAGCAAACAATCTAGAAGTAGTAGATTCTAAGCTAAGTGGGAAAGTTATTGAGCCTATAGTAAATCGCCAATATAAAGCAAAAGCATTGATTAATTGGGTGCGCAAGAACAATATTGATATTGCTCAAAGCGTTGCTATTGGAGACGGTGCTAACGATATCGATATGATTAAAACAGCAGGATTAGGCGTCGCATTTTGCGCAAAGCAGTTATTAAAAAGTCAAGCTAAAGCAAGCATAGATACGCGTGACCTAAGCCTAGTTTTAGATTTACTAAACTAAACTTAACTAACTAGAATTTATACAAATTTTACTTTGCGTTTTTCAAGATTACACTTATCGCTTCAATCCAAATAGGACTCTTGACTTAAATGCGCTCCTCTTGCCCAATCTGCAGCCTTCATAGCCTTTTTACCTTGCGCTTTAACTTCTAAAAGCTCAAGAACACCACTTGAAGAACCAACCCAGACATTTCGCTTACCTGCAAAAATCTGCCCAGGCTTAAGTTCGCTTAGATTATGTATTGAAATATCCTCATCTTTTGCCAATGCACAAGAAAGAACATGCAAACTAATGATTTGCAAATCGCCACAATCAACATGCAGATTACACCAAGCTCCAGGATTTGGCGTGCAAGCACGAATCTGCCTATCGATTGCAAATGCTGGAATATCAAAACGAATATGAGCATCCTCAACAGTGATTTTTTGCGCGATTTGGCAAGGTGTAGGATCTTGCTCAACAGGAATAATTTGACCAGATTCCATCCCAACAAGAGCAGAGCAAAGAAGATCTGCACCATCATTGCTTAGTCTCATAAGCAAGTCGCCAGCTGTTTCATGAGCACCAATCTCGGTAGTCATTTGTGCAAGAATAGGTCCTTCATCCATTCCACGCGTAATCTTAAAAACAGTGGCACCGGTAATATCATCTCCAGCCCAAATCGCACGCTGAACAGGAGCTGCCCCTCGCCACTGTGGAAGAAGCGAGAAATGCAAGTTGTACCATCCTAGAGGAAGAGCGTCCAAAACAGATTGTCTAAGAATCTTTCCATAAGCAACCACGGCAGCAAGTTTAGCGCCAGTTGCCTTTAAAGCTCTTATGCACTCCTCTTCATCACTAGGATTAACCTCTAGAACAGGAATCCCAAGTTCAATCGCAGCTTTTTTAACAGCGCTAGGAACAATTTTCCTACCTCTGCCTGTCGGAGCATCAGGTCTCGTAAGAACAGCACGAACATCAAAATGCTCTTTATCTTGAGCTAAAGCACGCAATGGCGCAACAGAAACCTCTGGTGTTCCAGCAAATAAAATAGGTAGCACCATACGTAAACCCCCTTAAGAAAAATATCTTCATTATTCTTAACATCTTCAAAAATCATATACTCTCAACAATCGAACAGTAACGAGAATAGTCATGAAAATACTAAGAATTAGCGAATTAGCAGAAAGCATCCTTTAACTTGCTAAAGAACCCTTTGTGATTTGTAGTTGAATCTGGGATAGCGCGTTGAACAATAACATCATCTTTTCCATCATGCAATTTTTCAAACTCTTCAATAAGTTTACGCTCTTCATCGCTCAGCTTTGTTGGAATATTAACAAGAATGTGAACAACAAGATTTCCGCGTTCTTTAGAGCCTAGAACCGTTACACCCAAATTAGGTACAGAAATAGTATTTTCACTTTGAGAGCCAGAAGGGATTTCCACGCTCTTTTTGCCGTCAAAAGTATCTATATCAACTTTATGTCCCAAAACAGCCCAAGTCATTGGAATGTCAATCCAACAATGTAAATCGTTTAGATTCCTAGCAAACTGTTTATCTTCTCGAATATGTACATCAACATACAAGTCGCCAGCAGGACCGCCACATTCCCCTACTGCTCCTTGCGAGGCAAGTCGCAATCGAGAATTATCTTTTATACCAGCAGGAATAGTAATCCCAATTTCTCTTGATGTACGAATTCGACCATGTCCATGACAATTTGGGCAAACATTCTTAATGATTGTTCCGTGACCTTCGCATTCTCTACAAGGCTCCGAAGACATCATTTGACCAAACATTGTTCGAGTAACCCTTTGTACAAAACCAGCGCCCTTGCATTGCGGGCAAGTTATAGGGTCTGATTTATCTGCAGAGCCTTTTCCAGCACAATCTTGACACAAGCCAAAAGTCACCACATGAACCTTAGCATTTCCACCAAATACTACTGTTTTAAGATCAACTTTAACTTCTGTGAGTGAATCTTCACCACGATTCACGCGAGGAATAGGAGAACCCGTACTTGTTCCAAAGGATCCAGAGAAGAACTGATTTAAAATATCTCCCATATCCATATTCATATTGGCATATCCGCCAGCGCCAGCGCCAGCTCCAGCACCCGATGCCGATAGATTGTTTGGGTCAACACCCATATCTACCATTTTGCGTTTTTCTGGATTAGACAAAACGTCGTATGCAGCATTAACTTCCTTGAATTTGTCTTCAAACTCAGGACCTGCGATATCTGGATGGTACTTTCGACTTAATTTTCTATATGCTTTTCGAATCTCATCATCGCTAGCGTTAGAATCAACACCTAAAATCTTGTAATAGTCAGTCACTTAACTCCCCTTTTACCTTAATAAAATAATTCTTGCATAAGGCACAGCCAGTTATATTTTTATGAATTTTCGGATATAAACGCATTAAGATACTTAGCCACTGCTTTAACCGCAGTCATTGTTGCAGCATAATCCATATGCGTAGGTCCGATTGAACCAATGAATGCGGAATCAGGATCGGAATTATATCCGTAAGCACTCGTCACAACAGAAGCATTCAAAAGACCAGGCGTGTGAGTTTCCGAACCTATTGCAACACTGACTCCACTTGCACAATCACTTGCCTCCTCACTTAGCGAAGTCATCAAACGCATAATAACAGCTTGCTCTTCTAAAGCATCAAAAAGAGCAGCAAAATCACCAATATTCTGTCTATGAGCAAGCTGGGAGGTTCCAGCCATGTATAATTCGTGTGCTCGATCGCCATCGTACATATCTTCAATAGCATTAGACAATTGTTTAATTATTTGTAACGAAGAAACTAAATCTTTACGTTCCGACAATGCACACACTTTTTTAGATGCATTCAAAAGTGACAATCCAATGCAATCTTCATTAATCATATTTGTTAAATGCAACAAATCATCTGAATTCACATTAGAAGCCTGAATCATATGTTGCGCTACCCCTCCAGCGTCTGTAATTACTACGACAAGAAGAGTTGATGACGATACTTGAACAATCTCAATTCTTTTTACTTTTGATCTAGATAATGCAGGTGACGCAACAAGAGCAACCTGCCCAGTGATACTTGCAAGAAGACGAGCTGAACGTTGAAGTGTGTCTTGCAAACTTACAGATCCACTTAAAAAACTGCGTATTCCTCTTCTTTGTGCATTAGAAAGTGGTATTAGCGCCGCCAATCCATCAACGAAATATCTGTATCCTTTTTCCGTAGGAATTCGACCAGCAGATGTGTGTGGCTGAATTAAATAACCTTCTTCTTCTAGTATTGACATATCGTTGCGAATTGTTGCAGAGCTAACACCTAATTTGTGATTTTTAGCCAAAGACGCTGATCCAACAGGCTCGTGTGAACGAATATAATCTTCAACAACCGCACGGAGTATCATCATGCGACGTGATTGCATTGATCCTCCTTTTATTTAGGTAATGTAACTTTTACTGTCAACTATTATATATTCCAGAATAATATGTGATTAACTATTTTTTGTTATCTTAACAACTAACTATAAATATAAACTTTTGTTAAGTTTTGACACACTTTGTTAGAAATTCGTCTGATATAAAAGATAGGATTAAATGGCAATGTGAGGGTGATGGCCAGCGTAAGCTGTGCGCAAAAAACCCGAATTATTGGAAGGAAAGTAGATCACATGACCGAATTCAACTGGTCTGCATTAGACGAGCGCGCCGTAAAGATGGCGAAGGTTCTCTCGGCTGATGCTGTTGAGCGAGCAGGACACGGACATCCTGGCTCCCCTGTTTCATTGGCACCGATTGCGTACACCTTGTACCAGCACTTCATTAAGCACGATCCAGCTGACCCAAAGTGGGCCGGTCGCGATCGTTTTATTCTTTCTGGCGGCCACGCTTCGCTTACGCAATATGTGCAGCTGTTCTTCTCTGGATACGGCTTGACTCTTGATGATCTCAAGTATTTCCGTGGCGGCGCAGACACGCGTACTCCAGGTCACCCAGAATATGGCTTAACTCCAGGCATTGAAATGACCACTGGTCCTCTTGGACAGGGTCTTGCTTCTGCTGTTGGTTTCGCTTATGGTCAGCGTTTTGAGCGTGGTCTTCTTGATCCAGAAGCTCCAGCTGGCACTTCCCCATTCGATCACAAGGTTTGGGTTATCTGCGGCGAAGGCGACGTTGAGGAAGGTGTTTCTTCCGAGGCTGCTTCCTTGGCTGGAAACCAAAAGCTTGGTAATTTGACTGTAATCTTCGATGCAAACCACATTCAGATCGAAGGCGACACTAAGCTCACCTTCTCCGAGGATATTCTTGCTCGTTACCGTGCATACGGTTGGTACACCGACGAAGTTAGCTTCATTCAGCCAGACGGCTCCTACAAGGAAGACGTTCAGGCTTTGGCTGCAGCTATTGAAAAGGCTCAGGAAGTTACCGATAAGCCTCACTTCATTAAGGTTAATACTTTGATTGCTTGGCCAACCCCAGGCAAGACCAACAATGAAGCTTCTCACGGCTCTAAGCTTGGTGAAGAAGCTGTTAAGGGTTTGAAGGAACTTTGCGGTTTCGACCCAGAAGTTTCGTTCCCAATCGACGAAGAAGCTTTGGCTCATGCTCGTAAGGTTGCTGAACGCGGTTTGGCTGCTCACAAGGCTTGGGATGAAGCTCTTGCAAAGTGGGCTGCTCAAAACCCAGATAAGGCTGCTCTATACGAGCGCCTTAAGGCTGGCAAGCTTCCTGAAGGCTTCGACAAGACTATCGACGACTTGGTTGCTGGTTTCGAAGTCGGTTCCAAGGTGGCTACCCGTAAGGCTTCTGGCGCAGTTCTTAACGCAATTGCTGCTGTTATGCCAGAACTTTGGGGCGGCTCCGCTGATTTGGGCGGCTCCAACAACACCAACATTAAGGGCGCTGACTCCTTCGGTACATCCGAGGATGCAACTCGTACTTGGCCAAATGTTTCCGAGTACGGCCGCCAGCTTCACTTCGGTGTGCGCGAGTTCGCAATGGGTGCTATTACCAACGGTATTTTGCTTGGTTCTGACACTCGCCCATTCAACGGCACATTCTTCCAGTTCTCTGACTACGAGCGCCCAGCAGTTCGCTTGGCTGCTTTGATGGAGATTCCAAACCTCTACGTTTGGACTCACGACTCCGTAGCCTTGGGCGAAGATGGTCCAACTCACCAGCCAATCGAGCACTTGGCTGCTTTCCGCGCTATTCCTCAGCTTGAGGTTGTACGCCCTGCAGATGAGTATGAGACTGCTGAAGCTTACCGCTACTTCTTCGAGAAGAAGAACAACTACCCAACCGCTATGATTTTGACACGTCAAGGCGTACCAACCCTCGCAGAAACTGCTGAGAAGGCTCGCGAAGGCGTAAAGCACGGCGGTTATGTGTTGGTTGACTGCGAAGGCACTCCAGACGTAATCATCATGGCTACTGGTTCTGAAGTTCAGTGGGCTGTTGCTGGCGCCAAGACTTTGGCAGCAGAAGGCATTAAGGCTCGCGTTCTTTCTATGCCATCTCTCGAGTGGTTCGAAGAGCAAGACGAAGAGTACAAGGAAGCAATCCTTCCAAAGTCCGTCAAGGCTCGCGTTTCCATCGAAGCTGGTTTGGCATTGCCTTGGTACAAGTATCTTGGCGATTGCGGCAAGGCTGTTTCTATCGAACAGTACGGCTTGCAGGGTGACGGCGGTCAGAACATGATCGATTTGGGCATTACTGCTGAGCACGTAGTAGAAGCTGCTAAGGCTTCTATCGAAGAAGCACGCGCTTAAGATAGAAATTAAGCAAAATAAAAAAACTTGATGTGTCAAAATAAAATTGATTCATCACAAAACTCGAAGTGCTAATTTAGCAACTTCACTGGAAACAGCAAAGGCGTGTTGATGTTAAGCTACAGTTGGTTTAGCATCAACCGCTGTTTCCTGTAAAACGCCAACACTACCAACGTGTTCCAACTGGTGGAGCACAGTGTTAAGGAGATAACATGACTGAAGCAACGCAGCGCACTAGCGATTCCGGCGTTTCTATTTGGTTGGACGATTTGTCCCGTACCCGCATTGAGTCTGGTTCTTTGCAGGATTTGATCGCTAACAAGAATGTTGTTGGTGTTACTACCAACCCATCTATCTTCCAGAAGGCTTTGAGCCAGGTTGGCCCATACGACGCACAGCTTAAGGAACTCGGCAAGGTTGACGTTGAGACCGCTATTCGCGAGTTGACAACCACCGACGTTCGTAACGCAACTGATATCTTCCGCGAGATTGCAGAAAAGACCGACTTCGTTGACGGCCGCGTCTCCATCGAAGTTGACCCACGCTTGGCTCACGATACTGCTAACACCGAAAAGCAGGCTGAAGAGCTTTGGGCAAAGGTTGATCGTCCAAACGTTATGATCAAGATTCCTGCAACTTTAGAAGGTCTTCCAGCTATCACCGCTACCCTTGCTAAGGGTATCTCCGTGAACGTGACCTTGATCTTCTCCCTCGAGCGCTACGAGCAGGTTATCGATGCCTTCATCGAAGGTATTGCTCAAGCTGCTGCTAACGGCCACGACTTGAAGCACATTGGTTCCGTAGCTTCCTTCTTCGTCTCCCGCGTTGATAGCGCTGTTGACAAGCTCCTCGAAGCTAACGGTTCCGAAGAAGCTAAGGCTCTTGAAGGCAAGGCTGCTGTTGCTAACGCTCGCTTGGCTTACGAACTCTTCGAGAAGAAGTTCGCTGCCGACCCACGTTGGGCTGAACTTGAGGCCAAGGGCGCAAAGAAGCAGCGTCCACTTTGGGCTTCTACCGGTACCAAGAATGCGGCTTACTCCGATTGCAAGTACGTTGATGAGTTGGTTGCTGAGCATGTTGTTAACACCATGCCAGAGAAGACTTTGAACGCTCTTGCTGATCACGGCAACGGTGCTGCTTCCATTAAGGGCACTTACGAAGAGAGCCACGCTGTTATGAACAAGCTTGCTGAGCTTGGCATTAACATTAAGGACGTTACCGACAAGCTTGAGGCCGACGGTGTTGCCGCCTTCATCAAGTCTTGGGATTCCGTGATTGCAGACGTACAGTCTGGCATCGATCGCGTAAACGCCTGATTTGATTAAATCAATAAATAAATAACAGAAGCCGCACGTGCACGTGGATTAATTTCCGCACATGTGCGGTTTTTGTTTAACTAGCGGTTAAAAACGTAAGTAGTAGACCGACCTTTTCCACAAACTGAAATATCTCCTCTACTAACTAGATTAGATAACAATTGCTTAGCTTTGGTGCTACCCACGTTAAGAATATTTTGCACTTGTTCACGCTTTATTGTTCCATGATTATGCACTGCTTCAATAATCTTTTTATAGCAATCGTCAACGCTCATACGCTTATATGACTTATTAGAATCTTGTGAAAGTGCATTTGCAGTAAGTCCTGAATTATAAGTATTATTCACTAAATTTGACGAATGAACACTAAGATTCGTTTTGTGATTTTCAGGACTAGATACAATGTTATTCTTATCGCTTACAAAAAATTCAAGAGTGGTACGGTCAGGATTAAAGGACTCACTTAACCTTGGATGAGGTATTCCAGCCCAATCACATCCAGCTCTCATAGCATCAAATCCGCTTCCTGCACGTTCAACAACAGAAATCAGTGCAAACATTTTAAGCAGTGCGGGATTTCGAGAATCAGAAAAACCTCCAGCCAAAGCCACTTCTATAGGCATACGTAAACACCCAGGGTTTGCAAAAGAAAGCTTAAAACCAGCGTTCAAGCTATTCGTTTCTGTAGAAGATTGTGAAGAACCATCAACAGAAGTGTTCACATCATTATTATATGTAATAACCGTGTTTCCTCGCATATAATAATCAGCATGAATCAACGTGTTTGCAAGAGCTTCTCTAATTGCCATATGCAACGGGGTATCATCAACTCTTAATGATTGAAAATTAAGCAAAAATGGTAATAAATGCGATGATAAATTAACACTAAAGACTACTAAAACAGTACTTCAATCTGGATTGAGAGAATGGGTAGTATAGCTATACTTTTTTAGTGCACACTATGGATAGTGTGTGCACCTTTTAACGATAGGAAGGGCTATCGTTAAAAAGTTTGAGAATCTATTTTCTACAAAACAATTTTTTATTCTGGTAGAAAATTAAAGCACCTTTTTGTAATGATCCCCAAAAGTTAGATTTTTGGTCCAACTTTTGGGAGCACTACATTAGTTAATCAGGTGTTTTTAATCAATAAGTCGATTATAAAACTTACTTGCAATAATATTCGATTGCCTTGTTGACAAATACTGATGTCCCTTCGCCTGCAAACGCATCTATATTTTTCGTAAAATCACCACCGGAAGCATACATCTTGCCAAGTCCGGATAAAATCTCATTCGAGCACTTATAGAAATTAGCTGTAATAAATTCCTGCAGTTTCTTTACCAAAGCCTGAACTTCAACTGAATCGCTGGGTTGTGATTTTACCTTGCCAAATTCTGCAAAAATCAGCTTGAGTTGTTGATGGAGCATTTTTGTTTCCTCGCTGTTTCTCCTTTTTTCTTTAGCTTCAAATTCCTTGAATTCCGGTGTATCTCCCCAATACTCTTTTGCCTGTTTGGCATACTCATCAATTTTGCTTGTGTCAAATGCTGTAAAGTTCATATAGTTACCTCCTAATGCTTTTAATCCCTTTGCAAAAAGAATTAAATTTTCCAAATGCTCTTTTTTCAGGATTAATAATTTGATTTGTTGTTCCAGCGCTAAATCTTTGTCGAAATGCTCACTGGTTATTATTTCTTTAATTTCTTTGAGCGGAAATTCCAGAGCTTTAAACAGCAAAATGGATTGTAGTACCTTTAGATCCTCATCACCATACAACCTATATCCTGACTCCGAATAAGCGGACGGTTTTAACAAACCGATTTTGTCGTAATACTGAAGAGTACGAATACTAATTCCTGCCATCTTGCTGACTTCATTCACTGTTTTCACTATCTCACCTCCTTCCTTATCACTAGAATAAAGTATTACGCAACGTCATAGTCAAGTATTTTTTGCTAGCGTTACCGTCTAATGCTCAACCTAGGACTGTTGTATTTATACAGCTTCAATCAGCAAACCATGAGTTCCGATTGACACCCATCACATCTTTTCTGAGTTAATAGTTATGATGTGGATTTGAAATACTTAGGATTGATTCATCCTAAAATATAGGGCACAATCCCCTTAAAAGGAGGCTATCGTTATGAATGTAAATACAGATACGCTGATTTCAATTTCTGAAGCCAATCAAAACTTCTCAAAGGTTGCTCGTCTTGTCGATAAATACGGTTCAGCTGTAATACTAAAAAACAACTCTCCGCGCTATGTGATTTTAGAGTTTCCTAAAGCCGATGAGGTTTCTGCTCCAGCTGATGATAAGGTCATGGCTTTATCGGATATGTTCATCAAAAAGAACAAAAAAGTCTATGAGGAACTTGCTAAATGAAGTATTTAACACGAGAACAGGTGATTAAATTTCACCAGGCTCTGATTGAAACAAGCGGTGGTTCGTTAGGTATTCGTGATGAGGGAATGCTCAACTCTGCGCTAAAACTCCACTACAGACTTACATTTGAGAGCATTTTTAGAACTTGTCAAAGTCTACCTGACCTGCAAAGCCTACCTTTTATTTTATCTTTCGAGCTGTATTTTCCCACTTCACCACCCTGGGTGCAAAGTGGCGAATCGACTTACATGAGCGATTAAAACATAATTCGCGAATGCACTTCGATTCGCTGAGCTTGCTCAAAGTTGAAAGCACACTGTGCTTTCAACGAACGCGAAGTACGTTAACATCCTGTGCACTCAACCCTAGAGCGTTGATATCTTCCCTCAAACAGCCAAACTGCGCTCAAAAACCGCGAGAAGTAAGCTTAAAGCCGCTTCGCATTAAACCTTTTAACGATAGCCCTCGCAAACCCCTGCTACACAAGGGCAAATTTGCACCCACCTAATCAGCCTCCTGCATCTGATAGCACGATCAAGCGCCGTGACGGTGGGAAGCACCACTTATTTTTCTCGTTTGAGTTTGAACATAAAAATAGCAGATAAAGGGAAGGAAATGAATTTACACCACTTTTAGGACTTGACCTATGAAATAATTAATAGTTCCATTTTCAATCAATATATAAAGACCGAGTCCAATAAACACGACAGGTACAATTACTTTTTCGTACTTTTCCACAGTCTCTCCGATAGCAGAAATTGAGGCGAGATTTTGAGATAATTTGCATAGAATCAAAATCCCTAAGGCAAATATTACTAAACTTATACTAATCTCAATCAAACTCTTTCCTGTAAAATAGGGGATATAAATTCCTAAATTATCTCCACCCATTGCCACTGTTAAACTTGTAAATGCTAAGATTTTTGATCCATCTCCGGTAATTTTCCCCTCGATATCTTCTTCATCAATATCTTCATCCACAAAAATTGCTCTTATACCAAGACCTAGCGGAATTAGACCAAGGAGTCCGATAATCCAATCTTGTGGAATAAAATTTAAAAAGTAAGCGGCAATAAGACTAGCCAGTACAAGCAGTCCTGTACCTAAATACTGCCCTACATAAATTGATTTCAAACCTTTCTTTCCTTGACTAGCGAATAAAATAGTCAAAACAACTAAGTAGTCAATGGATGTAGAAACAAAAACTAATAAAGCGGATACTATTGTTTCCATTATTTCTCCTTTCAAAATGTTAAATTTTTTAGACAGACGCACCCTCTTCTCTACATTGATACTCAACCCGTAACTTTTTTAACAGCAAAAAAGCACGTCAGCGACTTGCTGATATACTTTTATTTTACCTTACACTTTTCCTGTAAGCTTAACACTTTAGTTCCGTTTTGCTCTCATCAAGGAAAGTAAGATCAACCTTTCCATCGTGATGCACAGTTAGATGGTCAACCATGCTAAGCCAGACGTTTTCATCGAACACTGTTAACAAGTCCTGTTTTTTCAAGTCCTCGATAAAATATTCAACTTCATCATGCCTCATTTGCTTTTCAACAATGCGAGCTTTTACTCCCTTAAGCCTTGATTCTACAGTATTGAACCTGTTCACTAGACTCGTATATTTTTCTCATACTCATCCTGGTTCTGCAATTTCCTTGCATTTTCATTGATACAGTTGTTAATCTTTTAACGATTACCCCTAATCACCGGCTAAACAGGACGGACATTGAGCCTGACTTTAAGATTCATAAAAAGAAGTGACTATTACTGACAGAGATCAGTAATAGTCACCCAACGTGAGATATTCAACTATTGACTTGAACCAAACAAAATTCAATCAGTCTTTCGAAGGACAGTCTTAAGCGAGATCACTGTGACACCAATAACAAAAGAGGTAAAACCAATTCTAATAGCAAGTGTGCCATCCCATATTAAGGCAACCAGCATCGCGATTAAGGCAACCGTCAAGCCGAATGTCGCTACTTCACGGCAAAAACGAACGAGCTTGTCCATTCCTTAAAAACCTCCTCGTGCACATACTAATGATCAGGTCTCATTCTACCTTGTGAGCTATATTTTCCAACTTCACAACCTGGGTGCAAAGTGGCGAATCGACCTGCATGAGCGATTAAAACATAATTCGCGAATGCACTTCGATTCGCTGAGCTTGCTCAAAGTTGAAAGCACACTGTGCTTTCAACGCAAGCGAAGTACGTTAACATCCTGTGCACTCGACCCCAGAGCGTTGATATCTTCCCTCAAACAGAAAAATCGCACTCAAAAATCACGAGAACACAGCTTAAAGCCGCTTCGCATTAAACCTTTTAACGATAGCCCTCGCTAAGCCCTGCTATACGAGGACGAAATTGCACCCACCTAATCAGCCCTTGACATCAATACAACACTCTCGACGTGAGATTGAGGAAACTTACGAGTATATCTACACTTTTTTGAGTGCACACTATGGATATTGGGTGCACTTTTTAACGATAGGAAAAGCTATCGTTAAAAGGTTTAAGATTGGCTTAATAGCTTGATTTTTGAGCATAAAAACAGCCTAGAGAGCCCCCCCCCCCTAAGACAAAGTATTAGTATAGTTGATGCAATTTTTTTACCATATATGAGCCCATCGAATTGCTGTGTTTATTAACAAAGAATATTTTACGTTAATTAGATAAATAAATACATAAATTACAATTGAACTAGTATAGAAATATTCTATTTTTCATATAATATAGTAAAAGTAGTGAATAAAGTACGAGGAGGTATTTTGTGAAGAAAAGATATATGTTTAGAAATATTTTTAAAATCAAATATAACTTCCATAATATTGTTTTAATCGTTTTCATTGGACTATTAGCAGGTTTTTTATCAGGATTGTTCGGTGTAGGTGGAGGAATGGTGATAGTTCCTGCATTAACTGTTTTTATGAAATTTGATCAGCGTCATGCTACTGCTACTTCTCTTGTTGCCATAATTATAACGTCACTTTGTGGAAGCATTGTTTACGGTTTAAACGGCAAAGTGTCATTTTTATCAGCATTTTTTCTAATAATAGGTTCAGTTTTCGGATCACAAATTGGGGTATATTTTTCACATATTTTGCCTAAAAAAATATTTCCTTGGTGTTTTACACTTTTTGTATTACTAGTTATATGTTCTAGTCAAGTTTGGATTCCGTTAAGAAATGTAGATTTTAATGTTAGTTTTTTAAAAGCTATATGTCTTATATTTATAGGCGTTGTTTCTGGTATTTTTTCAGGTATTTTAGGCGTTGGTGGCGGAGGAATTATAGTGCCATGCGTGCAACTTTTGCTCGGCATGGGAGACCTTATGGCAAGAGGAACTGCTTTGCTTGTCACGCTTCCTACAGTTATAAGTGGTAGTATTGCTAATGCTCGTTACCATTATACTCATTTTACTGAAGGAATTATTATCGGTATTTTTGCGACATTTACTGTAAACTTAGGCGCAATAATTGCGCGCAGTATTTCACCTTTTATATGCAATATATTGTTTTGTATTTTCTTGTTCAGTGTATGCTTACAAATGATATTAAAAACAGGTATTTTAGCTAAGAATAAGCGTTAAATATGTAAAGTCTTTGACTTTTATTTATTTGAAAAAATAGTTTTGAATATAAAAAGTGGGGCTTAGATTTAAGCCCCACGATATAGGAGAATGTTATAAAGTAACTTTTTACAATTATGCCATTTGAGTAACATCTCTTTTTGCTTGTATAAATTTTATTATCATGTTTTTTGCGTGATAAATAATTACGCAAACTATACTATATATCCTCACTTCACAGGGTGGGTGCAAAGTGTGTGCACCTTTTAACGTTAACACCCTGTGCACTCGACCCCAGAGCGTTGATATCTTCCCTCAAACAGAAAAATCGCACTCAAAAACCGCGAAAACCCAGCTTAAAGCCGCCACACGCTAAACCTTTTAACGATAGCCATCGCTAAGCCCTGCTACACAAGGGCAAAAATGCACCCACCTAATCAGCCTTTGACATCAATACGACACTCTCGACGTGGATTGAGATAACTCCGAGTATAGCTACACTTTTTGAGTGCACAGAATGGATATTGGGTGCACTTTTTAACGATAGGAAAAGCTATCGTTAAAAAGTTTAAGATTGGCTTAATAGCTTGATTTTTGAGTGCAAAATACTACTAGTTCTTCTTATAGCCTATAGCAACATTACCTGTTTTATTAAGTCCTGGTACTTTAAGAACATCAGAGCTTGACTTGTCTTTTAAATCAAATTTACCAACTAAAAATAAAGCTTTATACCCTGAACTAGGCAAATTAAACTGTGAGTCAACTAATTTGATGGGCTTATCTCCAAGAGTAACTTCAGACAAATCATAATGAGAATCCAGAATATCTCGTGACACAAAGAGATACAACTCATCCTTATTCATATAGTTTTCTGGTATACGAAACTCTTCCCGAGACACCGCTACCGTTTCCCAATGATACTACGCAACTTATTGCAATTTTTTAATTGATTCACTTTCAGATAGTATCCTCATTTGTTCAATAGCTATTGCATTTAATTTCTCCAATCTTTCAGATTGACTCATACCTTCATTTATAAATACCGCATTAAGATTCTCAAGATTAGAAAGGCAAACAAGCTGAGATATATCTGCATAATCTCTAATATTGCCTTTTAAATCCGGATTTTCATCACGCCACTCTTTAGCTGTTATTCCAAATAAAGAAACGTTAAGAATATCCGCTTCATTTGCATAAATAAAATTGATTTTTTCTTTTGAAAGTTTATCTGGTACAAGTTTGTTCTTAATGGCATTTGTGTGAATTTTATAATTGATTTTTGCCAAATTTCTTTTAATATCCCATCCTAGCTTCTTCTGTTCTTCTTCCTTTAGACGTTCAAATTCTTTGATTAAATATAATTTAAAGTATGGCGATACCCAAGAAGCAAACTCAAACGCTATATCTTTATGAGCATAAGTTCCACCATATCTTCCCGCTCTAGCAACGATACCGATAGAATTGGTTTTCCCCACCCATTGCTTAACAGATAATATAAAACGGTTAAGTCCTGCTTCATTTTTAATTCCCTCGAATTCGGTGGAATTAAAATTCGTGTTATACATTTCTTCCCAAATACCTAAAAACTCTATCGTATTCTTATTCCTAAGCCACTTTTCAATCAAAGCAGAACCGTTATCAATATTTCTAACCATATCCGTTAAAGAAATATAATCTCTATTGTCAATGGCAATAATGCTAATTTCTGAACCTTCAACATTTATTTTAGACACGTAATCACCTCTCAATCATCCAATTTCACACATTTAGCAAATCATAGAAAGTATGCTCATCAATAATTTCTATATCTTGCCCCTCAATCTTGAGCTTTTCTGCTTTCTTATGCTTTGATGACTTATCACCTTTAAGAATTGCATTGTAATCATTGTCACCAAGTATCAGATAGTTCGTCTGCTTAGTCACACTATTATCTAAGACACCGCCGAGATTCACTACAATCTGCTGAGCATCCTTGCGAAGCATTTTCTCAAGCTTACCAGTGAAAACCACGTGCCGATTATAGAAAAACCCATCTTTATCAACAACCACTTCATCAGGCTTAATTGCTTTGATATCTATCCCTTTGCCGCCGTGGCTTTCGCCGGTGATCCATAAATCTTCAATAGCGAGATTCTTCTCCACCATGCGTGATTTAACAGCATCATATAATTCTTTCGTCGCAATACAATCAGCTAAAGCACGATGCTCATTATTATGCAAACCCAAATAATCAGTTAAATCAGAAAGCCTGTGATGCTTCAACTCAGGATACAGTTTACGAGCAAATTGCATCGTATCCATATACTGATTAGACAATTGTTCCTTAAAACCCTCATTCAAAAAACGCATATCAAAAGAAGTGTTATGGCCAAGAATAATATCCTCACTGATAAATGAGAGCACGTCATTTTTAACACTTGATATAGATGGCATGTCTTCCAGCATGTCATTAGTTATTCCTGTTAATGCTGTAATAAAACCGTCTACTTCTATACTCGGTTTAATCAGCTGATCATAACGGTCAACTATTTCATTATTCCTGACCCTTAAAATACCAATTTCAATAATTTCATCGTAATACGCAGATAAGCCGGTCGTTTCGGTATCCAGCACACAGTAATCATCAATGAGTTGCTTAGTGTAATTTGAGTTTGAATTGGACATAAAAAGCACCTCCTTCATCTATTGAAATCAGTCTAGCACTTATTATATCTTGAAAGCTAAGTGCCTTAAGCATAAAAACAGGTCGATTGTAATAATTGGCCGGCTGTTTTAACTATTTTTTATAAAGATTTTGTCAGCCTTTTTCGCGCAATTACTACCGTTAGTGTATCAGATTAACTATTAAAAAACTCAAGAATTAGATGCAATTATTTGTAGCATCATTTTAGATATTTCTTTTGGAGACGGGCGATTTTCCATTTGCATCCATTCGGAAAGAAGATTCCAAAGTGCACCGGCACTGACAAGCAGTGCAGCTTTCTTTTCAAAGATGCTATCGTACAAATTTTGATTTCCACGAACGGTGTCATAAATCACAGGTAAGGCCCGATTGAATTCTTCCAGCAGATAATAGAACAGATGATTCCGCTGCAAAAGACGCAAAAAGTTGATCTGTTTCTCCCAAAAGGTAAAAAACACTTCCACAATCTGCTCCAGTGTATAGTGCCTGTCTTTTTGAAAATAAGTAATGTAGTCCTCACATCTTTCTAAGAAGCATTGCTGTAATACCTGCTCCTTCGAATCAAAGATCCGATAAAAAGTTCTCCTTGATAAAAGCGCATGTTCGGCGATTTCTGTTACGGTAATACGAGCGTAGTCTTTTTGGCTCATAAGATCCAACAAGGACTGCATCAACCATTGACGGGATTGCTCAGCGATGGGATTCTTTTCCTTTTCTACCAAACTCATTTTGGTCCTCCTGTCACACTTTTTCGGGATTGTAGCACTTGAACTTCTTCCATTAACAATCATGTCTTTTTGAATATAATATAAATTATAAAGTGACACAAGTGAGACAGATAAAGGAGGCTCAATTTTATGAATACAATAAATACGATTGTTTGGCTGTTCCCGGTTATTTTTATGCTGCATGACTTCGAGGAGATTATTTTTGTGGAGGCATGGAAACGGAAATATAAAAGAAAAATACAAACAACAAAAATGAAGAAGATTCCATTTGCCGATTTGGGAAGCACCCCGTCATTTTCCATTGGTGTATTGATTGAATTTTTCATTATTTCAGCTTTATCGCTCTCTGCTTGTATCTTTGATTGGTACTTTTTGTGGCTGGGATTATTTTTTGGATTTACCATTCACCTGATTGTGCATTGTATGTTGGCGTCGCAATTTAAAGGCTATGTACCCGGAGTGGTCACCGCAGTCCCGTTACTTCCGTTTTGCTTTTATATCCTTTGGGTCTCAAATGAATTCCTTTCTTTTACCACAGCTCAATTATGGATCAGTTGTGTAGTAGGCGCTATTTTGATGCTCTTAATGGTGGCTGTTTTGCATAGATGTATGAAATCGTTTGAAACTTTTATCAAGAAGTGGGAAGTTTAATTACCCACAAATAGCAAATTTTTAAGGAGGTCTTTTGCATGGAGTTGGAATTTAAACAAGGTATGTATCACCTAAATCCTGATCCTAATTTTAACTTTCAGCTTAACCGTGTCATTCTTTGGGATGGAGGGAATTTAAACGATGTGATGCAGGCTGCCAAAAGGATTACAGACAACACAAGCTGGAAACAGGAAATGATTTACCTTGGGGATCATGCACTCTCTCAAAACAGAATCCCTCAGGCAATTGCATATTACCAGATGAGCGAATTTTTTGATGGAAATCCTGGCAACAAGGAATACTATATAAAAGCCACAGGACTGTTTTATGAGTATTACCATTCTTATTTCGATGAGAGACGTGTCCAGAAAATTCAAGTTCCATATGAAGATGTTATGCTGCCAATCATGGTTGCAAAAACTCAAAAACAATGTAAGGGCACCATTCTTTTACACGGTGGTAACGATTCATGCTTTGAGGAAATGTTTTTGCCGATGTTATATCTTTCTGAACACGGGTATGATGTATATCTATTTGAAGGTCCTGGACAAGGCAACGTTCTTCGTGTTCAAGGTAAACACTTTACATATGCTTGGGAACGTCCGGTCAAAGCAATATTAGATTTCTTTCACTTGAATGACGTCATTATTATTGGTGTTTCTTTGGGAGCTATGCTGGCCCTGCGTGCTGCTGCACTTGACAAGAGAATTACAAGGGCTGTATCTTGGTCTGTTTTTCCGGACTTTCTTGACGTGGTTCTCGACCAAATACCAAAAAAGGTAGCCGGTATCGTTCGGTTTATGTTGAAACATAATCTTCGCATCGTTCTCAGCCCTATTCTTTGCATGATGAAATTGATACGGAAGAATGACCCATTATTTCAATGGGGTGTCAATCATGGAATGTACGCCTATGGAGCTGACAGCATTTATGATTATCTGAAGAAAGTGAGTAAATATCAGATTATGGATGTGGCCTCCATGATTGAACAAGATGTATTGATTCTTGGTGCCAACCAAGACCACCTCGTTGATTACCGAATGATCAGCAAAGAAATCAACGCACTTACCAATGCGAACTCTCTCACATTTCGCCTTTTTACTGAAAAAGAAAATGCGGGAAATCATTGCAATTTAGGAAACGCCAAACTGGCTTTAGATGTGATACTGCAATGGTTGACATTTTTAAAACAGCGTGATTTAGAAGTTAGGAAGAATTGAATTCATTTCAAGAATCTCATGTACATCTATCCTATTATACTCAACGTGTAACTCTTTTAACAGCAAAAAAGCACGTCAGCAGCTTGCTGATATGCTTTTATTTTGCCTTCTAACATTTCCTATAAGCTTAACGCTTTAATTCTGTTTTGCTCCCATCAAGGAAAGTAAACTCAACCTTTCCATCTTTATGCACGCATAGATAGTCAACCATGCTAAGCCAGACGTTTTCATCGAACGCTGTTAACAAGTCCTGCTTTTTCAAGCCATCAATAAAATATTCAACCTCATCACGCCTCGCTTGCTTTTCAACAATACGAGCTTTAACTTCCTTAAGCCTCGACTCTACAGTATTAAACCTGTTCACTAAACTCGCATATTTTTTCTCACACATATGCTACGGTACATTTCCTTCTGCATAAATTTTCCCACTTCACAGCCTGGGTGCAAAGTGGGTGCACCTTTTAACGTTAACATCCTGTGCACTCGACCCTACACCGTTGACATGTTCCCTCAAACAGCAAAATCGCACTCAAAAACCGCAAGAACCCAGCTTAAAACTGCCACGCATTAAACCTTTTAACGATAGCCCTCGCAAACCCCTGCTACACAAGGGCAAAAATGCACCCACCTATTAAGCCCTTGACATCAATACAACACTCTCGACGTGGATTGAGAGAACTCCTAGTATAGCTACACTTTTTTGAGTGCACACTATGTATACTGGGTGCACTTTTTAACGATAGGAAAAGCTATCGTTAAAAGGTTTAAGATTGGCTTGATAACTTGGTTTTTGAGCATAAAAACAGCCTAGAGATGATTCCCCTAGGCTGAGTTTTGTAACATTTCAAATGCTCACATTCTTTTGGCTTTTACGATGCCCTTTCAATATCCACACTAATCTCTGATTTAAAAGTTACGCTGAACTTGTCCTCGTAAACTTTTATTTTCTTGATGTACTTTCTTACCAGCTTCTCATCATACTCACTAAGCTCGTGACGCTCACTTTTCAGAAAATCTTCCATTTCTCTGATTCGTCTTTTAGCATCTTCTTGACCTGCTTTTTCTATAAGAAGCTGCTGTTTCTTAACTTTAAGCTCATCAATCTCATCAGCTATTTTCGTGTAGTCTTTTTTAGCTTTAAGCAAGGTTAGTAGTATCGCTTGTTTGTCTGCGATTTTTTTATCAACCGTCTCAATCTCACTTAAGTTGTTGCCCGCAATAATTTCTCTAATATTATTCTTCAACGTATCCAATACTTCATCCGGTATACTAAACACCTTGTTTATGGCTTTCACTGTAGCAGACTGCAGTTCGTTCTCTTGTACTGTCGGAGCATCACAAGCACTAGGACCATTTTCCCATCTGGTACAACAACGCCAAACAACAGAACGCACTCCTCGATTGTTCCAAGCAATTCTTCTGTAAACATCCCCACATTTAGAACAAACACATAAGCTGGATAAAGCGTACTTACTGGAATAAACTCTTCTTTTTTTATTCTCCTCACCACTAAACATGTTGGCTCGTCTTACCATTTCTTCTTGAACTTTAAAGAAAATATCTCTTGGAATAATCGAAGCGTGGCTATCTTTTACATAATACTGTGGTTCTGTTTCATCATTTTTTATACGAACATGGTTAATAAAATCTATCGTCTTTTTAGTTTAAGAAATTATAAAAAGCAAAGTACGCTTGACAAAAAAAGCAAAGCGAGCTATACATTATATGTAAAGTTAACTTGCTGTTGAAGGAGGAAAATGAAAAATACAATTTTTCGATTAAGAAAACAGCATAAAATAACTCAAGAAGAATTGGCAAATGAAGTTGGAGTTACAAGGCAGACCATAACTTCCATTGAAACTGGGAAGTATATAGCGTCACTGCCTTTGGCTTTTAAAATTGCTAAGTTTTTTGATATGAGTATTGAAGAAATATTTAGTATAGAAGAGGATGATTAATATGAACAAATTAGAAAAATATAAAAAAGAAATAGGATTTAGAATTAGTATTTTAGTCTTATTATGTATGGTTGCCTTACTCGCAGTTATTATTGGAAATTTTTACTTAAAATATAAATTCCCATTAAAAGAAGATGTGACATATTATGTAGCAGTATTTTTTATTGGACTTGAACTTGTATCTGTATTCTACATGTCAATGCTTGGTAGAGCATATAGAAATAGAGATATATTGGAGAAGATGCATACTAAAGAAACAGATGAAAGAATGATATTAATAAAGATGAAGTCAGGATCAAATATAATACCTATATTTTCAATGGCTATTGTAACTGTTTCTTTATTTGTAGCATATGTAAGTTATGAAGCCTTTTTAGCGTTAATAATAGTTGCATTTGTGCAAATAATATTTTCTAAATTATTAAAAGTATATTGGTCAAAAAAGATTTAAAAATATCATAGTAAAGGTATTAGACGATAGACAGTTAAAACTCTATCGTCTTTTTTATACTCAAAATTAGGATGTAAAAATGGTAAGGATAAGAATCCCCACTTAAAACAATTTAACATATAAGACTTTTAGCGATTGAAATATAAGTTCAGTCGCTTTGTTAATTGAAATTTGTAGATTAAGGAGAAGAAATTAATGGATAGAGAAATGATAATTTAGCTGCCTAATCTTCGATTGTCGCTTGCCCGTTCATGAGCATAGTAGGTAAAAGCCAATCACGGAGAGCTATCAAAGCTCTATTTTCGCGTTGATTATACGATATAGTCGTATAATCAGGCATATCCAATGCTATTAAACACCTTAAGTTCAATCTCATTTGGAATATAAATGGGTCGATTATTAACTAGTGGTTTATCACAAGAAAGTACAGCATCACCACTAATGAAAAATGGGTATTCTCCATTGAGATCTTTAGCTGCTCCGACTTTAATGGTAGATTTCTTCTCTTCACTGATAATGTCACCAAGCTTTCCGTTTGACTCTCTACGAAAGAATTCGTCACACAACTTCGCCGGTAACGAAAGGTGGGTTATTCACAATCTAGTAAAAAGATTTGAATTAAGCCAGGTAGCAACGCCATTATTGTTGTTGGAATCACAAACCTCGTCCGCAATCGCAAGCAACCGAGGATTACTATTCGATACCGCTACACCGTATCCCCCTGCGCGGAACATGTCTATATCTATAATATCGTCTCCGAAAACGACTGTGCGACTAGGCTTTACACCCAAACGATCGCAAATAACGTTCAAAGCATGACCTTTGTTTGCAAGAGGATTCGTAAGCATCCACAAAACATCTTCGCTAATGTGTAGCGAAAAATCACTTGGAAGAATGCTCTGAAGTTTTTCCTTCTCACTCTCTCGAGGAACAATAATAATCTTGTCTGCAATGACACTTGGAACATTAGAAAAATCGGTAATAATAAAATCCTGCTCGCTCCAAAGCATACGAACATCAAAATTAGTGTAACGAACATCGTTCATAACAATGCCAATGCGAAGCGTAGGAATCTCATTAAGCAAGCGCAAACACACACTACAAGCATGTTGAGAATCAAATCCAAAACGCGTAAGAGTATCAAGGCTTCTTTGCGAAGTAAGCTCACCTATCGTGCTGTGAGCACAGTCAAAATCAATAAGAGCACCATTAAGGTACGCGCAAACTTGAGCATTCAAATCGTGAATAAAATCAAAAGCACTTCCAACAGGTCGAGCAGTAATAATCGCAAGCGGAATTCCACATTCACTCAAACGCTTAGAAGCGCTAACAGTTTCTTGGCTTAAATATCTGCTTTCAAAAGCATTAGCATCATGAAGCATAGTGCCATCAAGATCTGCTACCACAAGAGAAGGAGAAAAATGAAGCATAACAATAACCTAATGTATTTTAATTAGTCTAACATCTTCTAACATCTTAAAAAGCATAGCAAAATGTACACCTGCTCTGCTTATAAAATAAAAAGCGCGCAATCTTTCGACTACGCGCTTAAAAGAATACTTAGATAAGTGAAAACTTAGTCATAAGATTCAAGGCAACAATAACAGCCACCCAAATCAACGCTATAATAACAGTCCAACGATTCAAGTTCTTTTCTGCAACACCAGAGCTACCAGCGTTCTTCGTTAAACCGCCGCCGAACATGTCGGAAAGACCGCCGCCCTTGCCCTTGTGCATCAAAATCAACAATGTCAACAAAATGCTGGTCAGCACAAGCAACACTTGCAAAACAATTTTCACAGCGGACACAAGTAACCTCCTGTTTTAGAGTACTTTGTAAAGCATAGTAAAAGCCATTGACCTATGTATTAAATTCGATTTTTGTAAGACGACAATTGAACAATAGTAGCCAATTCCTCAATGTCTAAAGAAGCTCCACCAATAAGAAATCCATCAACGTCTGGCTCACAAATAAGACTTGCTGCATTAGAAGACGTTACAGAGCCGCCATAAAGTATTCTAACTTTTTGTGATACAGTATCCCCGAAAGTTTCCTGCAGATCATCCCTAATAGCCTTAGCAGCATCTTGAGCAGACTGTGCTGTAGCTACCATTCCAGTTCCAATAGCCCAAACTGGTTCGTATGCAATAATCAAACGCTCTGCCTGCTTAGAATCCAAATCGCGAGTAACGTCATGAACCTGTCCAACTGCAAAATCAAGCTCTATACCCTGCTTGCGCTCTTCAAAACTTTCACCAACGCAAAGAATAGGTTGCATTCCAGCAGCAAGCACAGCTCGCACTTGGTCAACAATATTCGCATCATCTTCTGGATGATACTTACGTCGCTCAGAATGACCTACAATCACCATTGAGCAGCCCAAGCTTGCAAGCATATCTGCAGAAACATCTCCAGTAAACGCGCCTTGAGCTGTAACGGAAACTGCTTGCGCGCCATAAAGAATAGGAAGATTATCAGACTCAACTAATACTTGCACGCTTCTTAAGGACGTAAACGATGGCATAAGAGCAATATCGCATTTTTTACAGTCGAAGTGAGAATCACATAGACGCCACCAGAATTTTTGAATAAAATGAGTGGCTTCGAGGTGATTAAAATTCATCTTCCAATTGCCTGCAACTAGCGGTTTCCTATTGACAACCATAATCACCCTTAAGAATTAGTTATAAAGATAAAATTAACATTATGCCGACCCCGATCTACAAAAAGAATTTATAAAATCGAAGTCGGCACAATATTTTAAAGTCACTTACTCAAGCACGCTCAAACCTGGAAGCGTCTTACCTTCCAAGAACTCGAGTGAAGCGCCACCACCAGTGGAGATGTGAGAGAAGCCATCTTCTGGGAATCCAAGATTACGAACTGCAGAAGCGGAATCTCCACCACCGACAATAGTGAAAGTGCCGTTCTTCGTTGCATCAACCAAACCCTGAGCTACAGCGCGAGTACCAGCAGCAAACTCTGCAACTTCGAACACGCCCATTGGTCCATTCCAAACAACAGTCTTGGAATCAACAATCTTGTCGTGGAAAAGCTTCTGAGAATCAGGGCCAATATCCAAGCCCATCTTGTCTGCTGGAATAGCATCCGCTGGAACAACTTCTGGAGCAACAGGAGTATCGCCTGCTGGGAAGCCAGCGTTCACAACAATATCGGTTGGAAGAACAAGCTCAACGCCATTCTTCTTAGCAGTTTCAATATATCCCTTAACTTTCTCGAGCTGATCCTCTTCAAGCAAAGAAGTACCAACTTCATGACCCAAAGCCTTAAGGAATGTGAACACCATTCCGCCGCCAATAACAAGGCGATCAGCCTTAGAAAGCAAGTTTTCAATAACGCCAAGCTTGTCGGAAACCTTAGATCCACCAAGAACTACTGTCAAAGGACGCTCTGGATTTTCGGTTGCGCGAGAAAGAGCCTTAACTTCCTTCTCAACAAGCAAGCCAGCAGCAGCTGGAAGATCGGCAGCAACATCGTAATTTGAACCCTGGGCGCGGTGAACAACACCGAAACCATCGGAAACAAAAACTTCTCCAAGAGCAGCAATCTTCTTAGCGTATTCAGCGCGTTCGGACGCATCCTTACTGGTTTCTTCAGCGTTAAAACGAACGTTTTCAAGCAACACAACGTCGCCATTATTCATGGCAGCTACCTTAGCCTGAGCATCTTCACCATAAGTATCTGCAGCCAAAACAACATTAACACCAAGAAGTTCACCTAAGCGAGCCGCTACTGGAGCCAAAGAGAGCTCTGGAACAACCTGACCCTTTGGACGTCCAAGATGGGCCATTAAAACAACCTTGGCACCCTGCTCACGCAAAGCTTTAATCGTTGGTAAAGCAGCCTTGATTCGACCATCGTCTGTGATAGTCGTGCCCTTGAGAGGAACATTAAAATCAGCACGAACGAGTACGCGCTTGCCGCTCAAATCTCCCAAATCTTTAAGTGTCTTCATTGGTATCCTTTCCAAAACATGATTCAACCAATCATGATGGCGAATTTAACAAGAAAAAAGACGAAAGCAAAGCTAAAACGTCTATAAATTCCATGAGCAATTATATCGCATGTGCGCAACAAGCACGCCCAAAATTAGATAATAAAAAACTACAAAAAATGCCGCATACTCAAAGTATGCGGCCAATACGAATAAATACTCAGTCAAAAAAGCAATTACATTCGCGACTTTTCTACCTTAGCGCAAAGCTGCAAAAGCCTACGAATACGACCAGCAACAGCATCCTTTGTAATCGGAGGATCCGCTAAATGACCAAGTTCTTCTAGACTTGCATCACTATGCTGCAGTCGCAACTTTCCTGCCATCAAAAGATTTTCTGGAATATCGTCCCCAAGAACATCGAAAGCGTGACGAACCTTTTCGCAAGCTTCTGCAGCAGCTTTAGCACTTCTGCGCATATTAGCATCATCAAAGTTTGCCAGTCGATTAGCTTTGCCTCTTGCTTCACCATCAGAACGCTTACCAGTCCATTCTCGAGCAGAACGAGGAGCTCCAATCAAAATCAGCATACGCTCAATAGCGTCAGAATCTCTCAAAGTAACACGCTCAGAGCTTTTAACTTTGCGCGCCTTTGCACCAACTCCGAGTCGTGCTGCCATTGCTTGCAACGCTGTAGCAGCCTCATGAGTTGGGCAAACAATCTCTAAATAGCTTGCCTTTCCAGGATCGGATATAGCCCCATGAGCTAAGAAAGCACCTCTCCACGCAGCTTTAACCTGCGCAATACTTCCACCAACAATTTCAGGGGCAAGACCAGCAACGATATGCATACGACGGTCCAACAAACCTGATTGCAGAGCCAAAGCTGCAGCACCTCGCTCCACAAGAACATCGTAACGAGTAACAACACCTGTAGGAGTCTGACGAGTAGTTTGAGAAATCGTTGCTTCTCTTTGGAAACATGTCACAAGCGTATCTACAAGCCATTGCGCTGCGCTTAGAGAATCAAACTGTGCACGAATCACAGCCTGATTATTAACCGGCCTTAAGCCGCCACCAAAACGCATCATTGCTGCTGCCTGAGCCATAACAACCGCTGGTAGCTCACTATTATTTGCGACGAGTTCGTTCTTTACGTCGTCAAGAAGAGCCAAGGGAAACCTCCTATTTTGTTCTTCTTAGAGTATGCGTTGGGATTCATACAAGATGCCGTTGCACGATGTGCAAAACACCTACATGCTCGGCTTTCTGTGATACCCAATGACTTGGACATTTTACCTTTTTATAGTTCTACTTTTTATATTACATAATCCTATAGGAGAAATTAAATCATGTTCTAGATCTCATCTCTCTAGCAGATACTGTAACCTGCAATCCTCTTAATTTTAGTCTTCTTGCAAGCTCTATGCTAATAGCTACAGACCTATGCTGACCCCCAGTGCATCCAACAGCAATTGTTACATAATGCTTATCTTCTTTTGCAAAACCATCAATTGCCGTAAGAAGAGCTTTTTCGTAATAGTCTAAGAATTCTATTGCCGCTGGATTTTTAAGAACATAATCGCTAACTGCTTTATCTTTTCCAGTTAAATCCCTAAGCTCTGGAATCCAAAATGGATTGGGCAAAAATCGCATATCTGCCACAAAATCGGCGTCCATAGGCATTCCGTACTTGAACCCAAAACTAAAAATGTGAACAGATACTGTAGAAGATCCTTTTCCAAGCAACCCCTCATAAAGTTTAGTGGAAAGCTGATGAATACTAAGATTTGAAGTATCGATAATAATATCTGCGCAATCTTTAAGATGACATAAAAGCTCACGCTCTTCCAAAATACCATCTATAAGTCTTCCTCCGCGCTGCAAAGGATGTGGTCTGCGCACTGACTCATATCTTTTAATGAGCACAGAATCAGATGCATCTAAAAATAGTATTCGAGTTTTTACGCCTAAATCATCTATATGACCCAAAACAACAAATAAATCATCAAAATATCCGCGTGATCTTACGTCAATAACTGCTGCAAGCTTATGAACTTTAGATCCAGAAGATGTCATCATGTCTACAAGAGGGATGAGTAACTTTGGAGGAAGATTATCAATAACATACCAGCCCATGTCTTCCAAAGCATTTGCTGCATGAGATCTGCCAGCGCCGCTCATGCCAGTAATGAGCATTACTTCAAAATCGCTTGCCACCTGCGAGAATTCACTATTTTCAGTGATCATAACGCCTCCTTCAATGCTTTTTCCATGCAACTTCTTATGTAATCGTAATCTGTAGCCTTGTCAGATTGGTGTTTGATTATGCAAGAATCATCACACGAATCATCACTTGAATGCCTATAATCAAAAGTCATGAGTTTTACTTGATCTAGTGCTTGATATAAAAGCATTTCTTCTCCACCAATACCCATGCCATATTTTCTCCAAACTTTAAGCATCTGGCTTGGTCGAGGATCATATACAACGTCTAGCAAAGCTCCTAAATGTTTTATTGACTTTTCCTTGCAATATTCACACAAAGCGAGCGCTAATCCGTCTGCTATATGAGCAGGAACAGTGCTTATAACAATATCTGCGTTTACAATTGCTTCAATTGCATCCAACGAAGAAATAGATTCTAGAATGTGAGATTTATCACATTTTTCTATATCTTGCGATATTTTTATAAACTCAGGATCAATAGTAGGGAATTCTATACCGCAAACAGGCTTGTAGCCACGTTTGTTTTTAAGATTCAAGTTAGACGGCTCTATTCTTCTGCTATTTGGAAAATCCAATTTATATTTATCTACTAAATCGTTAAATCTACTAACGCCTTTAACAGTTTTACCATCGCTTTGCAATCTTGCAACAACACTAACTTTACTCAATTTTGAACCTTGAGCAATTTCTATTAAAGCTGCCATTGCAGAAGACGCAGTGTTTCCGCTGCCAATAATAACCGCACTTTTAGCGTTTAATATTTGAGACTTTAAAGAGTGTATTAACGCCATTACAATACCATTTACATCTGTGTTACAAAGCTCAATCGTCTCAGGATTTTCTAAGCATGGCTTTTTACTAAACACAGCAGTATTTGCAACACCAAGCGTTTTAGACCAATAATCGCAAGCTACACCTAGGCTCATAATTGTTTTTTTAAGTGGCATTGTAAGGCTTAAGCCTTTCCAAGAATCGTCAAGATTTGCAATAAAATCTTTTAAGTCTTCCTCGCTAACTTTTTCTTTACCATAATGCCAATTATTTAAGCCCAATGCCTTATATGCAGCATTGTGTAGAACTGGAGATAGAGAGTGCGATATAGGATTGCCCAAAACCGCGCAATTGTAGCATTTTTCAACCATTTTAACCTCTTTATTTATAAGTCTTTATTAATAAGTTTATGCGATTTTACAAATCCTTAGGATCCACACTAAATTTTAATTCACCATTTTTTCGCATTGCAAAATGCTTTGCACATTCTTTTTTCAAACGATTAACTAATTCATCTCTATACTCTAATGGCACTCTTACAACTGCTTTAACTCTGTCGTTTAACTCTTCAAAGCGTTGAGAATTTTGCTCGTGCAATGTTGAAGGAGGCTTCATTGGAACAATTCCAAGTAAAGGTGGAAGATATTCGGATTCACTCGAATCGCCTGAAACCACAGATTCACTATCTTTAGTTTCGACTTTTAACATTGGAAGATTACTAGAACTATCTAAATCACCATTTTTGCTTACAACTTTTGTAATATCTTCGCTTACATCTACACTCATTGCGCCAATCGCATTAAGCGTATCTACTACAGCCTGCCTAAAACCCCATATTCTTGCGACACATACAGTTGGCGGAAGAAGTGCTTCACTTCTTTCTTGCAACTCTTGTTTAGAAAGAATTGATGAATCCCATTCTTCCAAAGATTTAGCGAGAATATCGTAAGTTTCACCCAAAATAAGAACGCTTCCACCTCTGTTTTTTGACGCACACATTGAAGCTGCTTTCATCCAAGCATTCAAAGTGTCTATTCGAGAATCTAAACCAGTGTTGTAAAGACTCGTCCACGCGTCTAAAATCGCAACAAGACCATATTCTCCGCAAGAATTTTTAGATGAGCTTAAAACTCGAGGTTCTGCTCCTAAAGTACAAATGACAATCATCGGCTTCTGGTCAATCCACTCTATAACACCACTTTTCTGCTTCGCGGAAGATATAATAATTGGAACATCATTGAAAATCTTAAATATTTCTTTGGCAGTAAAATTGACGCCAACACGAATAGCCTCGATAAAGTTAGATCCACTAGAACAATTCGAGCACTTCCAGCCAATCGCAGCACTTCCACACCATGCGCATTTAGGAGCAGAACCATCTATAGGTAAGTCAAGAGGACCTGTACAGCGTTTACAACGAGCCATACTATGGCATTTTTTGCATGCAGCACGCTGAACAGTATCGTCTTGTGCTGTAACAAGTAAAACAGGCAGATTTGCGTCTAAAGTTTGTCTAATCGACGCTAGTGCAGTATACGGTATTCTAGATCCTGCACTCGGGTCATTTATCTTATTAAGGTTATCCAAATTAAGTAGACGAACCCATGGGCAAGCATTACTAACAATAGTATTAAATGGTTTAATTTCAATTAAAGGTCCACTTACTTTTGCAGCAAGATTTTTTCCTTTTAATTCGTTTTGACTTATTACGCTTCTAGCAAAAGACATTGTTATGAAAACGCCATTATGATTTTGTGTGCGCAATCGCATAACTCCTCTAGCTTGAGCGTAAGGCATCATACCATCTGCGTACTGATATGCGCCATCTTCTACAATCACAAAAAGCGCTTGCGACTCAACTGGTGCATACATTGCAGATCTTGTTCCTAAAACACATGGAACAATTCCTTTTTCTATAGCTCTCCACGCTCTATACCTGTCTGCTGGAGAATCATATGCGCAAAGACGAGCAACATCTCCACTTAAAGTTCCACTTGGATTCTGCGATTTTTTATAAGGTTTAAGACCATAAACCATAAGGGCACGCATAACATCGTTTACTTCGCGAATTGTAGGAAGAACAACAGCAACTTGACGACCAGCTCTTATTGCAGTTACAATAATCCACGCTAAATCCTGAGCCCATCTCATTGCTCCTGGTAAGGCATCTATAAGAAAAGCTTTGCAATTATTCTTATAATTATTCGAAAGCGAACTATTTTCATGATGCAAATAATACGGTTTATGAACATCTTCTAAGGATTGTTTAAGAAGATTCGCATTATTGTATGTTGCAATCATACGAGCATATGTTGTTTTTCTAAGATTCTCACTTCCATCGTATTGAGATATCGCGCAAGTATCATTAGACCTAAAATTTTTTTGTAATTCATTAATCCATTTTACTCTTTTAGATAAATGAATATCGTCCAGCAAATTTTCTTTATCTACACCAGCAATTCTTCTAGGTAAAGCAAGTCTAATAATATTAGCTCTTGTTCCACCATAAGCATCAGCTATTGAAGAAATATCTTCCATAAAAGATTTAGAAACTACTTCCCCTATTGGAATAATTTTTTCAATAAACTTTAATGAAGATATTGGTGTTGTGCTTGATTCACTCCTACTCCAAATAATTCCATTTACGCGTCTAGTACCAAATTTTACGCGGACCATACACCCTGGCTTAGCGTAATCATCCTGATCTTTGCTAACAATGTAATCAAAAGTTTTACCGAGATGAGATGCTTGAACATCCAGCACAATATGAGCAATAGGGCAATTATCAGCTTGACTCTGGGTTGAATCACTCTTCTTACGCCTACGTGGTTTGCGCGCTAAACCATCAAGTGAAGGCTGCTCAAGCATTAGCACATCCTTTTAAATCCTCAAATCAATTTTTTAAAGATTTTACCTCATTCTTAATCTGATCAACACGATTAAGTCTTTCCCAAGGAAAATCAACATCTGTTCTTCCAAAATGTCCATAAGCAGAAGTTTTCGAGTAGATTGGTCGAAGCAAATCAAGCTCGTCGATAATTGCTGCTGGGCGCAAATCAAAGACTTTTCGAACAATCTTAGAAATATCTGAACGAGTAATTCCATTAGCTTCGGTTCCAAAAGTTTCTACATTTACGCTAACAGGTTCTGCAATTCCAATCGCATATGCAACTTGTACCTCTATTTTATGGGCTAAACCTGCGGCAACAAGATTCTTAGCAACCCAACGCGCAGCATAGGCTGCAGAACGATCCACTTTACTAGGGTCTTTGCCAGAAAAAGCTCCACCGCCATGATGAGCAGCCCCTCCATAAGTGTCTACAATAATTTTTCTGCCTGTTAAACCAGAATCTGCTGCAGGACCACCCAAAACAAAAGATCCCGTAGGATTTACAAGCATTCTGTAATCATTATGATTTACGTTTTTCCCTAACACTTTGTTAAGAACAGGCTCTACAACGTTTTGAACAAGTTGATTTCTAAGCCAATCATGACTCACATCTGGGTCATGCTGTGTTGAAATAAGAACAGTATCTAAACGAACAGGGTTCCCACATTCATCATATTCGATTGTAACCTGTGTTTTACCGTCTGGTCTAAGTTTAGATACAATTCCAGATTTTCGCACGTAGGATAGGCGCTGGGCAAGCTGATGAGCTAGATATATTGGAAGGGGCATATAAGCGTCTGTCTCATCGCTAGCATATCCAAACATAACGCCTTGATCGCCTGCGCCTTGGCTTTTATAACGATCTTCTTTAGACGCAATACTTTCGGATTCTAAATCTAATCTAGAAACACCTTGATTTATCTCCGCGCTTTGCTCAGTTAAAGATACCATTACTCCACATGAATCAGCATCCAATCCAACAGTTGAACTGTTGTATCCTACTTCGCGTACAACTTTTCTAACAATTCCTGGTATGTCGGTGTATACTTCTCCCCTAACTTCCCCGAAGACTACAAATTGTCCTACGCATGCACAAACTTCAACAGCAACATGCGCATGAGAATCTTGACGAAGCATATCATCTAGAATCGCATCTGCAATCTGATCACAAAGCTTATCAGGATGACCTTCTGTAACAGATTCTGCAGAAATAAGTTTAGCTTCCGACATAACTCCCCTTTAATTAAAAAATTAAAACTTATGCACTAAAACCAATAACAGCCGCATATCCAATACCAACAAGCATAGGATAATACGGCTGCAATTAAAAATGTAAAGAAAACTTAATTTCCCTCATTCATATCATCTTCACCAAGATTCTCCACCAGCAAACCTTTATTAATTTCTCGGAATGCTATAGAAAGAGGCTTCTCTTGGTTTCTATAATCAACAAGAGGACCGACATTCTGCAACAATCCTTCGTTGAGCTGAGTGAAATAAGAATTAATCTGCCGTGCTCGTTTTGCGGCAAACAAGGCAAGCGCATACTTGGAATCCGCATGCTGCATCAAATCATCAATAGGCGGATTTGCAAGTCCCGTAGGTGTTGGCTTAGTGCCCAATGCCATAATGTTCTCCATATTCTATGGTGCCACAATAGTTTCCAAGTAGACTATTGTAAGCTATTGCAAGGATATTTAGGAATTACTCATTTAGATTAATCTAAATTAATTTAAATTAATCTAAATCGTATTCTTTAGCTATTATCTTCCAAAGTTCATCTGCAGCGCGCTGAGCATCGTCATTAACAATCACAAAATCAAACTCGCTAGACGCAGCCATTTCTACTTTAGCGGTTTGCAAACGCTTAGCCTGCTGCTCAGGAGTTTCAGTGCCTCTACCAATAAGTCGACGCTTAAGCTCCTCAAAGCTAGGAGGGGCAATAAATACGTATACGACTTCTAAACCTAATCTAGAAGCTTCCTGCTTAACTCTCCTAGCTCCCTGAAGATCAATCTCTAGAAGCGTTGGAACGTTTTGAGCAAGATGATCTAAAACAGGCTGAATTAAAGTACCATAATGTGCCATTCCATGAACAAGAGCAGTCTCCAGAAACTCTCCGTTCCTCTTCCTGCGCTCAAACTCTTCTTCATCAATGAACCAATAATGAATTCCATTAAACTCATCATAACGAGGTTTTCTGGTAGTCGCAGAAACAGAAAGCCAAATATTAGGATGTTTTTCGCGCAATACTCCCTCAACAGTGCCCTTACCAGCTGCAGTAGGACCAGTAAGAACAATCAAACGCCTTTTAGTAGCGACTGGCATACTCTGTGTATCGTTTAAACTAACCATATTTGACTCTCTTAAATAATTTTCATGAATCCATTAAAGCTTGACGAATATCCCAAGCTATTCGTTCAGTTGCAGTAGATAATGCACCAATATCTGGACCATGAGAAGCAATAGACCTAGAAACTGTTACTAAAACATTTCCATGCGTACCAGCAAAAACCGTTTTCAAATCGTTAGCTTCCGCTCCCTGCCAACCGTAACCTGGAGAAAGAATAGGACCAGTAAAACTCGTTAAATCGATTCCACCGCCATTCATCCAATCTCCAATAGTGGCTCCAACAATTAAGCCAACGGAACCCATGCCCTTTGTATTATTGTTAAAAATTTGCGCAGTTTGAGCAATACCATGAGCAACAGTTGTGCCGCGGTAGGAACCAGTCTGACGAATAGCAGTTTGCAGGCTAGCGCCTTCGCGATTAGACGTTAGCGAAGCAATGAACACTCCCTTGCCATTATTAAGAGCCTCATTAATCAACCCACCCATTGACCTAGCTCCGTAATACGGAAGAAGTGTAATAGCATCAGTAAGAAGAGGCGCATCTGGCTTAAAGTATGCGTCGGCAAGCGCAGAGATTGTTGTAGACAAACCACCATGACCACAATCAACAATAGTAATTACATCCATTTGTCTTGCAGCATACAGCACTCGTTCGAGCGCCGCGAACCCCTTAGACCCGTAACGCTCGAACATGCTCGACTGGAATTTTACGGCAGCAGCTCTGCCGTTCATGGCCTGAAGCATACGCATGGAGAACAATTCTGCTCCTTGAGCATCCATCTTGTATCCCCAATTAAGCAGCATCTTGCGGTGCGGATCTATGCCAACGCATAATGGCCCATATTTTGCCATAGCGTTTTTTAGACGCAATCCAAAATCGGATCTTTGCGCCTGCAATTCCTGCTCTCGTATGCTTTCGGTCATGTATTAAGCCCGACTTTCTTCGTTTTCTGCCTTCTCGATTGCAAACAGTTGCTTTGCATGCTCCTGAATGCTCATCACTTGGTAATCGTTGTTCTTAACGGCTTCTATAGCCATAAGAACTGGTGCAAACTCCGTAATTGTAGTGAATTGCGGAAGGTCTGCTGCAACAGCAGCTGCACGAATAGCATAACCATCTGTACGCGACCCTCTTGAATTCGGCGTGTTCAACACCATATCAATCTTACCATTCTCAATCAGCTCAACCACGTTTTTGCCGATTCTTTCATGCGAAGGCTCAGCATTTCGCACATCCTTCGCCGTGTCGCCAAGGCTAGAAAGCTTATCAACAATAACGGAATCAATGCCGTAACGTCTAAGAACAGATGCCGTACCTTCTGTAGCCCAAATCGTAAATCCAAGCTCTACTAGGCGCACTGCAAGTAGCGGCAATTGTCTTTTATCTGCATCACTTACAGACACAAACACGTTGCCGCTTGTAGGCAAACCGCCCTTGTACGCTGCAAGCTGACTCTTAGCAAAAGCATGTGGGAAGTCGCGGTCAAAGCCCATAACTTCTCCAGTAGAGCGCATCTCTGGTCCGAGCAAAATATCGACTGTGCGACCAACAGGCGTGCGGAAACGTTTGAAAGGCAAGACGGAAGCTTTAATAGCAACTTGCTGGCCTGGGTGAATATCTCCACCATCTCCCTTAGGAAGAAGAAGACCGCGCTTTCGCTGCTGTGCGATTGTTTCCCCAGCCATAATTCGAGCAGCAGCTTTAGCAAGAGCAACTCCCGTAGCTTTAGACGCAAACGGAACAGTACGAGATGCTCGAGGATTCGCCTCAATTACGTACAAAGTGTTTGCCATAAAAGCATATTGCACATTAATAAGACCACGAACTGAGCATCCGCGAGCAATCGAAAGCGTGCCCTCGCGAAGTCTACGAATTTGATCGTCGGAAAGCGTGCTTGGAGGAAGAGTACAAGCAGCGTCACCAGAGTGTACGCCAGCTTCCTCAACATGCTCCATAATTCCGCCAATATAAAGCTCATTGCCGTCGTAAAGTGCGTCAACATCAATCTCAATAGCGTCCTGAAGGAATTTATCAATCAAAAGCGGCGAAGGCAAACGACCAGAAACAACAGTGTCTGCTTGAGCTTCCTGTAAAGCACGATCCACATATTTTGCAAGCTGAGCATCATCGTACACGATTTCCATTCCTCGACCGCCAAGCACATAACTTGGTCGCACAAGAACAGGGTAACCAATTGCGTGAGCAGCATCTTTAGCCTCTTCAAGGCTTAATGCAGTTCCGTAGCGCGGAGCATTCATGCCTTCTTGACGAAGAACCTCACCGAAAAGCTCACGATTTTCCGCCAAATCAATAGCCTCAGGCGTAGTGCCCAAAATTGGAACTCCTGCAGCTTTAAGACGTGCAGCAAGCGAAAGTGGAGTTTGGCCGCCAAGTTGCACAATAACACCTTTTACTGGACCAAGCTTCTTTTCTGCTTGGTAAATTTCGAGCACGTCTTCAAAAGTAAGCGGCTCAAAGTAAAGGCGATCCGACATATCGTAGTCTGTAGAAACTGTTTCAGGATTGCAATTGACCATGATTGTGTCGTAATCCTTACCCAGCTCTTGCACAGCATGAACGCAAGTGTAGTCAAACTCAATACCCTGACCTATTCTGTTTGGACCAGAGCCAAGAATGATTACAGCGTCACGATCGCGTGGCTTAAGCTCGCTTTCGTCAGCGTAGCAAGAATAGTAGTAAGGTGTTACAGCGTCGAACTCGGCAGCGCAAGTGTCAACCGTTTTGTAAACAGGATGCAATCCATACGCCCAACGCAGCTCACGAACCATGTTTTCGCCTTCGTCGCCAAGATTACGCAAATGCGCAATTTGAACATCCGAAAGACCAGCAAGCTTAGCATTCTTTAACACTTTTGGCGTCAAATTTTCTGCTTCACGAACCTCTAAAGCTGTTTTATTGATTAACGAAAGCTGCTCAACAAACCATGGGTCTATCTTTGTTGCGTCAAAAATCTGCTCAGGCGTAGCCCCACCCCAGAGCGCGCGCTGAATTTGCAAGTAGCGGTGCTCGGTTGGAGTATGAATTTCTTCAAGAAGCTTAGCAACTTCTTCTTTACTTGGGCGCTCGCCGTCCCAATTAAAGCAAGCGTGACGTTTATCGATTGATCGCATTGCTTTGCCAAGAGATTCCTGGAAATTCCCAGCCAAAGCCATTGCTTCGCCGACTGACTTCATAGAAGTTGTAAGCGTAGTGTCTGCTCCAGGGAACTTTTCAAAAGCAAAGCGCGGAATCTTAGTTACCACATAGTCAATCGTTGGCTCAAAGCTTGCAGGAGTTGAACGCGTAATATCGTTTTGAATTTCGTCCAAAGTGTACCCGAGGGCAAGTTTTGTAGCGATTTTTGCAATCGGGAAACCAGTTGCTTTAGATGCTAGCGCAGAAGAACGCGAAACTCGCGGATTCATTTCGATTACGATAATGCGACCAGTTCGAGGATTGATTGCGAACTGAATATTGCATCCGCCAGTGTCAACGCCAACACCTCGAATAATCGCGATGCCAATATCACGCATCTTTTGATACTCGCGATCTGTTAGCGTAAAGCATGGAGCAACTGTAATCGAGTCGCCTGTGTGAACGCCTACAGGATCAACATTTTCGATTGGGCACACAACAACAACATTGTCTTTGGAATCTCGCATAAGCTCAAGCTCAAATTCCTTCCAACCTTCAATGCCTTCTTCAATAAGCACTTCGTTTGTTGGAGAATAGTGAATGCCTGCTCCTGCAATGCGGTGTAATTCTTCCTGATTGTGAGCAATTCCAGAGCCTAAACCTCCCATTGTGAAGCTTGGACGCACAACAACTGGGTACCCTAGTGTTTCAACAATTTTGTCTACTTCTTCAATTGAGTGAGCAATAAAGGATTTTGCACTTTCTGCCCCAGCTTTTTCAACAACTTTTTTGAAAAGCTCACGGTCTTCTCCGCGGTCGATTGCTTCCAAAGATGCACCAATAAGCTCTACATTATACTTTTTTAAGATTCCTGCACGACCCAAGTCCATTGCGGCATTAAGAGCAGTTTGACCACCTAATGTTGGAAGAAGCGCATCTGGCTTCTCTTTAGCAATAATGCGCTCCAAAATTGCCGTGTCTATTGGCTCAATATATGTTGCGTCTGCAAGCTCTGGGTCCGTCATAATAGTAGCAGGATTAGAGTTTACAAGAATTACGCGGATTCCTTCTTCGTGAAGTACTCGGCAAGCTTGCGTTCCAGAGTAGTCGAATTCTGCAGCCTGACCAATTACGATTGGACCAGAACCAATAACCATTACGGATTTAATATCAGCACGTTTTGGCATTATAAATTCCTTTTATCCCTTTATACCTACTATTTTTCGCTTTTATTCTTGTGATTTTGCATAAGTTCTACAAAGCGGTTAAACAAGTACGATGCATCATGAGGTCCTGCGGCTGCTTCTGGATGATATTGCACAGAAAAAGCTGGAATATCAAGGCATTGCAAGCCTTCTACAACATTGTCGTTAAGATCTACATGAGATACTATTACGCGACCAAAATGTCCATTTTCGTAAGGAGACTGAACAGTCTTACCAATAGGTGCATCTACAGCAAATCCGTGATTATGAGCCGTAACTTCCACTTTTCCAGTAGTCACGTCTTTTACAGGCTGATTTATGCCACGATGACCAAACTTAAGCTTGTACGTTCCAAACCCAAGCGCGCGACCTAAAAGCTGGTTTCCAAAGCATATTCCAAAGAATGGGTATCCTGCGTCTAACACGTTACGCAATAATTCCACTTCTCGATTTGCTTGAGCAGGATCACCTGGTCCATTCGAGAAGAACACGCCATCTGCGTTAAGTGCTTGAAGTGACTCAAAACTTATTGAGGAGCTTACAACGTGTACACGGCATCCACGCTGTGCCAAACGATGCGGAGTCATGGCTTTTATACCAAAGTCCACAGCTACAACAGTGTAAAGAGGCTCCTTGCCTTCGTAATCTCCACAAGGCTCAATTGTATAAGCTTCTTGCGTGCTAACTTCGTCAGTTAGTCGCAAGCCTTGCATTTGAGGAGTTTGTTTAATCTCATTCACAAAAGACGCAACTGTGCGAATTGCTCCAGTAGATTTGTCTATCAGTGCTTCATTAGAAAAAATGCCGGCACGCATAACGCCAACTGAGCGTAAATGTCGTACCAGCATTCTCGTATCAATACCACTGATTCCTACTATCCCTTGTTTTTCTAAATCATCTTCCAAGGAACCAGTGGATCTCCAATTGCTAACAATAGGGCTTGGAGCTTTTACCACGTATCCTGCAACCCATATTTTTGAAGATTCTGGGTCTTCATTGTTAATTCCCGTATTTCCTATGTGTGGGAACGTTTGAACAACTATTTGTTGATCATAACTTGGATCAGTAAGCGTTTCTTGGTAACCAGTCATTCCTGTAGAGAACACGATTTCAGCGCGCGTAGAACCTTTTGCGCCAAATGGTTTACCAACGTAAACTTGTCCGTCTTCCAATACTAATACTGCATCATCAGTGCCGAATCCGGCGAAGGTGTCGTTATAGCCCACCTTAACCCCCTTATGGCTTTAGGTTATTCGTGGCAAGTCTACTCAGATTGGCGGACGGCGACGCGCCGATAATAGCTATCAACAATTTCTTAATGCAAATTATTATTACGAATTCATTATTACGAATTCATAATAAAAAAAAATCCGCTTAACGCTACTGCACTAAACGGATTATACGCAATTTTAAATTCACTCAACAGAATCAGTATTAAATTCATTAGAAGATTGTTCAACATCTGAAGAATCAGCTGCTTCAGTTTCATTAACTTCTCCAGCAGTATCTTCCGCAGATGCCTCACCATTAAACTTTGCTAAGCAAGCTTCTTTGTCTGCCATAATCGCGCTTAACAAGCCATGAATAAACGCAATAGCATCATCATCACTATACATTTTTGCGAGAGAAATAGCCTCATCGATAGCTACCTTATCTGGAACTTCGTCGTTTAAGAGAATCTCCCATACGGCTATTCGCAAAATATTACGATCAATCACAGCCATTCTTCCGACTTTCCAGCCAGTAGAATAACGATTCAATGTCTTATCAATCCTATTTCTACGTTCACCAACTCCTCGAATAATATCAACAGCATAATCTGGAAGAGGAGTTTGCGCACCTGGCTCCTTCAAACGTTCTTCAAGCAAAGAAAGAATATTTTGATTCTTTTCATCTGCTTCATACAGCGTATTCAAAGCCCTTTTGCGAGCGGTGGAACGTGCCATAGTATCGTCTTTCTATCAAACTACATAGTCTTATAGATCATTAAAGTCTACAAGAATTAAACTTACATCAATATATATCAAATATTGCACAAAATAGCTATTGCAAAATAAAACGACTCAGCAACAAGAATCGCCGCCGAGTCGCTTTATACAAAAAATTTAATTAGTTTTCACGACCAAGGTAAGAGCCGTCACGAGTGTCGACCTTCACCTTTTCGCCTTCACCCACGAAGAGTGGAACCTGGATTTCAGCACCGGTTTCCACGGTTGCAGGCTTAGTACCAGCGTTAGAACGATTGCCTTGCAAGCCTGGCTCAGTGTGAGTAATAGTCAAAATCACGGAAGCTGGAAGCTCAACGCTCAAAGGAGTGCCGTCATGGAAGCTTACGATGCAGTCGGTGCCTTCAAGCAAATACTTGCTCTGCTCGCCAACCAAAACCTTAGGAATATAAACCTGGTCGTAAGTGGTCATATCCATAAAGACGAAGTTGTCGCCATCTTCGTATGAATATTGCAACGTGCGGTTATCAACGGTCTCGAACTCCATCTTCATGCCGGCATTAAAAGTCTTGTCGACAATCTTGCCCGAGAGCACGTTCTTAATGGTGGTACGCACAAAAGCAGGACCCTTGCCTGGCTTCACGTGCTGGAACTTAACGACGGTCCAAAGCTGACCGTCAAGGTTCAAAACCGATCCATTCTTAATATCATTGGTAGTCTGTGCCACGAGTTATCCGTTTCTTTCGTTAATTAAAGCTGCAATTTACGCAGCTAAGAAATAAACCTTGCTTATTATGCCACAAAGCGTCAACTAATTAAAATAACAACTGAAATAACAACACGCATTTAACGCGATTATTCGTCACTCTTGATCGTTTTGTTCCGACGACTCTGAGTTTTGACTACGACCCATTGGAATATAGCCACCTTGATCATCCTGAGGATGTGGAGCATCAAAAGGATACCCATTGCCATCTCTACTTAAAAATCTATCGCTCATTTTTTTAATTCTATCTTCGTACTGGCTTATAACAGCTTTTATTTTTTGATAAGACTGTCTTAACTCTTGATAATTATTGCTGCTTTTAGCAAGAGCATTACCAGCATCATTAATAGCATTTTCTAGACTTTTAGAAGCAACAGCTAAAATAGGCAAATCTTTCGCTTTTTCTACAAGCTCTCTAGCTTTTTTAACAAGATTTAACAATTGATCACCAAAAGCAGTTCTGCGTGTTTTTAAAAGATTATCAGAAGATTTTTTAAGCAAATCCGCATCTTTACTCAAAGTATCCAACTGGTTGGAAAACTTATTTTCAACTGATGGGGAATCGTAAGAACTAGCTCCAACTGGGCAATCTAAAATATCATTTTTCAAATCATCCTTGGCATAATTTAAGGAAGATTGAAAATCGTCAACAGCATCCTTAACTGAATCAAAATCAGCATCAAAATCGGAAGATTTTATTTCAGAAGCATCATGCACGTTTTGGCTTGAAATGATTTTTTTAAGATTAGCTTTAGCTGAAAGAACTTGTGTACGCAACTGCACGCACTTTTTAGATGGCTCGCCAGCGTTTATATTACTAGAACTATGCGCAAACAAAGATAACCATATTCCGATAACAATTGCTACTGCAATAAGTGAAACAGATATAATCACTGCAATAGCTTTCTTATCGCTTAATAATGATCTGTTTGAATCATTACTAGACCGATCAAAAATGGCATCTTGCTCATACTCAGGCGGATTATTAAATGAATCTATATCATTCAAATCCTGATATTCGTTATTGTCCTCTTTCATAATCCGCCATTCCTGTTTAACAAACCTATGTATGAATAAAATAGCAAGAACACAACTCATACATGACTTATATAATTGCTTGATTATATAAGTCTATAATTGTATAAGTCTATATTGCACAGACAATTTACGCACCATATTCTCGCAAATAATTTTCAGCTCGAGCAGCTAAATTCTCATCCATAACAGCGCTTCCGTCATTATTAGTAAGTTTTTGTGCTGCAGCAAAAATTTCACGCACGTTAGCAATTGGCAACACTGGGAATCCAAACTCCTGCTCTACTGCTTTTACTGCAGAAAGCTCACTATCTTTCGTGCGTTCCATTCTGTCTACTGCCAAAATCAAGCCTACAACTTGCACATTTGCTTCCGCTTTAAGCTTTGGCAAAGTTTCACGAACTGCGGTTCCAGCGGTCATCACGTCGTCAACTAACAGAACTTTCATGCCGTCTTTTAACGGTTTTCCAACCATAATTCCACCGTCGCCATGGTCCTTTCGCTCTTTGCGATCAAAAGTAAAACCAACAGGCATATTGTGATTATTCGTCAAAGCCATTGCCGTAGAAACTGCAAGCGGAATGCCCTTATAAGCAGGACCAAAAACAGTATCAATATCTTGCGGAAGTTTGCCATCTTCAATTGCTGCAACAACGCGCTGAGCGTAATATGCTCCTAAGCTCGCGATTTTCATTCCGTCGTCAAAAGCTCCAGCGTTAATAAAATAAGGTGATTGACGACCAGATTTTAGCGTAAAATCACCAAATTTAAGTGCGCCTGAATCAAGCAAAAACTTTGTAAAACGTTCGTCTAATTCTGCCATAATTAGCTCTCTTTCTTAAAATAATTTTGAATACTTTCTAAATACTTTCTAAATACTTAATTTCAGCGCCAAGTTTTTCCTTCGGCAAGCAAAGACGCAAGCTTTGGACGCGAATCAAGCAAATCGTCAAGCTCGCGAGCAATGCGAATAGGAGCAGTAGGATCTACCAAAGCGGCAGCACCAACTTCTACAGCATTCGCGCCAGCATACAAGTATTCCAAAGCTTTTTCGCCAGAATCAATGCCACCAATGCCAATAATTGGAATATCTGGCATAGCTTGACGAACTCTCCAAACAAACCCAAGTCCAATCGGGAAAATAGCAGGACCTGAAACACCGCCAGTACGGTTTGCAATAATCGGCTCGCCTGTTCGAATATCAATTCGCAAACCAACAAGCGTATTAATCATGCTTAAAGCATCCGCTCCAGCATCAACTGCAGCTTTGCAAATCGAGACTATATCAGTAACGTTTGGAGTCATTTTTACAATCATTGGTTTATCTGTCATTGCGCGAAGTCGCTTAATTAAGCGGTGCAATGCCACTGGATCCGTGCCAACGCTCATTCCGCCGTGAGTCACGTTTGGGCAACTTACGTTAATTTCAAGCATGTCTGCAGAAGAATCTGCAAGCTTTTCAACAACTTGAGCATAATCGTCATCACTGTGGCCAGCAACATTTGTGATTACAAGCGCTCCAAGCTTTTTTAACTTTGGAAGCTCGTCTACTAAATAGTGGTCAACTCCAGGATTTTGCAAACCAACAGCATTCACCATTCCAGAAGGCGATTCAGCAGTGCGCGGAGCAGGATTTCCTTGCCAAGGAACAGGTGAAACACCTTTTGTGCAAATTGCACCAAGCTGACTCACGTCGTAAAAGTGAGCGCAAGCCGCAAGCTGAAACGTGCCAGACGCTGTTCCAACCATGTTTTTCCATTCAACTCCAGCAACTTTAGTTGAGTGCTTCCAAACGTGGCTTGTGTCAAATCCAAGAGTTGATGCATTATTTTGCGCGCTATTTTGCACATTCTCTAAAGTATTATTCATTTCGTTACTCATATCTTTTTACTCCCAGCCTAATCTTTCAGAGTCAAACACTGGTCCTTCGTTACAAACTTTAAGTCTGCCTTCTAAAGTATCTACAACGCAAGCAACACAAGTTCCATATCCGCATCCCATTCTTGCTTCTAGGCTTAATTGACATTTAACATTACGCTCATGCGTCCAATGAGCTACAGCCTTCATCATTGGCATAGGACCGCAAGAAAGAACAACAATAGGCAAATCGCCATTAAAATCAAAATGATTTTCTTGCTCTAGTTCATTAAGCAAAGTAATAACAGTTCCTTGCGCGTTGCTAATGCTATAAACATTATCAACGTATTCCTTCATAAATGAGTCAGCAAAATGATTATCGCGATATCCAAGAACCGCAGTCACTTTGCAATTCTTGTTTTTTGCAATCGCCTGTGCAGCACAAATCAAAGGAGGAACACCCAATCCCCCGCTTACAAGAACATAGTGCGCTGGCTTAGAAATATCAAAGCCCAATCCTAATGGTCCTAAAGCGTCTACAGTGTCTCCTGCTTTAAGCTGCGCAAACTCGGCAGTGCCCTTACCAATCACAGCAAAAATAAGAGTAAAAGTATCTCCATCAACGCTTGCAACACCAAATGGTCGAGGAAGCATAGTCGTAGAATCTGGAGAATATAAGTTAACAAATTGCGCAGGAGTGGCAGTTTTAGCAATAGCATCATCGCGCAAAACTAAGCGATACACACCTTCATCAAGCTTTTGATTATCAAGAACTTCTATAGCACGGCGACCTAAAAGACGAGTGTATTTTAAATCATCAGCGTGCAAACTTTTTGCACTAAAAGAATCTGCGCCCGAAGAATCATAAGCGTCTTCACGTAACGTAAATATGGCGTTTCTCAAAGATTTTCGAGTTTGAATAAACATGCCATCACTCATCTAGTTTTACCCTACCTTATGTAGTCGTATCGTTGCGTAATTTAGCTATCTTTAGCTATTTTTAGTTTTAGTTATATTTAGTTATACATGCATAATTGTTTTTACACGCGCATATTCACAATTTTGACACAATGACCTTGAAACATTTCCGAATTGTGATTCGCTTTGCATTAACACTAACACACGATTTATTTATATACTGCTTGTCTTAAATCATCCCTCATGTTTAAAGCAGATTTGCGAGCAGAATCAGATACAATCTCAAGAATATTATTAAGAGAAAGAGAAGACTTGTTTTTAACATAATCTTGCGATTTTCGCCAAGAACCAATAATTCCGCGAGAAGAATTCACTATTGCACCTCGACCATTTTCATCAAACATTCCAGCAACATCTTGTGCCGTTCCACCTTGTGCGCCATAACCTGGAACAAGGAAGAAAGTGTGCGGCATAATCTCGCGCAAACGCTTACCTTCTTCTGGATGAGTTGCTCCCACTACTGCTCCTACTCGCGAATACCCTCTAGTCCCAATATTTGATTCACCCCATTTTTCTATCAAACCTGCCATATGCTCATAAACTGGTTTGCCATCTTCAACAACAAGTTCTTGAAGCTCTTTGCTAGAAGGATTAGATGTGCGTAGAAGAACAAAAATATTTTTATTACGCGCTACTGCCTCATCTATAAATGGCTTAACACCATCTGAACCCATATACGGGTTTACAGTAAACGAATCCTCGTGCCACACATCTTTTGTACTAGCGCTTTTAAGAAGATTAACTAAAGATTCGTTAAAATCGTAAGAATCATCTTTGAAATACGAATCAAGATTAGCGAATCCTCGCAAATGTGCTGCATACTGAGCTGCAGTGGAACCAATATCGCCTCGTTTTGCGTCACCAATAACAAATAACCCACGTGATTTTGCATAATCACAAGTCATAGCATAAGTGTCTATTCCAGCTGAACCAAGCGCCTCATACATTGCAATTTGCGGCTTAACAGCTGGAACAATGTCATAAATCGCATCAATAATCGCACGATTAAACTCAAAGTACGATGCAGCAAGCAAGGTTGGCAAAGCCTCTTCATCTTCGACTTCTTGCAAAACTTCATCAGATAATCCACTTAAAATTTGCGCAGGCAAAATCCCAGGCTTTGGATCTAATCCAACAACAGTAGGGTTTTGCTTCGCTGCTATTTCTTCTATCAGTTCGTCCATATTGTTCCTCTACTAGCCGCAAACTATTTTTTAGTTTTTAGTCTTTGTCTTTACTTATAAAACACGACTTATAAAATACACAAATTACATACGAGAAAAGGCGATCTCTGAGCCAACAATAGTAGCCACTGGTCTTCCCTGTAACTGCCATCCTTCAAATGGAGTATTACGAGCCTTTGAATGGAATGAATTCGCATCAACGCTCCATTTTTCACGCATATTAATAAGCACTAAATCAATATTTTCTGGATGTTCAGTTTCACTTAATTTTAATGTTCGTCTCACGGCACAACGCGAAGACACGTTAAGCAAAGCTGCAACATCTGTAGGCCTTCTACTCATAAATTGCATAGGATTAATCGACATAAGTTCAATTAAGTGCTTATCATCCGTATATCCTGCATCAACAAGAACTTTACGGCATACACCATAAGCACATTCCAAACCAATAATCCCATTTGGAGTATTAGCAAAATCGCCAGCTTTATCACCTGCTGTGTGAGGAGCATGATCTGTGGCAATCATATCTATAGTGCCATCTGCAATAGCAGCAAGAGTTGCCTGTCGATCCGCTTTAGATCTTAGTGGTGGATTCATCTTTGCCATTGACCCATACTTAAGCACATCCTCATCGCAAAGAGCAACGTAATGTGGGGCTGTTTCGCAAGTAATCGGCAAACCTTCCTTCTTGGCTTTGCGAATAGCTTCAAAAGCAGCAGCCGTACTAACATGCTGGAAGTGCACGTGAACACCTGTTTTGCGAACTGCTTCTATATCCCTATTAACAATCGCAAGCTCCGTAGACGCAGGAATTCCGCCAACACCTAGAATTTTAGCAACTGGTCCTTCGTTTACCGAGCCATAATCATGGTGCTCACAATGCTCAAGAAGCGGTAATCCTGTTTCTTTCGCCATTTTAAGAACGTCTAGCAAAATCGAATTTGTAACAGCAGAACCATCATCACTTATGGCAGTAATTGGATGCTTTTTCATAGGCGAAGTTTTTTGATTATCATCAACACCATGAACATATTTTTTCCAAAGTTCAATATTGCTTGGTTTTAAACCTTGCCTACTTATTGAAGCACAAACACTTAAATCGTAGTGGACTGGCAATTTTACGCCATAAATACACCCGTATCTTTGCAAAAAATCTATAACGTTTTCTACATCAAAAGGAGCATCATTCCAAGGCTCACCGTCAACAGCTGGAATTGTGTTTGGCATAATCAACACATTCGTATATCCTCCAGCAGCCGCAGCATTGCCACCAGTCATCATTGTCTCTTTATCAGTTTGACCAGGATCCCTAAAATGCACGTGCGGATCTGCAAAACCAGGAGCAACAATCCAATCGCTTGCATCAATTTCCCCGTAAATTCGGGCATTTTGTTCAATTAAAGCGTCTTGTCTAACGCCATCTACAACCAAATCGATTCGCTCGCCAGTATCCCAAACGGCAATATTTCGCAAGGTTAACATGCGTGAGTCGTTCATATTGCTCCTAGTTTTGCTTATTTCTATTTTTATTCAGTTTTATTTTTAATTTTGAATTATATTATTTACGTATATTCTACTTGGATTCACTGCAATTCTTCATCACAATACAAGCAATGATACTCATGTCTATCTGACTCAGCTTTATAGAATCTACGCTTAAGAGTCAACTCACTATTTGTTATGCAACGAGAGTTAGGACATATAAGATTTTCTGGAGCATTCTCGTCAGATATGTGAACGCGAGGATTAGCCAACGAAATTCCATGAGCATCGTAAGCTTCCAACTCATCTTTAGGAACATTGACAAAATCAGTCGGTTCATATCCTGGAAGCTCATCTCCAAGAACAGAGCTTTCTAATGCCATTCGCATAAGCATGCCATTCTTAACCTGTTCAAAATATGCTGCACGAGGATCGTCATCAACATCAACAGCGATTTCGTTAATTCTAGGAAGTGGATGAAGCACTGGCATATAAGATTTTGCTTTTTGCAATTTTTCTTCTGTCAAAATGTAAGTGTCACGAAGTCGCAAGTATTGCTCGCGATCTGTAAAACGCTCTTCTTGCACGCGAGTCATGTAAAGAACGTCTAGACTGCCAATAACTTCCATCAAATTGCGCGTTTCTTCGTAAGAGCACGAAGGTGTATCATTAATGCGGTCGATTACGTACTGAGGAGTTTTAAGCTCATCTGGGCTAATTAGCACAAAGTGAACGTTTCCAAAGCGGCATAAAGTTTCGATAAGCGAGTGAACAGTGCGGCCGTATGTTAAATCTCCACATAAACCAACTGTTAAATTATTCAGCCTGCCAAATCGTGCAAGAATTGTAGCTAAATCTGCAAGAGTTTGAGTAGGGTGCATATGACCACCATCTCCTGCGTTAACAACAGGAACACTTCCTGCATGCGACGCCACAAATGCAGCACCTTCTTTAGGATGACGCATAGCTACAACATCTACATAATTTGACACCACTTTTAAAGTGTCGCTAACTGTTTCGCCTTTACTTGCACTAGAAAGCTGAGCGCCTGCAAAACCAATCACCTTTCCACCTAAGCGAAGCATTGCAGTTTCAAAGCTTAGTCGCGTTCTCGTGCTCGGCTCATAAAAAAGAGTGGCCAACACTCTGCCATCGCAAGTGTGGGCCACTTCTTTTCTGTGCTCGTCAATATATCTGGCTTTGTCTAAAAGCATTCGTATTTGCGCCGTGGAAATATCGTCTAAAGTAACAACGCTTTTGTTTGCTAACGATTGAGCAATTGCGCAACGAGAAAAAACTTGATTAGAAGAATCAGAAAATACATTCGTCATAATAGAACCGCTTACCTTTCGCTAGTTGGCAAACGACCGCGACCACACGCGACCTTGTAGATTGTACACGATTTGTCAGACTTAGCGACACAATAAAAATGTTTCTAAATATTAGCGACAGTAGAAAATACGAGACATGACTTCGCGGCATTGACGCATAACAGCCATTAAATCGTTTTCAAAAACGCGACCCTGGTTTGGATCGTATCCAAGATAAGTGGCGATTCCACCCAAAGAATAAGAGTCTGTTGGAAGAACATCCGCGCGCTCCAAGGAACCAGACCACAAGAAGTTCGCATTTCGCACTGCAGAACACATATGCCAGCATTTTTCTAACACATTTGCGTCTTCATCTTCAATCAAATTCAATTCTTTAAGCGCTTTCAACGCTTGCATTGTGCCAACTACGCGCAAGGACTCGTGTTTCCCAGCATATTGCAATTGCAGAAGCTGAACAGTCCACTCAACATCGCTTAAACCACCGCGGCCAAGCTTCAAATGTCTGTCTCTACTAACGCCTCTTGGTAAGCGTTCCGCTTCCATACGCGCTTTAAGCTTACGAATTTCCGCCAATTGAGATTCGCTAAGAGCATCTGGTGAATAGCGCAAGTCGTTTACTACTCCGCTTAGCAGATCATCTGCCAAATCTTTCGACCCTGCAGCAAAACGCGCGCGCAAAAGTGCTTGATTTTCCCACGTACTAGCCCACTTTTGGTAATAATGCTCACACGATTCTAGAGAACGCACAAGCGGACCATCTTTACCTTCTGGTCGCAAATCTAAATCGACCATGATTTTTGGTTCTAAAGTAAGAGGACCTTGCAGAATATTGCGCAATATGTCTACAGTAGTCTGCGCGAAACGGTGAGCAAGATCAGATACGGAATCATATTCAATCTTGCAATCATCACCATTAGACGTCGGCTTATAAACAACCATCATATCCGCATCCGAGCAGAAGTTAACTTCCCTTCCGCCATAACGTCCTAGGGCAATAATGGCAATCGAAGCTTTACTCTCGTCTAAGCCCATTTTTAAAGACGCATCTTTCATAGACCATTGCAGAGCAGCATCAAGTACAGCATCAAACACATCACTCATCGCTTGCATAGAAGTATCATCGTCGATAATCCCGCACATCCAAGCAAGAGCTACTCGCTCAATTTCTTGCCTTCTTAAAGCGCGCAAAAATTGTGCAAAATCCGCAATACTGCTTGAATATCTTGCCACCATTGCTCGCGTTTGCATATCTAGACTTTCTCTGCCTCTAGGTGCAAGAGCCGAATCGTCTCCAAGCCAAGTAATAGATTGTATTGACTGCATCATTGCATCGCCTAAATAACGCGAATCAGACAAAACATGACAAAGCCTGCGAGCCGCGCTAGGAGAATCACGCAAAAATCCAAGATATGTGTTTTTTCCACCAAAGCGCTCGGAAAGTCGCCTAAAAGCAAGCAAACCCATGTCGGGATTTTGCCCTTCTCCAAGCCATTTCAACACTGCTGGGAGCAAAATTCTGTGGATTTTAGCAGCGCGTGAAAGTCCATCAGTAAGCGCTTCAACATGCATTTGTGCAGCTTTTGCATCAGCAAAACCGATCGATGCAAAGCGAGCGCGAGCAGCTTCTGCAGACAACACAATAGGATCCGCATCCGTTTGCGCATTGATTGGCAGCATTGGACGGTAGTAAATATCTTTATGCAAGTGCCTAATTTCTCGGCGCGCTTTGTCGAATCGTGCAACAAGCTCTTCTGGCTTAAGTCTAACAGCTCTAGCAAGACGCCTGATTTGTTCGTTATTGTTAAGCTCTTCCGCACTAATGCTTCTAGCGCGATCTAATCCACCATTTCCTTGGGCACCTAAATCTGGGAATAAATGAGTGCGTTGCATACTCCACATTTGCTGGCGATGTTCAAGAACACGCTCAAAACGGTAGTGTTCTGCCAAAATTGCAGCTTGCGACCTAGAAACGTAGCCTCCAGCAGATAGTGCGTTAAGCGCGCCTAAAGTATCTCTAACTCGCAAAGACTTATCTTCACTTCCGTGCACAAGTTGCAGCATTTGAACTGTAAACTCAACATCTCGCAATCCTCCGCGCCCAAGCTTCATGTCTAAATCTCGCTGAGATGCAGGGATCAAAGACTCTACTCGCTGTCGCATATGTTGGCAATCTGCAACAAAGTGTTCTCGCCCAGACGCTTTCCAGATAAGCGAATCTGCCATTTGTCTATAATCTTTACCAAGCTGCCTGTCTCCTGCGGCTGGTCTCGACTTCAGTAATGCTTGAAACTCCCAGCTACTTGCCCACTTTTCGTAGTATTCGCTATGTGATTCCAATCGCCTAACAAGAGGTCCATCTTTGCCTTCTGGTCTTAGCGCTGTATCAATTTGCCATAATGGTGGCTCCGCACAACCCATAACAACCGATTGACACACTTTTTGCAAAACAAGTGCAATAGAAGACCCAACTCGCAAAGCTTCATCTTGTTTAACGCCATTAGTCGGTTCTACTACATATATTAAGTCAATGTCTGAAACGTAGTTTATTTCTTGCGCTCCCAATTTTCCCATTGCTATTATTGCAAACCTGCAGCAACAAGATCCAGAAATTTGCCCGCGCGCAATCGCAAGCGCAGCTTCAAGAGCCGCATCCGCAGCATCCGAAAGTTTACGACTTATGTCTGGCTGTAATTCTACAGGGTCTGCGCTCGCCAAATCATATGCCATAATTGCGGCAATATGCTGACGATATCTCGCTCTAAGCACACAAACAGCTTGTGCAAAAGGCATAGAGCTTATTGGAACAGTGCACGAATTGCAATTCTTTGCGTCATCTTTTTCTTCGTTTACTACTGTTGCACTATAAGATTGAATAGCTTGAAGTAAATCCGAAACACGTTCTTCTAAAGTCATGTGTAGTAAGTGATTTGGGTCATTTGCTGCAGCGTTTATTAGATCGGCGTGCGTTCTCATTAGCATCGCAAATGATTTAGATGCTCCAATAACTTGCATTAAAGACGCAAGTGGGCTTGTTATTAATGAATTATTCGAGTTCTCCGCAATATTTTCAACAGTTTTTTTCTGAGATTGATATATATCTTTAAACGCTAAAATTGCGTAATCTGGATCTTCTACTCTATTTATGCTTTCTAAGATTTTGAGCACATTAATTGAGTTATTCTCACAATTTTTGCAAATATCTTCTATGGTTTTACGAGCAGATTCTGGACGAGCAAATCCAGCTTTAACTAGAGTTCTGTATGATAAGTCAGTTTCTTTAGCAAAACTTAAATTAAAATCCGCATGCTGTTTTAAATCAGTGCCTAAATTATGATCTAAATCGCTATTACTGCTTTTTTGACTGCTCATAACGCCACTGTACATTGTGGTGCAGTACAACATGATCCTTGCACTGCACCACAAATCTAGAAATTTACACTATCTTAGTAAAAAGTGGCTTAACGTTTGACCAAATGCTTCTGGTAACGCCAGGACGATTCATTGTGTACAAGTGTATTCCATCTACGCCTTCCGCAACTAAATCGTTAATCTGTTGAGACGCAAATATGCTTCCAGCGTCTTGCAAGACTTCTGGGTTACTTCCTCATCGCTCAATCATTGCTAAAACTGGCTCACTTATTTTAGAAGAGCACATTTTTGTCATTCGCTTAACTTGATTCGCGTTTACAACAGGCATAACTCCAGCTTCAATTGGAACGTTAATGCCAGCTTTTCTAGCTAAATCCCTAAAGTGCAAAAAGTCATCGTTATTGTAAAAAAGTTGCGAAATCAAGTGAGTTACTCCAGCATCAACTTTTCGCTTTAGATTATCGATGTCTTCTTGCAAAGTAGCAGCTTCTGGATGTTTTTCTGGGTAGCATGCACCCAAAATAGGCAAATCTGGGCGCTTTGAGTGAATATATGATACTAAATCGCTTGCGTGATTAAATACTCCAGCAGCATTCTGATTTTCAATAACGTCTCCGCGCAAAGCTAAAACGCCACTAACGCCTGCCTTATCAAACATATCTAAAGCTTCGTCAACATCGTCATAATCCAAGTATCTTGCTGTTAAGTGAGCAACAGTTTTAATGCCATACTCCGATCGAATAGTGTTGGCGATTCTAGCAGTAGCAGTTCGATCCGAAGATTTTCCAGTTCCATAAGTTACAGATATAAAATCTGGATCCAATCCCCTTAAGCCATCTAAAGTGTCGTAAATCGTACCTATTGGAGATGTTCTTTTAGGCGGAAACACCTCTAGCGAAAACTTTGGTTTGTACGTCATTTTAGACTACCGCCCAATTCGCTTCTAACTTTTTTAGCTGCCGAAACAAGATTTTGCAAGCTAACCCAAGTTTCTGCATTTCCGCGAGTTTTCAAGCCACAATCTGGATTAATCCACAGCTTGTCTGCTGGCATTTTGTGCAAAATCTCGTGAATCCTGTTAACAATCTCATCTTCGCTAGGAACGCGAGGAGAGTGAATATCATAAACACCAGGGCCAGCTTCTGTTTCAAAGTTCGCGTTATGAATAGCGTCCAAAACAACTAGATCTCCGCGCGAAGCTTCAAACGATATCACGTCCGCATCCATTGCATCAATGTCTCGAATAATGTCGTTGAATTCCGAATAGCACATATGAGTGTGGATTTGCGTAGTAGCAGCTACAGCAGAGTGCACAAGACGGAAAGCTGCAATCGCCCAGTCCAAATACTTCTTATGCCAATCCGAGCGTCTAAGCGGAAGCTTTTCTCGTAGCGCTGCCTCATCGATTTGAATTACGCGAATTCCAGCACGCTCCAAGTCCAAGACTTCATCTCGAATAGCAAGAGCAAGCTGCTGAGTTTGCTCTTCGTGCGTAATATCTTCGCGAGGCCAAGACCAGTTAAGAATCGTAACAGGCCCCGTTAGCATGCCTTTCATAACATGGTTTGTGCGGCTTTGAGCATACGCACTCCACTCTACTGTGATTGGCTGCGCTCTAGAAACGTCGCTCCAAACGATTGGAGGCTTTACGCATCGAGTTCCATAAGACTGCACCCAAGCGTTTTTTGTAAACTTAAATCCGTGCAAATGCTGGCCAAAGTATTCAACCATGTCGTTTCGCTCAAATTCGCCATGTACAAGAACGTCTAAGCCAATGCGCTCCTGGTGTTCTATGCACTCGTCTATTTGCTTGGCAATAAACGCGTTGTATTCTTCTTTGCTAATTTCGCCTTTTCTATAAAGCGCTCGAATCGATCTTATTTCTTTTGTTTGAGGGAAGGATCCGATAGTTGTTGTAGGCAAATCAGACAATCCTAATGCTTCTTTTTGTAATTTTTGACGCTCCGCGCGAGATGGCTTTCGCTCAAAATCTTCTGGCTTAAGGCTTGCGATTCGCGCTTTAACATTTTCGTCTACTTTTACTCTAGACCCATCGAATAATGCCTGATTTTGCGCTAATTCCTCGCTGTTTTTAAGCTCATCATCATTCAAAACGCAAAGCTTAGCGATTTCGCTTACTTCCTTCAGCTTTTCTACAGCAAACGCAAAATGCTTTAATACGTCTTCGCCAAGCTCTTCTCCATCCGTACTAAATGGAACATGCAAAAGCGAGCATTCAGTGGAAACAGCTATGCGATTAGTAACGTTTTTTTGCAAAGCATCTAGCAAGCCAAGGCTTTGCGCGTAATCATTTTTCCAAATGTTTCTGCCGTTTACAACTCCTGCAAAAATAGTTGTTTTCTCGTTTACTCCATATTTTTGCAAAGCTTCAAGGTTTTCTTCTTTGCCTTCTACAAAATCTAAGCCAATTGCATCAAATGCCAAATCGTTTAGTGTTTTGTACGAGTCTAAAATATTGCCAAAATAAGTGTTAAGCAAAATTTTAACGTTTTCAGCATTATCCGCGCTTTCAAATCTGCTTTGAAGAATCGGATTATATAAGTCGCTAAAAATCCTTAAATCTCCATCTTCTTTATCTAAGCACAAGTATGGTTCGTCGAATTGCAACCATTTTGCTCCAAGACTTGCAAATCGTTTTACGATATCGCAATACGCGTTTGCTAATGCTTCAATCGTCTCTTTGTTTGCTTCTAATTCTTGTGCTTGCGGGGTGCGCGCTAGTTTTAAGAAGGTGTATGGTCCAATCAACACTGGTTTTGTTTCAATTCCGAGTGCTTTTGCTTCATTGAACTCGTCGAATGGTTTTGTGCCAGCTAAATGCAAATCTTGCGGATTTTCTACTTCTGGAACAATGTAGTGGTAGTTGGTTGTGAACCACTTTTTCATTGGAAGCGCTGTTACGTCTCCGCGTTCACCTTGATATCCGCGTGCGATTGCAAAAAGCGTATCTTCTGCATTTTCAAACTCTAGATTCTTGTACCGTTCTGGCACTGCACCAAGCAGGATTGCTGTGTCTAGCATTTGATCGTAATAGCTAAAATCATTACTTGGTATAAGTTCTATTCCAGATTCTGTTTGGATTTTCCAATGTTTTTTGCGCAAATCTTTTGCAACTTGTCTTACTTCTTCTAGAGTTGCGTCTTTTTTCCAATAGCGTTCAATAACTTTTTTAAGCTCGCGATTTGCGCCGATTCGTGGGAATCCCTGTACGGACGTAAGAACAGTATGCATATATCCTCCAAATAATTAACAACCTGATTCAGCCTAGCAAACATTTGGCTTAATGAGGTCATTAGCTATTTGGGGGTGTCGTTATAACCTAAACTTATATGCAGATTTATGCAGATGATTCGTGTGGATTTTATGCAAATTTTATAAGGATTTTATGCAAATTTATGCGTATTTTACTATTCAAAATCCTTTGGGGTTATAATTCCCAACGCTTTAGCTCCTCGCAAACCGCAAGATGCAAAAGGTACGTCGGATACTAAAACAATAATCGAAGCATTAGCTAATCCGAGTCGCATTGTTCCTAATATATCAGGATCTGAATCTGGAGAAGAAAGCCATTGCGCAGCCATCGACATTGTTGGCTCATGACCAATAATCATTGTTATTCTAGAATCGCTCCTAATCGCACAAAGCTCATCCATTACAGACTGCATTCCGCCATCATATAAGCTCTTTCTTGACGCTACTATTGGAGAATCTCCGAACTTTTTAAGCATTTTGTGCATCGTTTGTTCGGTGCGATTTGCACTTGAACAAATAATGTAGTCTGGAACAAGCTTTAAAGATTGCAAACCTTTTGCCATGATTTTTGCTTGTTTTAAACCTTTATCGCTAAGGTCCCTTCCCCAATCGTCTCCCATTGTTGGCGGCTGTGCTTTTGCGTGGCGCATTAGTAGTAGCACATATTTTGCGTGCTTTACTTTTTTAACGATTTTTTTGATTGACGCCGCCATTTTAATCTCCTCAGTCTTCAGTTAAGCCTTATCAGGCTTTGGATTTGAGTTAGGTAATTGTGCGATTTGCAAATCTAAATCTCTAAGGACTTTTCTAAGCTTTCTATCGGATATATCTCTAAGAGACAAGTCTTCTAACTGTTCTGCGCGCTCTTCGGGAGTTAAGTCATCAATATCGCTAACAGTATCTTTTGTAGCACGATCGCGCTTTTTTAACGCATTAAATCCTTGCGCCATTGCGCGCGAAATAACCAAAAAACCAGTATGACCTATCATTGCGTGATCTGGTCTAACTGCTAAATCTTGTGCTTTCCAAGTTCTTTCTAACGTTTCTTGAATCTCTGGTTCTGTCCAAACTCCCGAAGCTCGCAAACTTTGTGCCATTCTAGACATTTGCGTTGTGGTTGTTACGTACGCAACCAATACTCCACCTGGAGCAATAACTCTATAAGCCTGTTCAAGCCTGTTCCAAGGATCAAGCATATCTAGCATAATGCGATCAAAATAGCCTTCTGGAAGTGACTTTGCTACTGAGTCAAAATCTCCAGTTAAAAGATTCCACCATTCTGGTTTTTCGCCATAGTAAATTGTTGCGTTTAGTTGCGCGATTCTAGCAAAATCAGGCCTAAGCTCTATTGTTGTAAGCTCACCACTTTGACCAACAGCGTCTAAAAGACTTAAACTCATTGCGCCAGATCCTGCTCCCGACTCTAAAACACGCATTCCAGAGCGAATATCTCCTAAAGAAATCACTTGTGCAATATCTTTTGGATACATGATTTGAGCGCCTCTTGGCATAGATAAAACGTAATCCGCCAATCGCGGACGCATAACTACATAATCCCATCCGCCTATTGCGCGGGCTGCCATCCATGGCTTGTTTGATTCTTTAGATGCGTCAAGCTGCTTATTGCTACGCTCAAAATCACGTTTTGTGCTAACTGTTGTTACTACAACACCTTGAGTTTTGCCAATAACATCGTCGTGCAAAATAATGCCGTGTTCGGTTTGTGTAACTCCGCCTTTAGTAAGCTGTGCTGTGATTCGCTTGCCTTTTCTATCGGTGAATTGGATTTTTTCACCAACTTGCAAAACTCCTCTACGTGCATAGCTTTCGTACACAAAACACCTCGCTTATCTTCAGAACGACTTTTACTATTATAAGCTAACGGTTGTAAGTGGCATTGCTGAATCGATTGCAAAATCTGGAGCGGACGGACGAACGCCTGCTTCCACCAAATTCACACCAAGCATTGCCACCATTGCTCCGTTATCTGTGCAAAGCTTAAGCTCTGGCAAACGAACTTCGATTCCATGCTCTTTGCCTTGCTCTAAAAGATGTTCTCTAAGTTGCGAGTTTGCAGAGAATCCGCCACCAATCAACAAAGTTTTTGAACCGTATTGCTCGCAGCCCATCATAGCTTTGCGAGAAAGAACATCCGCAACAGAGTTTGCTAAAGACGCACAAACGTCGTCAACTGGTATTTCTAAGCCTTGTGCTTGGCGAGCTTCCACCCAACGCGCAACAGCAGTTTTGACACCCGAAAAACTAAAGTCGTAAGGATGCTCTTTGCCAGAACGACCTTGCGTAAGACCTTGTGGAACTTTCAAAGTATTTGGATTTCCAAGGCGCCCGTGCCTATCAATATGCGGACCCCCTGGGTAAGGGAATCCAAGCAATCTAGCTACTTTATCAAAGCATTCGCCAGCTGCGTCGTCTAATGTTGTTCCAACAACATCTATACTGCGCGCAATGTTATTAACATGCAAAAGAGAAGTGTGACCTCCCGAAACTATAAGCGCTAGAACGTCTTTAGGTACATCGCCAAATTGCAATTGTGTTACTGCAATGTGTCCAATAACGTGGTTTATTCCATAAATCGGCTTTTTTGCTGCACTTGCTAGTGCTTTAGCTCCCGAAACTCCAACAGCTAAGCATCCTGCTAATCCCGGACCTGCACTTACTGCTATAGCGTCAATATCGCTTAAATCCATATTTGCATCTGCTAATGCTTTTGATACCACTGGCACGAATGCTTCTGCATGCGCGCGTGATGCGATTTCTGGTATAACACCACCGTAGCGTGCGTGTTCTTGCATTGAGGATGCTACAACGTTAGAAACTAATGTTCTTCCTTTAACGATTGCGGCTGCCGTTTCATCGCAAGTTGATTCAATGCCTAAAACTATTGGCTCGCTTGTTTTATTCATTGTTTCACTCATTATTATCCTCACTTTTAGCGCTGTTATAAGCTTCGCTAGATTCTTCTAAGCTTTTTGAGCTTTTTAAATTTTCTAAGTCTTCTAAATCGTCTATTTGTGCGCACATTGTATATGCGTCTATTCCTTCTGGCATATAGTATCTTTTTCTTAATCCCATTTTTGTAAAACCGAATTTTTCATACAGTTTTAGCGCTGGATTGTTATTTACCCTAACTTCTAAAAGCATTCGTTTTGCGCCTATTGATTTTGCATTTTCAATCATAGTTTTTAGAAGATTGCTTGCAATTCCTCGCTTTTGATATTCTTTTGCAACGCCTATTGTCATTATTTGAGCGTCATCGCCATCAAACCAAAATCCCGCATACCCAGTTACCGTATTTGTGTTTAGATCAACATCTGCATAATACGCGCGCATTGGTGCTTGTAACTCTTGCAAAATCATGTTCTTGTTCCAGCATCCTGGTCCAAACAAGTCTGCTTCAATTTTTGCAATTTGAGAAACTATTGCTTCATATTTTGCATAATCAATTTTCTCTATTGCGCAGCTTTGACTATTTGATGCACAAGCTGGATATTTTGAGCGAGTTATGTCTACAATCATATGTGTACTTCGCTTGAATCCTATTTTTCCGCCACTTTTGTAGCAGCGCCAGATCCCAAAACGTGCTTCAACGGGTTTGGAACAGATACGTCTGGTCTTCTTAAATAAAGCGGTTCAATAACGTCTTTTTGACTTGCGCACAGCTTAAATATCTCTAATCCTTTTACGCCTAAATCAAGAGCACTCGCCTCTGTAATTAAGCATATATTCCCGATTTTCTTCCAATCTTCAGCGTATTTTTTAGCACCATGGCCTGCAACGCAAACGCAATAATCGCAAATATTATTTGATTCAAAATATTGATTTACTCTTTCAACAATATTTGCAGGATAATCAATGTCCATTTCTATTACTGCACAACCACTATCGTCATATAAACTCATATAAACTTGGCGTCTTCTAGCGTCATTTAACGAAAGAACATACGTGTGTTTAGCTACGCAAGATTCATTATTTTCGACTATTTCACTATTAGAGATAACGCCATCTTTAAGCGATTCTTCAAAAGCGCCAGAACGAATCATTAAACTTTGTGGAAGCAAACTGTTGCATCCTAGAATCTTTGCGTTATTCGCAAAAGCAATCGCCTTAGCTGCAACCAACCCAGCTCTTAAACCTGTAAAAGGAGCAGGGCCTACTCCAACTACAATCTCGTCTATTTGATTAAGCTCTAGTCCAGCATTTTTTACTGCAAAATCAATGTTTACTTGCAACTTTTCAACATGTGTACGCGAATCCGTTTCCACTATTGGCTTATAACCTACAACTCCAACTGTTGAACCATATGACGTATCTATAATCAGCGTATTGCTCATTTTTGTTCCTTAAATTAACCAACCAATTTAGCTTACTCTTAATCAAGAATTTTTAAGCGATCGCACCAGTCTCCTCCGACTGGAACAAGCGTTACAACGCGCTTGCCTTCACTTGTAAACTCATTTGACTTTTCTTTATCAATCGGTCTATCAATATGAATTTCAAGACGAACATCAGCAAGAACACCAGCCATCTGTTCTCCCCACTCCATAAGCACAACAGTTCCCTCTCCTGGTTCTTCCAATGCTTCATCTAAACCTAAAGATTCAAGCTCATCTAAAAGCCTAGAAACAGTGTCTTGCCCTGGAGCATAATCTTTTCCACCAAGCCTATAAGCATCTACATGAATAAGATTCGCAACTTTTCCATCAGAAAATGTGCCTTTTAGCTCTCTAGCAATAGTAAAAGTCGGGGAAACTATCGGATCTTTTATTCCCAAGCCCTGTCCAAAACCTTGCGCGAACGTTGTTTTTCCAGCACCAAGTGGACCAGAAAGCAAAATAACATCTGTCTCATGCACTATTTTTGCAATAGTTTTTCCAAGATCTCGCATACACGAACCAGTTGGAATTACTAGCTTTTTGATATTATGATTTTCCAAAATCACACACTTTCATATTAGACTTTTAACACTCTATGTTTTAACACTTTATGCTTTTAAAATTTTCACATTAACGCCCACGACAAGCAATCATGCTAATGCATTTTTCTAAAGCGTAATCAGCATCACTTGTTCCGCCTTTGCATTGCTCATCTGCCCACGCTAAACATTTAAAACACTTACGAATCCCATCATCATTCCATCCACCTAAATCCCTCATAGCCATTTTTAACGCCCAAGGGTTAACTTTTGCTTGAGCATTAGAAATTTCCCCGTTTTTAACAGCTATAGCCTTTGTAATTATTCGCATTTTTGCAGCCAAAGACCCAATCAATGCTATAGCATCAACGCCTTGTAAAATCGCTCTTCTTGATGCAAGAATAGCTTGAGCATAGTTACCTTCTGCAGCTTTATCTGCTACAAAAAATCCAGTTACTTGCGGATCCGATATTAAATATTGGTCAACTATTTTTAATGTGATTGGGTTATCTTCAAAATCAAAGCACAATTGAGAACAAAGAGCCGCTAATTGATCGGTTTTCCCACCTAAGACTTCTGTTATGCGTCCAGCTGCTGCAGGCTCTATACTACGATTTTGCCTTTCAAAAAGACTTAGCACAAAATTCAATCTTGCATCATCTTTTTTAAGATCTGGTACAGTTATTTTACTTGCTCCAGCTTTTTCAAGTTTTGTAACAATTGACTTTCCTTTAACACCTCCTTCGTGGCGCGCAATAACCCAGTAATCATTGTTATTAGATTTAGATTCTCTAGTACAAAACTCTATTATCGCTTCAACTAAATCTTCATTAGCTTGTTCAAGATTATTAATAACAACAATTGTTCCGCTAGAAAAAAGTGATGGTCCTGTAGCAGTTATAAAAGCATATTTATCGGCATTTAATGCGTCTAAATTTATAACATCTGCATCTGGGTAGGAGCCTAATATGCGAGTTTTTAAGTCGCGCGCGTTTAGATCATTTAAATACGCATCACCGCCAACCACAACTGTAAATGGCGCAAATTTTTTTAACGCTTGCATACGTACTCCTTAAGAATATTTATATTCTCACGATTTAACTAACGCGAATATCCTTGTTTTTATTTAATCCGCTTAATTTTGCACGCCTATTAATTGTACAAACTATATAAAACTTAAAACACTTAATCATTCAAAAAGTTTTGTTGAATCATTTATAAGCTGCTTAAAACGATTTGACTTAACTTGTAAAAATATACTTAAACTATTATATGATTCACTTTTTCTAAAATATTTATTTATGATAAGTACTAATAAAAAGATAGCGAATTCAGCAAACGCAATTAGCCACGCACCTAAAGATCCATTAACCCAAGGTATTGTTCCAATTTGTAAATCTCCCAAATACCATGCGCAATTTGCCATAATGTTTGTTCCAAAAGATGAAATTGTGGCAAAAATCAGAGAAATAGAATAACTCCAATTAGCGCATATAAGCGAAAGCAGACCAAATATTGTTGCAAAATCAACAAAAGGTGCAACAATTAAATTCGCTATAACAGATATAAAAGATACTTGCGGTTGCATTAATATTTGTACAGGAAGCGTAAAACACTGTGCACACAACGTTATGCTTAATGCGCTTGCAAGACTAGACGGCATATATCTTAAAAAGATTCTTCTTAAAGACATTCCACAAACAATTATTCCAAAAGTTGCGCAAACAGAAAGAGCAAACGAATAATCCCATGCATATTTTGGACAAATAAAAAGAACACTTATAACAGTTATACTTAAAGCACTAGCAGACTGGTATTGTCTAGAAAACATTAATGCCCCGGCAGAAATTAAACCCATTATAAGCGCTCTAAGAACCGATGCTGACGGATACACAATACACGATAAAAGAATATGACCACAAGCTTCAAATATTGCGCTCACTACTCTTGGCAAAAGCAAAAAAGCACATGTCTTACGAATAACACAAGATAAAAGCAAAAAATGTCCTCCAGAAACCGCCATAAGGTGCATTATTCCAGCTATTTTGAATCTTTGTTTCATAGTATTCGCATAAGTGCTATCGATACTAACTTTTCGTAAATCTTCTACATCACTTAAATGCTCTTGTCCCAAAAGTCCTACAGTAAGACCAGGAACAAGCATTTGACCCTGTTCATCTAAAGAACTAGTCACATTGTAAAATTCTTTCCACAATGTATTTAGTAATGTCTTAAAAAGATTAGCTTTTTCAATAACTTCTACTTTATATAATTTCGTTTTATCTGTTTTGTTTGCTTTAGGAACTTGAATGTCTATCGCATGAGAGTCAAATTTTGAAATCGAAATTTTTCCAAAACTACTTATCTTGTATCCGTAGTTCATTATTTTGCAATCTGGATTAAAAGCGTAAAGTTTAGCAGACACAAAGCTTTTACTCCTACTAATAACTTTTTCTTTATCCATAATTTCAATCTGTTTTACATTCACGTTTAATACGCAATCCCCCTTAAAGGATTGCGATACTCTTGGAGGAGACGTTATATCCATAAGCAATCTGATGGATTGAACATCGTTTTTTCTATTAAATTTATATTCTGTATCACTTTGCTTTAGATCTTTAATAGCATTAAAAACAGGGTCCATATGTTCTATGTTTAGAATAATTGAACACATTATAAAAGCTGCTAGAAACGTACAAAAACTTGTTAAAAAAGCATGCTTGTATCCTATTATTTTTAATTTTTTAATTAACTCATAAAACTTTGATTTTATGCGACTTTTGTAATCAGTTGTATTCTTTAAGCGGCACGTAAAAATGCAATTTCCCATTGAAAAAATAGTATAAAAGCACAAAAGAGCAAATGATAATATTGCGATTATCATACAGAAAAAATCTTGTTGTGAATCAACTATAAATCGAGCGAATAAGCAACCAAACCATACGCTAAACGCAATAGGAACAAGCCTAAAATCTTTGTTTCCATTTTCAAGATCCCAATATAATTCTTTCATTTTCCAACCTTAAAAATCACATAAATTTACTTAATGCAGATTGCTGATTTAAGTTTTAAAAAAGTCTTTTGCCCAATTCCTTTAACTTGCATAAGATCTTCAACCCGCTTAAAAACACGCAACTTTTTACGCATATCTAATATTCTTTGAGCCATTTTTGGCCCTATACTTTTTAGAGTTTGTAATTCTTCCAACCCTGCTGTGTTTATATTTATGCAACCGCTTTTATCTTTGTTGACACTATTATTTTTGCTTATATCATTTTCATTAATTTTGTGCGTGCTATCACTAAAATCTTCATTTTTATTTTTAACAGTTAAATCTTTAGTCTCATTTGTATGTAAGTCTTTTTTAGAATCCTCTTTAGAATCATTGCTATATTCATCATCATCTTTATTATTTGATTCAAATTTTTTACTTAAAGATTTAACTTTAGATTCTCTCTGTGCTTGATAAGAATAAATCTTGTTATAAGTTCTAGATTGACATATGAGCATGGTTAAACTTGATGCTAAGAATACTACGAGAATTAGCATAATAGACAAAGCATGTACTGGTTTTATTCGTAATCTAACGAGATTTCTTGTTTCAAAATTATTTCGTTTATTAAGATTATCAATATTTGAAGCAGAATCTTTTGAGCTTATGCAAAAATCAGCAAGCTGATAATCTATAGAATTGTTTTTCTCTTGTGCCAATATGCGATTTTTAGAATCATCATTCAAAGTATTTTGCAAATAATTTGAATTTTCATAATTATTATTTAAAGCATCAATAGCTGCCAATCTTTCTAGAACGTTACTATTGTTTTTGTTCATTTTAACCACCTCCTTCGTTTCAGACTATTTATTTTTGATTGTTAAATAAAAAAAAAAGATGCTTACTTCCACTATTAAATGAAGATAAGCATCTTTCAAGTAAAATTAACCAATGTGGTTAAAGGCTATTTTGCCTAGAAAACATTGAGTTTCAGCTTTCATCTGGCACAATAGACACAATCTTTGGTGCTTTCACGATTACCTTGCGCGGCTTCTTTCCACCCAAGCGATCAGCTACGGCCTCTAAAGCAAGCTTTTCAAGCTCACTAGCATCAATATTCGGGTCAACTTCAAGCTTTGCGCGAACCTTGCCCTTGATTTGTACAACAGCTGTAACAGTATCCGCACCAACGTAGCGGGAATCTTCAACTGGCCAATCTGCGTGAGCAATCGACTTAGTATGTCCAAGCTTGCTCCACATTTCTTCACAAATATGCGGTGCAATTGGAGAAAGCATAAGAACAAGCGGCTCAACTGCTGCGCGAGGCACGTGAGGCAGAGACGTTAAGTGATTATTCAACACAATCAGCTTAGCAATCGCAGTGTTTGGACGCATTGCTTCCATTTCTACAGTTACTTCTACAATCGTGTTGTTAAGAAGCTTTAGCGTCTTTTCGTCCAAAGCATCTTCTGTTACTACGCAAGCGCCAGTTTCTTCGTTTACAACGTTACGCCACAAGCGTTGCAAGAATCGCATGCCTCCAACAACGTTACGCGTATTCCATGGGCGAGACTCAGAAAGTGGACCCATGCTCATTTCATACAAACGGAACGTGTCTGCACCGTAATTTTCGTACATGTAGTCTGGAGTCACAATATTCTTTAGGCTCTTGCCCATCTTTCCAAACTCGCGATTCACGGTTTCGCCGTGCCAAGTAAATGTTGGCTCACCAACGCCGTTATTAGCGCCTTCCTCAACCTCATCAGCTGGCACGTACTGCCCGCGCTCATCCGTGTAAGCGTAAGCCTGAATCATACCCTGGTTAAACAAGCGATGGAAAGGCTCAGCAGAATCAACGTAACCCAAGTCGTAAAGCGCCTTATGCCAGAAGCGCGAGTAAAGCAAGTGCAAAACTGCATGCTCTACGCCTCCAACATAAAGGTCAACGCCTCCAGAAACATGTTCCTTGCCTGGTCGATTCGTACCCATCCAATAGTCGTATTCGTCGCTGTCAACCATATGCTCAGCGTCGTTTGGATCCAAGTAACGCATGTAATACCAGCATGAACCAGCCCAGTTTGGCATAGTGTTGGTGTCGCGATAGTAGGTTTTTACACCGTCACCAAGATCAAGCTGAACTTTAACCCAATCCTCGTTTCGGCTCAAAGGTGCTTCAGGCTCAGAATTTGCGTCGTCTGGAGCGTAAGTTTTTGGCTGATAATCTGGAACGTCTGGCAATGCAATTGGAAGCTCACTATCCGGCACAAGGTGAGCAACACCATCCTCATCATAAACGATTGGGAATGGCTCACCCCAGTAGCGCTGCCTAGAGAACAGCCAATCGCGAAGTCTGTAAGAAACCTTACCAACGCCTACGCCTGCTGCTTCAAGCCAAGTCGTCACTTTTTTAATAGCTTCATCTACGCGCAAACCGTTAATAGACAAAGCGTCACCGAGCTTATAAGTATGCTCCACAGAAGAGTTAATAACAATTCCATCGTGAGAAACAAACGGAGCTTTGCCATCATAATCTTCTAGCTTTTCGACAGAATCAGGCAAAGGCTTAACAGTGTAAATTACAGACAAGCCGAAAGCTTTAGCAAAATCATAATCGCGCTGGTCACCGCCAGGAACTGCCATAATTGCGCCCGTTCCATAACCCATAAGCACATAATCTGCAACAAACAGCGGAAGTTTTGCTCCAGTTACAGGATTAATTGCGTAAAGACCAGTAAACAAACCAGTTTTTGCACCAGCGTCTTCCGTACGATCTTTAGCGGTTTTAGCGCGAGCTTGAGCCTGATACTCTGCCAATCCTTCCTTAAGGCTTGCGTAGCCACCCTTCCAGCTTTCTGGAACGCTAGCTTCCCACGCTTCTGGAACGTGCTCAAGAATCGGGTGATCTACAGAAACAACAGCAAAAGTTGTACCAAAAAGCGTATCTGGACGAGTAGTGTATACTTCCAAATCGCGCGTTTCACCATCTGCACATTCAACTTCAAAATGCACGGAAGCACCGTGAGATTCGCCAATCCAGTTTCGCTGCATAAGCTTAACTTTTTCTGGCCAATCAATAGTATCCAAATCTTCAACCAAGCGATGAGCATAAGCTGTAATTCGCATGGACCACTGACGAAGATTGCGCTGGAATACTGGGAAGTTTCCGCGCTCAGATTTACCTTCTGCAGTAACTTCCTCGTTTGCAAGCACAGTTCCCAATCCTGGACACCAATTTACAGGAGACTTAGAAATGTAAGCAATGCGGAAGTCATTCAACACATCCGCTTGATCTACTTTATTGAGCTCTCCCCACTTTTTGTCAGCAAAACCAGGAATTTCGCGCTTTGCGCTCTTAAACTCATCAACTAACTCAGCAATTGGTCGAGCAGAACCTTTACCGCCATCTTTGCGTACAAAATCAGGGTCATACCAAGCGTCATAAAGCTTCGAGAAAATCCATTGAGTCCAACGAACGTAGTTTGTATCAATAGTTGCAAAAGATCTACGATCGTCAAAGCTCAATCCCATGCGATGCAACTGCCTGCGCATATTTGCAATATTTGCCTCAGTAGTAATGCGCGGATGCTGACCTGTTTGAACAGCATATTGTTCTGCAGGAAGTCCAAAAGCGTCGTAGCCCATCGCGTGAAGAACATTCTCGCCCTTCATACGGTGATATCGGCTCACAACATCCGTTGCCAAATATCCAAGAGGATGTCCAACATGCAAGCCCTTTCCAGAAGGATAAGGGAACATGTCCATTGCAAAGAAAGAAGGACGGCCACAAGCCAATCTGCCTTCGCCATCCTTCAAATCGCCCTTAACATTAGCAGCCCAGAACGTGCCCTGCTCGTCCCAAGTCTTTTGCCAGCGCTGCTCAATATCTTGTGCGAGCTGCGCATTGTAACGAAAAGCTGGCTCAGCAATAGTAGCTTTATTGTCAGCTGTTGAATACTGTTGATCGTTGTCTTCCATAAACAAGCACTATAGCGACTCATATCGTCAATTTGCAACACTTTTTACAACTTTTAATCATATTTTATTGTGTTTTTTGAAAGTTTTAATGCACAATTCACAAAATACTCTTATTTAGCGTTTTTCATAAAAATCATTACTACAATTGTTTTAAACGTTCAACATAAGATTTTATTAAGAATAATGTGATTTAACGAGGTTAGTTATGAAGGTATCAAAGAACACACTTTTATTAATCGCATGCATTGTATGGTGTTTTGCTGGATTCAACATTCTTAGGATTGGTATTATTGCATACTCAAACTTTTTATCTCCTATTAATTTCGCTTTATCTTTAGCTGTTTTTGCAATATTCCAAGTGTTTATTTTCGGAAAACTTGTTAAAAAACATACTGCTAGGATTAACGCATACAAAGAAAACAAGCAATTTTTCCTTAAATTCTTTGACGTTAAATCTTTTATAATCATGGCTTTTATGATGACTTTTGGAATTGTTCTTCGTGCAACAAATATAGCTCCAGAACAATTTATAGCCGTATTTTATACGGGATTAGGTTCTGCTCTTACTCTAGCAGGATTGCTTTTTGGGTATCATTTTGCTAAAACTGCATGTCCGCGTTACAAAAACACTCATACTATGCAATAGCGCTTACAAACACTTGTAACAACATCAACATTACTAAGAAATATTTGACTATCACTCTACGTAAGGAAGTTACTATGAACCATGTTATGAAACGTTATATTAATACGTCTTTGTTGTATGCTGTCTTCGCCATGATTGGCGGCGTCTTTTATCGCGAATTTACAAAATTTAATGCTTTCCATGAAAAGACTGTGCTTGCTATAGTTCACACACACTACTTTATGCTTGGAATGGTTGTTTTTCTGTTACTCATACTATTTGAGAAAAACTTCAGTTTTAGTAACGAAAAAACTACGAGAATCTTAATAACTTATCATATTGGACTCAACCTAACAGCAGTAATGATGATTACTCGTGGAATTGCACAAGTAATGCGTCTACATCTCAGTCCATCTATAGATTTTTCCATAACTGGTTTAGCAGGAATCGGACACATCCTACTTGGCGTAAGTATTGTACTAATCTTATTGCAAATTAAACGCAGCATCGCTCATTGTGCTAATACTTCATTAGAATAGTGATGATAGGAATAATTTAGTTTATTCATAAAATATTTATTAAGTGTGTAACTATAAGCCGCATATGCTACTACATTAAGAAGGTTGCTATGAGTAATAACGCGTATAAAAAGAGTAGATCATACGCACCAGAACGATTCTTTGAATGCGAAGGTCGTGGCCTTAATTGGCTTCGAGAAGCTTACGACTATGGCGGGCCTAAAGTAGCTAAAGTTTTTGATTGGGGAAAAGACTACTTAAACATTGAACGCATTGAAACTACAAGCCCTACTCCTTTAGCATCGTTTGAATTTGGAGCATCTTTGGCGCATATGCACGATTTCGGTGCGAAATATTTTGGGGAGCCACCTGCAGATTATGATGGCACATGCTATTTTGGACCATTAAGCGACCCTGTAAAAATGGATTGTGGCACTTGGAGTAATGTTATTGACTATTTGGCAGAAGGCAGACTTTTACCAATGGTAAATCTTGGTATTTCTAGAGGAAGCCTTACAAAAAGCGATTTAGATCTTACAAATAAAGTTATTGATGCTATGCCAGATTTGCTGGGAAAAGCATCTGAAGATAAACCAGCGCGAGTCCATGGAGACTTGTGGAGTGGAAATGTGCTTTGGACTAAAAGCGAAGATGGCGAACACACAGAAGCTGTTTTAATTGATCCTGCAGCTCACGGCGGCCATCGTGAGGAAGACTTAGCAATGCTGCAACTGTTTGGGATTAGCTATTTTAAGCAGATTTTAGATGGCTATCAATCTGTTCATCCATTAAAATCTGGTTTTGAAAATCGCATGACAATTTGGCAGCTCTACCCTATTGCTGGACATTGTGTCTTCTTTGGTGGAGGCTACGTTAGCGAATACCGAGATATGTGCTTGGATTTGCTTAATCGCTAAATTTGCATTAGATAATTTAATAGACACTAATATAAAAGTAAGCACAAAACTAAAATTTACGAAAGGCCTTAACTACTATGATTCGCACGCATAAGCATATTTTGCGCAAAACTATTGCTCTTGTAGTATCTAGTACAATGCTTCTTGCGATTTGCGCATGCGGATCGAGCAATGCAAAAAACGCATCGCCTAGCGCAAAGCCTCAAGTGAATCACGGCAACGTTATAGTTTTTACGCCTTCTGATGGTCTAAATTTAAGTAGAAAAACTCCATTAAGTACATGGGATAATCTTGTTCCAGAAATAGTAAAATCGTTAAAAAAGCAAGGATTTTCAGAAAATTCTATTACTACTAAATCGTCCAGCAGCTTATACGATCAAAGTCAAGATATTCAAGATTACGTTGTAAGCATGATTACATCTTTAAAAACAAAAAATTCTTCTAAAAATAAAAACAAGAAAACAAGTATCAGAGATATCCATAGCATCGTAAAAAAGCAACTTTCTAATACGACTATTGTTGTTGCTCCTTGGAGTAATAAAAACGGTAATAATAATTATGGTGATTACGTCACTCAACCCACAACACCTAAAGAGCAACTAAAAGAAGAAGATCTAAAATCACAAGAGGAAGCAGAAAATAGACTTACATCGTCATTAGATTTGGCTAAAAAAGCTGGCATGCATGTCGTTATGTTATCTAGGCTTACTAGAGATTTTAAGCCAGATGCATTCTTCAAACTTTCTTCTGCTCAGAGCATTGGAGAAATTCAAGCGTATACTCTTGTGCAAAAATTAGCATTAAATCAGGCTTCTAAAGATAATCCAAAAAGCGTAGAAGTACTTTTGCCTTGCCACAATCAAAAACAAGATGTTCATATGCATTTTGGAGTAAATACTCATGGTAATTCAGATTCTGATAATTCAAGTTCCAAAATTCAAGAATTTGATGATGAATTCGCGCGACTTGCTTTTGCTGGAATCTGGAAAATTCTAAAACCTTATTTCGCATCTGGATTAATGATTTCACCTTCTGGAAAACTTAGTAAGGATTCAACAGAGAATGACTGGGAAAATGCTGCTTTCGACGCAGATAATTCTGACTCTGTTAAGGCAGAACTTAATTCGAGATTAGTAATAAAGAATGATAACGGAACAACTTCCACAAAACACGTAGATGGCATTATTGCTTTAGATGATCAAGTTGTTATGCAAGTGGAAAAAGCTCTTGAAGACCTTGGGTATAAGGGAAGCTCTGCGGATATCAACCCTTCCTTTACTCTTCCAGATATAATCGGAAGCTTTATAGGAAAACGAAATTTGACTAAGAAAAAGGTTCCAACGCCTGCTTCTACTGCGAAAAATAATGAATCACAAAAATCTAGCACAAAAAATAATGATTTGAATTCATCTGAATCCAATAAAGAGAATAAAAATACTGAAGATTCTGAGCTTAAAGATTCAGCGAATGAATTGTTAAACGACTCAAAATGGCCTGTTATTACTGGCTACGGCGCTTACAAAGATGCTTTACCAAATCTTGTAAATGGAAAGCAATGGATGACTTCTATCGAAAACATTCAGAAAATCTCTACTGATGTTGCTCAAGAATGTAGTTCTCTAAATGTTAATGGAAAATTATCTCAACTCGAAGATATTTCTATTTTTGTAAATAACAGTGGATCAGAAAAAGATATACCTGTAATAACAGAACCAATTCTCGCTGTAAGCGCAACTAATCTTAAAGCTCTTTTGATTGACCCTGGATACGTAACTCTTGCAGATGCAGGACTGTAAAGTACGTTATTTTCTTGGTCTTGGAGCGTAAATCTTATTTTCGATAAGATCGTTATAACGTTCTATAACCGCATTGCGCTTTGCTTTAAGGCTTGGTGTAACTAAACCATTTTCTTGAGTAAAAGCATCTGGAACAATCTCAAATTTTCTGATTGATTCTGCTCTAGAAACATTAGAATTTGCTTTAACTATGCTTTGTTCTACGGAACTTATGACGATTGAATTTTTTCTTGCCTCTTCCAGCGAGCGCACTGGGCTTGCTCCTCGAGATTTCAGCCAAGAATTCACTTCTGCAAGATCTAACGCAATAATCGCAGAGATAAAAGGTTTTCTGTCTCCAATAACAACGCATTGAGAAATAATTGAAGAAGTCATAACTGATGCTTCGAGTATGCTAGGTGAAACGTTTTTCCCGCCAGCTGTTATTATCAGATCTTTTTTGCGACCAGTAATTTTTACAAAACCGTCGGAATCTAAAGATCCGAAGTCTCCTGTATGCAACCATCCATTTACTATTTGTTTTTCAGTTATCTCTGGATGATTATGATATCCTTTGCAAACAGCGGGACTTTTAATACAAAGCTCTCCCTCATCATCTATTGCTACAGACACTCCCTGTACTGGCAAACCAACTGTTCCGATTTTATAGCCTTTCGTTGGATTTACCATTGACGGAGCACATGTTTCTGTCATTCCGTACCCTTCGAGAATTGGCAATCCCATGCCATTGAAGAAATGCGAAATCGATTTGTCTAATGGTGCTCCTCCTGAAACACCATATTCAACGTCTCCTCCAAAAACTTGCAAAATTGAGTTGTAAACGAGCTTTTTACATAAGGAGTGGCTTATAGCCAGCATTGGCGAAATCATTCTCCCCGATTGTTGAGCTTTTGACCATTCTTTTGCCACTTTTACGCTTTGAGCAAATATAAATCCTTTTACTCCTCTACCAGCTTTTTGAGAGGCAGCATTGTAGATTTTTTCAAATATTCTAGGTACACCAAGTATGAAAGTTGGTTTAAAACTTTTAAAATCACTTAGTATTGTTTTAAGGTTGCTTGACAATCCAAGTGTTACATTTCCAGCAAAACAGAAGAACTGCATAAATCTTGCAAATACATGTGCTAAAGGAAGGAATAAAAGAAGTCTTGGTTTGCCTTTTAATGCTATATCTGGCATGGAAAGCATTCCAGATTTCGCTATAAACACAAAATTTCCGTGCGAAAGTTCTATACCTTTCGGGTCTCCTGTAGATCCAGATGTGTAAACGATTGTAGCTAGATCATCGCCTTTAACAGCTTTTTCTCTTTCATAAAACTCTGAGTCTGTAACTGTTTTTCCATACTCAATTAGCGCATCTATTGCGTCTCTGCTTAATACATAGACATCGTTAAGGCTTGGACATGACTTCTTTGATATTTCCACAGTTTCACGCATATTTTCATCTTCAACAAAAATCATGCTTACTCTAGAATCGTTAATAATATTTTCTATTTGCACTGCAGAACTTGTTTCATAAATTGGCACTGTTAACGCGCCTATAGACATTATTGCCATATCAAGCACAGTCCACTGCCATGAAGTATGCGCTATTATCGATATAGTATCTCCCGGCATCACACCGTGTGCTATGAATCCTTTTGCTACCGATATAACCAAATCTTTAAAGTCTTTAGCACTGTAGGAATTCCATTCCCCGTCGCGTCCTACATACTCAACCAATGAATCGTTCGGCTTACGTTCTACGCGACTTTCAAGAAGCGAAAAAATGTTTGCATTGTAATCAATTTTCTCATCGAGATTACGAGAATACTTTTGCATATTCGCTCCCTAATATGTTTAAGAAAATCTTATGTAATAATCTTAGGTCAATGTCTTAAGCCCAAGACTCTTATTACACTATACGACACGCATTTTACAGACTATTTTTTTCTTCTTTTGTCTCTTCTTTGGGCTTTAAAATTATTCGTTTTTTCGCTACCATTTTCCTTGGATTTGCATAAGTCCTGTCTCTTCGTTTTAAACCCCATTGAATACACAAATTGTCACAATGATCTGATCCAACTGTTACGTAACCAAAAAATTGACCTTTTCTAACAACTGTTCCAACTGGTAAATCCGTATATGATGGCTCAAATGTGGAAGACAAAACTCCATGTTTGATTGTTACAACAGATTTTCCAGCCACAAGTCCAGCAAAATTTATTATTCCATCTGATGGAGCATATAGCTCAGTTCCTTCCTCTGCTCGCAAATCAACTCCTCTATGACCTGCGAGCCATGGTTTTGCTGGAGCATCAAAATCTTTAATAATGTTTACATTTTTTACTGGCCATACCATCCTTGATTTACAATTTGTAGTTTCTTTTAGTGTTGAAGCTGTTGAAACTTGACTAACTGTATTCGCGACTATTTTTTGCTTTTTACCTACAAAAGATTTTTCTATGCAACCAGCGTCAAATGAAGATACACTATAATCAGTTTGATTCGATTGCAAATATTCATACTCAATACTTTTGTTTATTGTAGGATTTATGCAACTATGAATAATCAACATGATTACAATCAGAATAATAAAAATCAGTATTCTAACAAATTGTGATTTTTGTTTTAATATAAATTTTTTGACTTTTAAGATTCTGGGCTTAATCATTTTTAAATCAAATATTTTTCTCATGATATTTTATTTTTCTCCTTTCATAAATCAAATTTGTTTTATGCTTCAACAGCGAAAATCTGCATTATTTAAAGGTTTTCGCTTATATTTGAAAGTTTTTCACAAAATTCTTTTTTTAGGAACACTTTTTTATCAATGTGGTTAAAGCGTACAAATCATTGGTATTCCAACGATTATGAGTTTTCGACACGCCCAAACACGCTATATTTGCATATCATAAAATTCCGTGTAATATAAATGTCTTGTGCACGGCACACAGCCAAGCGCAAAGGATATTCCTGCGTAGCTCAGTTGGCAGAGCGTTCGACTGTTAATCGAATGGTCGCTGGTTCAAGCCCAGCCGCAGGAGCCAAGAAAACCACCAGCAAGTCTGGTGGTTTTTTTGTTTTGAATTTATTTGAATATTGTATTCTAATGAATCGCAAATGATATCGCTTGTCTTGCAAATCATCAAAAATGCTACAAACTACAAGGGTCACGTACTTAGTTTGGCGTAAACTATAAGTGTTGTTTTGCAAAAAGCAATTCTTGGCGAAGATTGATAAAAACAGAGGATGATACATGTTAGAAAACATCTCCGAAGCCACGAATAATGGTCATAAAAAGAAGATGATAATTCTCATTGCTGGCGTCATTGTATTAGCTTTAGTATTAGGCGTTGGTGGTATTTGCTGGAGCATTCAGCACTCATCTCGTATGAAAGAAGCTAGAAAACAGTGCGAAATTAAGGTTGCACAAGTTAGCAAAGCAAGCCAGTCATGGAAAAAACTTACTAAAAATTCTCTTCTTATCTCTTTTGCTCAAGATAACTCAGAAAATGGCAAATTACTTGCTAAGCTTTTGAAGCAGCGTTTGCCAGAAACAGTTGTATGCAATGCTAATTCTCCAGAAGAGTTAGGGTCTCAGGGAGCTCAAGCTATAGCTGCAACTCAATGGTATTCTGACAATGCTCAGCGTATTCGTGGAGTGACTTCTGCAATGATTGATAAGCTTTCTGCAGCATCTACAGATACTACAGCGAATGCACAGGAGAAGCAGAAGGCTGAAGAAAGCCAGAAGGAACTGCAGAAGATTACTGCTCCTGTTATTCGTATAGCTCCTAAGGTAAAGCGTAAGCCGAATATTATTATTCAAAATATTCCTCCTACTCAAGAAGAAAAAGTTCAAGCAGATAACGCCATGCAGAAAAAGATTGAAGAAGCAAAGCGTCAAGCTGACGAGCAAGCTGCTAAAGCTAAAGCAAATGCAAAGGCTGATGCAGAAAAGAGACGTTTAGAATTAGAAAGAAGAAAGCGAATTAGGGATGCTGCCGAAAATCTACAGAAGCAGCTAGAAGAACAAGCTAAGAAGCAAGCTGAAGAACAAGCTAGGAAGCAAGCTGAAGAGGAAGAGAAAAAGAAGGAAGAAGAAAGAAAGCAGACGGAAGAGGAAGAGAAAAAGAAGGAACAGCCAGATCCTAAAATTTCTAACGACGGAGACAAATAATAACCTCTGTTAATCAATATAAAAATGCGCTCAGCAAAATCACTGAGCGCATTTTTTATATTCTAATCACTTTGTTAAATCAACTTGATCTAAAGGAATAACCTTAGTGTGGTACTTAATCTTGTATCCAACATAAAGCACAATGAACAGCGGCACAGACATATAAGTTATGCCAATTGCTTGCCAATTAAGCGTGTGGAATGATTCAAGATCTTGGCCAACAATAACCAAAATGCACAATACAAGAGCCACGATAGGACCGAATGGATACCACTTAGCTTTATAAACAAGATCGTCCAAAGACTTTCCTTGAGCAATATACGCTTTGCGGAACCTGTAGTGCGCAGCTGCGATTCCTGCCCATGCAATAAATCCAGTCAAACCACTTGCAGCAACTAAGAACATGTAAATTTGAGTTCCAAAAATACTCATCAAGAATGTTAAAAGAGCTACAACAAACGTTGCAACCAAAGATTGCATTGGAACACCTCTTCTATCTACGTTTCCAAACATCTTTGGAGCGTGATTATCTTTTGCAAGAGCGTAAAGCATTCTAGTAGAAGCATACATTCCAGAGTTTGCTGCCGAGATAACAGATGTAAGCACAACGGCATTCATGATTGTTGCTGCAATCGCCAATCCTGCACGCTGGAACACAAGAGTGAATGGGCTTATAGAAATATCGCTAGCTTCCGATCCAAGCAAACTTGGGCTTGTGTATGGAATAATGCATGCGATTACAAAGATTGCAAGAATGTAGAACAAAACAATACGCCAAAACACTTGCTTTACAGCCTTTGGAATACTCTTATCTGGTGTTGCAGATTCACCTGCTGTAATGCCAATAAGCTCTGTTCCCTGGAACGAGAATCCTGCAATAGCAAACGCACCTAAAACAGCTGGGATTCCGCCAGCAAATGGAGCATTCTTATGAGTAAAGTTGCTTAACAATGGTGCTTTTCCGCCTAAAATTCCAACAATCGTAAGCAAACCAATAGCAAGGAATATAATAACTGTTACAACTTTAATAATCGAAAGCCAATACTCGGTTTCTCCAAAGCACTTAACAGTAAGAATATTAATCAAAAGAATAATAACAAGAACTGTTAGCGAAAACACCCATATTGGCACATTAGGAAGCCAATATTGCAAAACGATTGCTGCAGTGCTTATATCTACAGCAACCGTGATTGCCCAGTTAAACCAATAATTCCAACCCATTGCAAATCCTAAAGCTGGATCAATAAACTTTCCAGAATAAGATGCAAAAGACCCACTAATTGGCATATATGTTGCCATCTCTCCTAGAGATGTCATAAGAAAATAAACCATGATACCGATTGCAGCGTATGCCAAAAGCGCGCCACCAGGTCCTGCCATGTGGATTGTTGCGCCACTAGCTACAAATAAGCCTGTTCCAATGCTTCCACCCAAAGCAATCATGGAAATGTGGCGTGTTTTTAAACTGCGATGCACAGTTTGAGATTCAGTAGTTGATGAACTGTCGTTATTCATTGTTTCCTCCTTTTGACAATATTCAAACAGAGGCAAACAGGCAACAGTATGCATGTCGATAGCACTCCGCAGCAAATTGCCAAAATTGCTGCGACAGTCCTTGGCTTATTAAGCCAAGTCCCAGCTTGTAAGCTAGAAAGAATAACCTACAAACTTCGGCGCTCTCCCCTTTTGCAAATCACTTAACGCCTCTTTCTGGCTAATGATTGCTACTCTTGTTGAGCGCGACCTCTGGTCGATGTGTTTCATTATTGAGATAGGCAAAGACAAACTCTAGACACTAACCGATATTTATTCAGATTAGACTATATTTTCTATTTATTTTGATTATTTTTTTCTGTATTTTTTATGGCTTTATCGGAAATTTTACGACTATATGCATTATGTCTGCGATATTTACTTATTTTTATTGGCGATTTGCGGTTCATTGCACCAAAAAGCGTTAAATCAAACTTTACAGACATTAATCGCATCGCAACTACTAGCACAACAATAAGAGTATCTAAAATCATCTCTGTAATAACGTCAAAACATCCTGCACGTTGTGCTTTTACAACAAATACCGTCAAAACACACCCAACTGCAGCAGGAAGCGCATACCAATGCTTATCTCGAACAATTACAGGAACTTGATTCAAAACCATATCTCGAATTAATCCACCACCAAGAGCTGTAGCCATGCCTAAAAACACAGACGCCATTCCAGACATGTGAAAATCCAAGCCTTTAGCGGTACCATTTACAGCAAAAAGCCCCAATGCTAAAGCGTCAAGAGTTAACATAAGCCATTTCCACTCATCAATTTCTAGATGAGCGAAAGCAACAATAACACCCGAAGCAAGACCAGTAAAAACAAATCCCCTATCTGCAATTCCAACTGGCGGCAAAGCTCCAAGCAGAACGTCTCTAACAATTCCGCCACCCAATGCTGTAAGCCATGACGTTGTGATTATTGCAAAGATATCATAATTCTTGCGAATAGCCCACATTCCGCCAACCATTCCGCAGCAACCCATAGCAATGTATTCAACAACAAGGAAGAAAATGTTATCTCCTAAAGCCCCTTCCACAATATTTCCTTTCCAAGGTTAGTTAAACACTTAAAAAACAAAATCCGCCTAATAAGCCTATAACCAATTAAGCATACAATTAGCGCGCCACCTTTTATAAGATATAAAAAATGACGCGCCAAATACTAAAAACTCTAACGGATTTAAAACGACTTTTAAATAGCTCTTAAACAGCTTTTAACTAGTCGCACACCTTCCACATCCAGTTGTGAGTATCTTCAACATCTCCAAGCTGAATACCAAGCAATTCATCACGCAAAGCCTGAGTCAACTCACCAACTCCACCATCAGCAACCTTAAGATCGAAGTCATCTGACTTAAAGCGACCAATAGGCGTAATAATCGCAGCAGTTCCGCAGGCAAAGACTTCAGTGACCTCACCAGAGCGAATATCGTCAAGCAATCCCTGAAGTGGAATCATAGTTTCAACAACCTTGTGACCCGCTTCTTCTGCAAGCTGAATAATAGAACGACGTGTAACACCTGGAAGAATGCTACCAGTAAGAGATGGAGTTTCCAAATGACCATCCTTGTGCAAAACAAACACGTTCATTCCACCAAGCTCTTCCAAATAGGTCTTAGTTGCTGCATCAACGAAGCAAACCTGTTCGCAACCGTGTTCAATACCCTTGTATTCACCGAGCAAGGAAGCCGCATAATTTCCACCACACTTAGCAAAACCAGTACCACCAGGGCCAGTGCGGAACCACTGATCTTCAACCCAAATACTAACTGGCTTCAAGCCACCTTTAAAATATGGTCCTGACGGAGAAGCAATAACACAATATTCAACCTCATGAGCTTCTCGCACACCTAGGAACGGCTCTGAAGCAAACATGAACGGACGCATATAAAGAGTATATTCGCGTCGGCTTGGAACCCACTCTTTATCTCGCTTAACTAAGGCTGCAACAGATCCAATAAAATCGTCGATAGAAAGATCTGGCAAATACAAACGCTTCGCAGAATTCTGGAATCGTGCCGCATTAATATCTGGACGGAAAAGCCAGATGGATCCATCAGTTCGCTTGTATGCTTTTAAACCTTCAAAGCATTCTTGGGCATAATGCAACACAGAAGCACCTGGATCCATTTTTAATGGCCCATAAGGCTCAACACGTCTATCCGACCAGCCTTCTCCCTTGGTCCAAGACATATGGACCATATTGTCGGAGAAAATCTGACCAAAAGCAGGCTTATCAATCAGCTCTGCTCGCTTTGCATCCGAAACAGGATTATCGTTAGGCAAAACAGTAAAATTGCCAGCCAGTTTGTTCAACAGATCAGAATCACTATGATCGTAAGAATCATAGGCATTTTTAAAGTCTGGAGCAACCTCTAAATCAGCCATTATGTCTCTTTTCCTAATTTGCGATATTACTTGTATTTTTATTATTGCTTTTATTGCAATTAATGGTATAGATTAGTACGATTCTCGATTAACGCAAGACTGTAAACAGATATTTTTATAGAAAAAAGACTAATTAAACCAAAAATCTTACGAATTGCAACAAAAAATTAACATTAAATACGTAAAAAATAAACTCGCAGCGTAACATTTGTGCCTCTGGTGGGACTCGAACCCACAAGCCCGTAAGGGCGTCAGATTTTAAGTCTGATGCGTATGCCAATTCCGCCACGGAGGCAACAGACAATTATTATGCCATATAATACAATTAAAAACAACTCAGCGTGTGGCGAGAATTCTACGACCCAAATCTAACGTGATTCCATCTAGTAAACCATGCTCACTAGCAACAAAAGTATCTAGAACTCCACCATGGTCTTCATATGCAGCTTTTGCAAGTCGTTCAAGCACACGACTCAACACAACTGCACCTCCACCAACAACATCAATCCTTCCAGGATGAATAGTGGTATAAGTACGCCTACGTTCTCTTGTCATATGCAAGAACCTGTCATTAACTGTATATGCCTGATCCAACGCGATTTTTACTCCATCAACAGCCTTATGGTCATAATGCTTTAATCCAATAGCAAGGGCTGCCATAGTTGTAACAGTGCCAGAAACACCAATAATCGTGCGAGCTTTACCAGCGTTAACATGCTTAAAAGCTTCATCTATATTCTTGTCAATATCTTTTATAGCACAAGAAATTTCTTCTTCTGTTGGAGGGTCTGTATGCAAATGCCTCTCAGTCATTCTAACGGAACCAATATTCATTGAATACGCGGAATCCACTTTATCTTCCGCAATATTCACGCCGTCTCCACCAAGAACAATCTCAGTAGACCCACCACCTAAATCTACAACAACATAAGGGGCTTGCAAATCTTTTCTAGAAACAACACTTGTTGCTCCCAAAAAGCTCAAAGCAGCTTCTTCTGTTCCACTAATAACTTCAGGGCGTACGCCAAGCTCATCAAACATCATCTGTTCAAAAATGTCTCTATTTAGCGCATCCCTAGTTGCAGATGTTGCTACAAAACGAATAGCATCTATTTTGTGTTCGCTAAGCACTTTTGCAAATTCTTTGGCAGCAGATTTAACTCTCTGCAAAGCATCTTCAGCAAACATATGCGTTTCGTCAATTCCCTGACCAAGCCTTACAACTCTAAGCATTCTAGGAACAACATCGCGCATACCATTAGCATTAACTTTTGCAATTTTTAATCTAATCGAATTCGTGCCACAGTCAATTGCTGCTACGCAAACCGATTTATTAGTTCCAACGATTGTATTGGTGTTAAAAGATTTTGTATTTAATAATTTCTCAGTTTCAATTTCATTAGCATCATCACTCCAAGGAGTAGTGCACTTACAAACATTAGGGTCAAATTCATTTTTTACCTTGCTTAACACCATATCGCCAATAGGATTCACACCTTTGCCCATTACAAGACTTTGCGCAAGCAAGGCATGCAAACACTTAACACGAACAGGCATACCCCCAGCACTCATATCTTTAATATGCTCTTCACTATCTTCTAATCGAATAGCTAATTCGTGACGAAACTCTAAATAGTATTTATGTGCCTGCTCATATTTTTTAGCAACATCATTGTCATTATTCAATAAATTGTTGCATTCCTTCATAAAACCTTGTGCTTCAAGATGCGAAGCTGCTTTAACCGCTTCTGGACTTGTTAAGTAGCATGTAGTTGGAAAAGGAGTTCCATCTTCTAAGCATGGTCTTGTAATAACAGCAAGAGGACGTCCACAAGCGCATCTAGCTCCAACTGCAACCATGCCCCTAGGGAATCTTCCCAATTGACGTTTAACAATGTCTTTATCTGCATCACTTGCAGGGTTTTCCAACAAACTATCCACTAAGGATTGTATATTCAAATCCATGTTTTTAACTCCCCTATGCATTTGCATGATTTTAAAATAAAGTACTTTAATATTTTCTTACTACTGTCTACTTGTATTACTCTGTTTCTTATCTGTAGATTTTGACGATTTATTTTTCTGATGCTCATTTTGCTGGCGACTTTTATCCATTTTATTATGCTTAGAAGTCTTATCTTTATTAGAATCGTTAACGTCATCGTTTTGAGATTTCATACTCATATCATCTGGCTTATCTGCTTTATGAAGAGAATAGAACAAATCACTATACCAAGGAAGAGCTTTTCTTTCTTCATACTGTGATTCATCTTTATTAAATGATTTTGGCACAACTCCTGTAACAGCTTCTGGGTGTTCAACTCTAACAGCCTGCTCTCCAGGGAATATGAATCCTAGCCTATCCCTAGCTTGTGCAGTAACATACGCTTTATCTTTCCAACGATCAATATTATTATCCAACTCCTGTTTTTTGTCTTTTAGAGCAGACTCATCTCTTTGCAAAGCGTGTAATTCAGCCAAGCTTAACGCATAATTTCGAATTGTTGAAACAAATTCTATAGAACAAAGAAACGCCACTACTATCATAAAAACAAATACGAACGAACCAGAAAACAGCCTTTTTTTCTTTGGCTGATTTGATTCATCAACTGTACTTGTTGCCGTGCGGCGATTTCTCAAAACCATACTTCTAAGTTACTTTAAATATTCGACGTGTAAATACACCTTATATTTACTTTTAGCCTAAAAAATCATTATTACACAATATGAACAAAATACACGCCAAAATACAAAAATTGTGACCAGCTATCCATATATAGGAGCTGGTCACAAAATCATACTCAAAATTCTTTTAAAACTTAGATTCCCAACTATTCCATTTGAGCCTTGCTCAAAATCGTATCTGCAGAATGCTGCAACTTTTGCAACTCTTCTTCAGTCAAATCAAGCTTGCACTGCTCAATAATGCCATCTCGACCAACAATCGCTGGATAAGAAAGATAAGAATGATATTCTTCACGATAATTGGATACAGGCATCTGTTCTCTAGAATCCGTCATTACAGCATTCACTAAACGAACAGCTGCTGCAGCAATACCGTAGTTGGTATATTTCTTTCCATAGAACACAGTGAAACCGCCTTCGCGAGTTTCATCATCAACAGCATCCAAGTCAATGTTCTTTTCCTCAGCAGGATCAGTAATTGGCTGCTCTAACACTTTTACCGTAGACCATGCAACGAACTGTGAATCGCCGTGCTCACCTAAACTATAACCCTTAACTGCCTTAGGATGAACTCCGAAGAACTTTCCTACAGCACGATGCAAACGGGCAGAATCAAGAAGAGTGCCAGTACCAATAACTCTTTCGTATGGAAGCCCAGTAGCTTCCTTGTAGAGCTGGCAAATAGCATCACAAGGATTAGTGATATCTATCAAAACGCCATGGAATCCAGAAGCTTTAATTTTTGCACCAACTTCTGCAACCTCTTTACGGTTATACTTAAGCTCCGCAAAACGATCTGGATGAGGAACATCCAAAAGTTTTATATGACCCAAGGCGCTTACGATTACTTCTACGTCTTTTAATGCTTCATAATCATTTACTGTAATATTAACGTTAAAAGGCACATTATCCATTGAATCTTCAAAATCAAGAGCATCAGCCTTAACTTTTGCTTCATTTGAATCATAAAGATACAAATCGTCAACGTGACCACCAATAATGAGCTGATGGGCTACTGCAGCACCAACATTACCCATGCCTATAACAGCGACTTTTCTCATATGAAACATCTCCTTCTGTTTTTAGTTTTTCATAAAAATAGCACTATTCTGGAGATAATGAAAGTAATTTTAGAAAAATTTTTTTAAAATTTTAAGAAATCATTGAAAATATACAAAAACGGCCAGCCGCATTTTATTGCGACTGACCAAAAATAAACTTCAGCTCAAAGCTTAAAAAGCTTAAACAAGTCTTATGAAGAACTTATAAAAGCCCTAGTATATTACTTCATATACTTCTTGCAAGCCTTGAATGCGCTGTAACCAGCATACTGAGCGGTAGAGCCAAGCTCTTCCTCAATCTCAAGCAAGCGGTTGTACTTAGCGATACGCTCACCACGAGCAGGAGCACCAGTCTTAATCTGACCAGTGTTCTTAGCAACAGCAAGATCAGAAATGGTTGTATCTGGGGTTTCACCAGAGCGGTGGGAAACCATAGAAGTAAAGCCATTCTTGGTTGCAAGCTCAATAGCGTCGAGGGTTTCGGTAACGGAACCAATCTGGTTCAACTTTACGAGCAAGGAATTAGCTGCTCCAAGCTCAATACCCTTAGCCAAACGCTTTGGATTGGTGACGAGCAAGTCATCGCCAACGAACTGCAAACGATCACCAAGACGCTTGGTGATTGCTGCCCAATCATCCCAGCCTTCTTCCTGGAATGGATCTTCGATGGAAACGATTGGATACTCGTTGATGAGCTTCTCGTAATAATCAAGCATGTAAGCAGATTCGCGCTCTTCGCCGTCGAAACGATACTTGCCAGTTTCCTTGTTGTAGAACTCAGAAGAAGCAACATCGAGGGAAATACCAATCTGCTTTCCTGGCTCGTAACCTGCAGCTTCGATTGCATCCATGATGTACTTCAAGGAATCTTCGTTGGACTTCATCTTTGGAGCGAAGCCACCTTCGTCACCAAGACCAGTAGCCAAGCCTTCCTTCTTCAAAACGTTCTTTAAGGTGTGATAAACCTCAACACCAGCGCGCAAAGCATCGCTGTAAGTTGCGAAACCGTATGGAGAAATCATGTATTCCTGAATATCAGTTGCAAAATCAGCGTGAGCGCCACCGTTCATGATGTTCATGTTTGGAACTGGAAGAATATGTCCGTTAGTTCCGCCGATGTAACGATACAATGGAAGCTCTGCAGATTCAGCAGCTGCATAAAGAGCAGCAAGAGAAACGCCAAGAATAGCATTTGCGCCAAGCTTACCCTTGTTTGGAGTGCCATCAAGCTCAATCATGGTTTCATCAAGAGCACGCTGGTCAGAGGCATCCATGCCAATAACCTTTGGAGCAATTACTTCATTAACAGCCTTAACTGCTTCCAAAGTACCCTTGCCCTGATAACGGGACTTGTCGCCATCACGACGCTCCCAAGCCTCAGCCTCACCAGTCGAAGCACCAGAAGGCACTAAGCCAATACCCTGAGCGCCATCTTCGGTCTCCAAATAAACCTGAACGGTAGGATTTCCACGAGAATCCAAAATTTCGCGTGCATATACGCTTTCAATAGCTGCCACAACTACTCCTTATTCATTTTGTTGGTTGTGTAACATATTCAAGATTAATGCGTTTTATGGACGTTATTTCGTAGCGTAAGTCGTTAAAGATACAAGCCTATATAATCTAAGCGTTTCGCGATTTGTCCATGCCTTTATACGATAATAACAAACTGACACGGGGTGCAATTATTTAATTGTAATTGCTGAGATTATACCCGTCGAACCTGATATAGCTAAAACTATCGAAGGGAATGTCGTTATGAATAACCTTTTTAGCGCGATTGCAAAACTGCATCATAAAGCTTTTATTTCTTTAAAAGCTTGGCTTTCTACTATAGCGATTCTTTTTTTATGGTTTTTAATAACCTTAACTCCTGCCGAAAATCGCGCTTTGCCATCTCCAATCGAGGTAATAAAAGCATTTGTTGACTTAAACAACGAAGGAATATTACTACCGTCTCTTGCAATAAGCATATTTAGAGTTGTAGCTGGTCTTCTTTTAGGAATTGCTTTTGCTTTGCCATCTGGAATCATTTCTGGCGGAAGCAAAATAGGAGAATCAGTAATAAATAAACCAAGTCATATGCTCAGATCCATCCCATTCCCAGCATTAGCACCTTTATTGATCATTTTTCTCGGTGTGGACGAAATGATGAAAATAATGCTTATAGCGCTTGGTGTTTTTGGACCAATGTATGTCAATATTCGAGATGGAGTAAGGAACATTGACCCTAAACTAATAGAACTTGCAAAGGCTTATAACGTTAAAAAATCGACTGTTTTTACAACAATTTTTATGCGAGGAACACTAGCTAATTTTATGACAGGATTGCGATTTTCAATTTCCGTAGCATGGGTTGCTTTAGTTACTTGTGAAACAGTTAATTCTTCAATAGGAATCGGATATATTCTTTCTAGAGCTCAACAATTCTTTAGACCAGATCAAATGATGGCATGCATTATTTTATATGCGATTGCAGGACTTGGATCAGAAGTTACTGCAAACATATTCGAATATTGGCTTATGCCAGAACGTAGAGTAAATAGAGAATCTTAACAAAGAGTTGATTTTAGAAATTCACGTAAATAAAGAATTTATAAAATCCTCTGTGAATTTTAGAGATACTTTTAACGATACTTTTAAAAATAAGTCAATTTTTATAAAAATTTAATCAACAAAATTTAATCAACAACCAAATAAACCAAATAAGAAAAACACAAAATAAAGGTAAAGGAGCCAAATCATGGCTAATTTCAAAATACAAATTGCTAGCAAACGCTCTATTGCAGCAATATGCGCTTTTTGCGCAACTATCGCTCTTGCATCTTGCGGCGGAGCTCAAAAACCTGCAAATAACTCCCAATCTTCTAGCAAAGATACGGGAATAATGAGGGTTGCTTATCTTTCTACAGCAAACTATTTAACAACGTTAAAAAATGAAAAATTCCTTCAGGAAGAATTTGGAAAAGCAAAAGTCACCTATACTGGACCATACACTCCAGTTGATGGTCTTACCGCAGTTATGAGCGGAAGCGCTGATGCAACAACTACTGGAACTGGACGATTTATTGATTTGATTGCAGAAGGTCAACCTTGGGTTGCATTTGCGCTCGAATATTACAATGGTGATTCTCAAGGAATCGTTGCATCCGCAAAAAGCGGCGCAAAAACACTAAAAGACTTATATGGAAAGAAAGTTGCTATTATTCACAACGGTGATACTGGCGATTACATGCTTCACCGCGCATTCGATAAAAGCGGATTAGACGTTTCTAAAGTGCATAAAGTAGAGATGAGCCCTAAGAACTTCCAGGCAGCATTTACATCTGGACAGATTGATGCAATTTCCTCATTCGATCAGAATCTTGCTGCAGCGATGACAACCCCTGGGTCAAAATTACTTGTTAACGCTAAAAAGTATGGCAACATGAATGTTACCATTCACATTGTTTCTAGAAAATTTGCTAAGAAGCATCCTGAGCTCGTTAAAAAAATGTATAATGCTCTTGTTCGCGAAGCTAATAAGTCACATAAAGAAAAGAATGTTATCGGGAATGCTTATAAGCAACTTGGAGCAAGCGACACAATCATTAAGCAGATTGAAAAATTCGATAATCCAACAATTAAGCCAATCGATAAGAAAGGCTTAGAAATGATGAAGGTTCAGGCAAAAGAATACGTAAAATATGGTTTAATTAAGCAAGCTCCAACAAACTTGGATGATTCCGTAATGGATTGCAGCAAGTAACCTAAACCTTTAAAATACGCTAAATAATTTTCAAAATCAAAACACAGTAGGAGTTAATATGAACATTCAAAACAATGAAAATAATGCTAATAATGTCAACAATTCCTACTGTGTTTCTTTAACGCATATTGAAGTAGCATTTGACGACACTTATAAGGTTTTGAAAGATATTAATTTAAACATTAAGCAAGGCGAGTTTGTCTCACTTATTGGCAGATCAGGTTGCGGAAAAACAACGCTTCTTAAAGTAATATCTGGTTTATTAAAACCTACAAGCGGCAGTATAAACGTTACAGACATGCAGGCTATAGGATTCCAAGATGCAAGATTAATCCCATGGCTAAAAATTGGTGAAAACGTTGTTTTTGGTCTTTCAGACAGTAAAAACAATCTTAAAAAACTTGCAAATAATGCTCTTAGCAAAATGCAATTAGAAGAATACGCCAATAAATGGCCTTCTCAACTTTCTGGCGGTCAAGCTCAACGCGTCTCTTTAGCTAGAGCATTAGTAAGAAACCCAGAGCTATTGCTTTTAGACGAACCTTTCGGCGCATTAGATGCTTTAACAAGACTAGACATGCAAGATCTTCTAGCTAAGCTAAGAACACAAAACGGCTGGAGCACAATCATGGTTACTCACGATATTGCGGAAGCTGTAAGATTATCAGATCGTATTCTAATGCTTCAAAATGGCGTAATATCAAGGCAATGGAATATCGATAGGAGCAGTGTTGATTCGCAAGGAAGACCTACAAATCATGTTTCTATTGAAGATGATTTAAGACTTGCCTTAAAGTGACATGTCCACTATTTAAAATTCACCTATTAATTTTTACCAATCAATGTCTTCTAAAAGTTGCTTAGCCCATTCGACTATCTCTTTTTCACTCATAGACGATGAATCCCCTAAAACAGACGCAAAAGGAGATGGAAAAATCATTGTGTGGGTTACAGGCTTAAACTGTGCTCCCCTGTAGATCCTACTCAAACGCATCCAAACAGATTGAGCTGGATCTACGCCAATAACGCGCACAGTTTTACCTTGCATGCTTATTTGATTAATACCCATTTGTTTAGCTTTAAAACGTAATCTTGCAACATCAAATAATGTTTGTAAGGATTTAGGAGGATTTCCATATCTATCGCTTAACTCATTGAAAATCTCTTTTAAGTCTTCATCATTCTGAGCCTCAGCAAGCTTCCTATAAGCTTCCAAACGTAATTTATCTGAATCAATATAAGATACTGGAATTGAGGCTTCTATTGGCAAATCAATAGAAACAGATATGGACTCTTTATGATCTGGTTCCTTATATTTTTCAACAGCTTCAGATACCATCCGAACATATAAATCGAATCCGACTCCTTCAATATGCCCACTCTGAGCATCTCCAAGCAAATTGCCAGTTCCGCGCAATTCCAAATCCTTCATAGCAACATCAAAACCAGAGCCAAGAGCAGTATATTGAGCGATTGTTGCAAGCCTGTCGTGAGCCTGCTGAGTCATAGGCTTAGTAGGATCGTACAAAAAGTATGCGTATGCGCGCTCACGACCTCTGCCAACTCGCCCTCGTAATTGATGAAGCTGACTTAAACCGAATCTGTCAGCGTGATCTACAATAAGCGTATTTGCATTAGAAATATCTAATCCTGTTTCAATAATCGTAGTGCAAACAAGAACATCAATATCCCTATGCCAAAAATCACGAATAATAGTGTCAAGTTGCTTCTCGCCCATTTTTCCGTGTGCAATCGCCACTCGAGCATCTGGCACAAGTTTTTGAATATTAGAGGCAATTTTACTAATATCTTCTACGCGATTATGAACGTAAAATACTTGTCCTCCACGCAATAATTCACGTTTAACACAGGCTGCAACTTGTGCATCTTCATATGCTCCAACATAAGTCAAGACTGGTAGACGATCTTCTGGAGGCGTAGCAAGCGTAGACATTTCACGAATACCCGTAACAGCCATTTCAAGCGTTCTAGGAATAGGCGTTGCAGAAAGGCTAAGCACATCTACATTTGTTCGTAGAGCTTTCAAAGTCTCCTTGTGCTCAACACCAAAACGTTGTTCTTCGTCTATAATCACTAATCCTAAATCTTTAAATTTTATATTTGGATTTAAAAGTTTATGAGTTCCAACAACAACATCTACTTGCCCGGATTCTATTCCTTGCATTGTAGCGTCTATTTCTTTTGCACTCTGGAATCTGCTCATTGCGGCAACTGTTACAGGGAAGCCAGAAAAACGGTTAGTAAAAGTCTCGTAATGCTGCTGAACCAAAAGAGTGGTTGGCGCTAGAACAACTACTTGTTTACCGTCTTGAACAGCTTTAAATGCAGCTCGAACAGCAATTTCCGTTTTACCAAACCCAACATCTCCGCAAATCAACCTATCCATTGGAATTGGCTTCTGCATATCTTGTTTAACTTCGTCAATAGTAGTAAGCTGATCCGGCGTTTCTTGATACGGAAATGCATCTTCCAGCTCTTTTTGCCACGGAGTGTCAGAGCTGAAGGCAAAACCTTTAGTAGATGCTCTGGCTGAATATAATTTGATTAAATCCTCTGCAACTTCTTGAACATGCTTTCTAGCTTTTGCCTTTGTAGCAGCCCAATCTGATCCTCCAAGTTTGTTTAACTTTGGAATTTCAGCCCCAATATATTTGCTAACCAAGTCGAGTTGATCGGTTGGAATAAAAAGCTTGTCGGCAGGCGCATTACGTTTACTTGGCGCGTATTCAATTTCCAAGTATTCACGAGTAGCTTCTCCACTTGAGGTTTTTATATTTCGCTGCCTCATGCCTATAAATTTGCCGATTCCATGCTGATCGTGAACAACAAAATCGCCTGGTTTAAGATCTAGAAGGTCTATTGATTTTCGTCTTCTCCTAGGAGTTTTAAGCGCGCTTGCAGAAGATGTTTTTCCAGTCAAATCTCTTTCTGTAAGAATAGCGATTTTACTTTGTTCATCTATGAATCCGTCCACTATTTGCGATTGAATCGGTACAAAATCAAAAATTCCAGTTGATTGTATTGCGCGACTTAGTCTAGATAAGGTTCCATATGCGGATGCAATTATGTAAACTTTAAATCCGTTTGCTATAAGACCAGATATTCCACTAGAAATCTTTTCATTGTCTCCTCTAAATTCTTGAGGAGATTTAATGCTCAATTCTAGACGGCTATTTTTTACAATTTTATTTTCGCTAGATTCTTTAATATCTACGGTTGCTGGCGACTTATCAGATCCAAAACTCGTTAAATTTATTACCTGATGATTCTTATTTTCTAAGCTTGCTAAAGTTTCATCAAAATCAAGAAAACTCGCCTGATCGAATGTTATTGGAGCACCTGCTCCTCTACCAGATGCAGCTACATGCCAGCTTGCTGCCAAAAATTCATTAGCAGTTCTACTTAAATCTTGAGCTGCGCGCCTACATTTTTCTGGGTCAGAAATCAATATTATAGAATTTTTTGGAAGCAGATTTTCTACTGGTTCCATTTTGTCAACTAATGCTGGAAGCAACGACTCCATACCCTCTACTGGTATTGCATTCGATATGGATTCCAACATGTCGTCAGCATTTTGAATTTTACCAATCAAAGATTTTGCACGATTTTGAATATCTTTTGTAAGCTGTAATTCTCTACAAGCAGTAGCCCAAATACTATTAATATTCTCACCGTATGTGCGTTGATCAGATGCATGAAACTGCTTAATCGTGTCGATTTCGTCTCCAAAAAATTCGATTCTAACAGGATGATTCATCGTTGGAGAAAAAACATCTATTATTCCACCTCTAACTGCAAATTCTCCACGATTCATAACCAACTCAACGCGATTATATGAGTTTTCAACAAGACGTTTTACAGCAGAATCTATAGGAACTTCTTTACCACATTCAAAAACAAGAGGCTCCACGTCTGAAATATTTTCAACAACTGGCTGAATAATAGAACGAACTGGCATAACAAGCACACGAATTGGGCTAAACATTCTATTTTTGCCACTTTGAGGATGTTTTAATCTTCTAAAAACCGACATTCTACTTGCCACAGTGTCTGCTCTAGGAGAAAGACGCTCATGAGGAAGAGTCTCCCAAGCCTCGAGTTCGGCAATATCCTGAGGATCTCCATCATACCAATCGCGTATTGAAGAAACAGCGTCACTAGCATCTCTACCAGATGGAGTAATTAGTACAACAGGACTACTCTTTGATATTGCAGCTGCTATAGCAGGTCTAGAACCTAAAGGAGATGCTACAGTAAGCGGATTCGGAAAATCTAGCACGTTAGAAACTAAAGATTTAAACGCTTCATTTTTATCTAAAATATCTTTAAGTATATTTTCAAAAGAAACGTTAGAATTTATAAAATCTTTAGAATCTGACATATTGTTAGCAAAAAAATCAGATTTATTTGCCATTGAAATGCTCCTGAGTGGCGCTAAGCCCGCGGAAGATCACACTTTCTACTGCATCAGCACCATCTGCCAAAAAATTAGGAAGTTCAGATTTTTGCGCACCGGCAAAACCACCCAAAACCCAATTAACAGTATTATCATGCGCGTGCGCTCCGCGTTGAGCGTGCCCCACACCCATTCTCACACGAGCATATTGCGGAGTTCCAAGACTGCGATCAATAGAACGAATACCATTATGACCTCCAGCAGAACCGCCAGATTTTACTTTAATCCGACCAAAATCCAAATCCATATCGTCATGGATAATCACAATATGGTCAGTTTCAATCTGATAATACGAGCTTATTGACGAAACAGCAGCACCAGAATCGTTCATAAATGTGAGTGGCTTAGCGAGGAAAAACTTCGCCGATTTACCGTCTAAATTCATTACTCCCTTGCCTAATTTTGACAAACCCTTATGGTCGGAAAAAGATATTGACCAACGCTCACTTAACACGTCTGCAACCATAAAACCCATATTATGACGTGTACCTTCATACTTCGATCCAGGATTTCCAAGTCCTACAATCAGCCAAAAATCCGATGCCATAGCGCACACTCCAACTCATAAACTCAACAACGAAATGGGCGTACCGATTGAATACTACTTAAATACGTAGGCTCTCGATACGCCCTCATATACTGTGCACTATTCTACCAATAAGACGGTCATTGTTTAAATAATGCGGTTATTGTTTAAAACTTTCGCAAAAACTATTTTAAGAATTCGTCGGTGGATAATTCTTTAGCTTGAGGAGTTTTATGAGTTACCTTACCTTTTGCATCAGTGTAAGCTCCTCCTTGGCTTAAGAAGTTAAAGTAGTCTTGAGCACCTTTAACATCACTTGTACCAAACACAAACTTTCCACTTTTAATATCTGCGTGGTTTCCCCAATACTGACCATCGACGATCAGTTTCATGCTGCGTTTAACAAATTTTGGATTAAGATTTGCATCTTTAGCTTCTTTAACCAAAATGTCAGATGCTTCATCTGGGTGTGAATACGCGTATTCATACCCACGCTTTGCAGCTTTAACGAATGCGCGAACAAGCTTAGGATCACGTTTAATTGTTCGCTTATTAGTAATAATACCAATCGTATCTGGCTGACCAGGAACTCCATAATCTCTAGACCTAAAACAACGAAGCTTAGGACCGAACATATCTGCTTGGACACCTTCCCAAGTCGCATAAAACCCACCAAAATCTGCTTTTCCAGATTCAAGAGTACGGAAAGTTGAGGTTCCAACAGTAACTTTATCGAATTTACCCTTGCCGCCATCATGCTGAATCATTCTGTTAATTACAACATCACTTTCTGCAGCACCAAAAGACGCGTAAGTTTTTCCATCAAAATCTTTAGGAGAATGAATCTTATTGTTTTTAGCAAGAGCACACCAGATTGCACTTGGTTTTTGCTGCACTTGCATAACCTGCTCAAGATTAGCTCCCTTTGTAGAAGAATCAGCAACATTAGTTAATGTAGTAAGAGCAAAATCAGCTGCACCACTGTCTACAGCATGTTCAGAACCAGTTGGAGCAACAGCAAGCAAATCTACATCTAATCCTGCATCCTTAAACCAACCTTTATGCTTTGCAACATAGATACCAATATGATTCGTATCTGGTGCCCAAAAAAGCATAAAAGATACTTTACGAAGATTCGAATTTTGATTATTATCCTCAAATCCACATGCAGAAAGAGATAATACACAAAATGCAGAAAGAATAAACGCAAGACCACGCTTTAAAACACGCATATTCATGAGTTCCCTACTTTGTTTTTACTTACCATTTTCTGGGAAATGCAGCACAGACTTGGCAGAAAACGGTATCAAGGGCCTAGCCCGCGCCGTTCAATGCCCCCTATCAAGCTAAGAGTTTGACTAGGTTTGCCACACATTGACTCACGAAACATTTTGATTATGCACGATTCAATCGACAAATTAATAATCATGTTACAAACATAAGATTCTGATAGAATACACGTGCTATTCTTATTTCTGAATTTATGCGATTGGGGCAGCAGTCGCTATTTTTATGTCACTAGTTTAATATTCAAGAAAAGGATTGAAAATAAATGACGCAATCGCGTTTAAAGACTACGCTTGCAAAGTGTCTGCCAACTGTAATATCAATAGCAATTGTGCTGATTCTATGGCAATTTGCTTGCCAACACTATAAGATATCGCCAAATCTTATTCCTGCACCAACTTCTATTGCTCAAGACACAATTGAATCATTCCCTACTTTATTGCCTGCTGCACTAATAACAACTCAAGAAACAGTTATTGGCTTTGCACTAGCAATAATATGCGGAATTCTTCTGGGCGTATTTTTCCATGTTTCTAAGCTAGTTAAGTCTGCTTTATTCCCACTACTGTGCGCGGCTCAAACTATGCCTTTAATTTCTATTGCACCAATTTTCTTGATTTGGTTTGGATTTGAAATGTCTGGAAAAATAGTAATAGTAATGATTTTTAGTATGTTTCCTATTGCTGTTCAAACTGTTCGAGGATTAGACGCAGTTCCTAGTTTTTATACCGATGTTGCATTAACTTGTGGAGCTAATGCTACTTGGACTTTGTGGCATGTTAAGTTGCGCGTAGCGGCTAGGCAAATTTTCGGAGGAATTAAAATTAGCGCAGCATATGTTTTGGGAACAGCTGCTACAGCAGAATATTTAGGAGCTAGAAACGGCTTAGGTATTTGGCTTCAATCCGCATATAACTCTTTTAGAACTCCACTTATTTTTTCAGCAACTATAGCAATAATAATTCTTACAGCTCTTCTAATGCTTGTTATAAATACAGCTGAAAAACTTCTTCTAGGTCCTGTGGAAGACGATGAAGATCCAGATAATCAACTGTAAAACTGATATATAAAATTAATGCCGAGCATAATGTAATCGATTATGCTCGGCATTAATTTTTATTGTTCCAAAACTGTCTTCTAATTCTACTTAACAGCTTCTTCACTCATTGCATCATTAATAGCATCGCTAAGCTCTTTTTGAGCCTTTCCATATGCTTGCCAATTCCCTGATCTCATTGCAGAATCAGAATCCTTCAATGCTTGAGCTGCTCGTTTAAGTGCAATCCTAGCTTTTTCACTAATAGAATTAGATTTTGCAGGTGCATTTGCACTACTTTTAGCATCGCTCTTATTGGAATTATTTGCATTATTTTTATTGGAGACATTTTCATTTGAGCCAGAATTATTGGAAGCATCGCCAGCGTTTGCGCCGGAGTTTCCTCCAAACACTTGGTTTAACGCTTCATCCAAAGTGTCAGCAAATCCAACTTGATCTCCAAAAGCAACCAATACTTTCTTAAGCAATGGATAGCTCGTAGAACCGCTAGATTGTACGTAAACAGGCTCTACGTAAACCAATCCTCCACCAAGAGGCAATGTAAGCAAGTTTCCACGCTTAACTTTGGTTGAGCCAGATTCAAGCAAATTCAACTCTTTAGAAACATTTGCATTAGCATTAAAGTTGTTTTGAGCTTGACCAGGTCCTGGAACATTTGAAACTTTAGGTAACTCTTGAAGTCTTAGTTTGCCATAATTTTCGCTTACTTTTCCAGCAACATTTCCAGCATCGGAATCTACAGACAAGAATCCAGTTAGGATTTCTCGAGTGATTTTTCCAGCAGGAATATATGTGGAAACAAGCGAAAATACTGGTTTGTTTGCTCCTCTAGTTTGCAAAGTCAAATAGTATGGAGGTTGCAAAATATCTTCTCGCTGAAGACTTTGAGATTCTGTAGGATCTACTGGAGTCTGCCAGAAGTCTTCTCCCGAGAAGAACTGACTTGCGCTGTCAACATGATACTTTGCAAGCAAATGCCTTTGCACTTTAAACAAGCTTTCTGGATATCGAATATGACTCATCAAATCGCCAGAAATCTTAGAAATATCGTGATAATGACCTGGGAATATTGATCTCCAAGCCTTAATCACAGGGTCCTTTTTATCCCAAACATACAAATCAACCGAACCGTCGTAAGCATCAACAGTAGCTTTAACTGAATTGCGAATATAGTTTGCTCGCTGATTCGTTAAGCCTTTAATAGAACGAGATGTTGTGGTTGTAGAATCCTGAGTCACCTGACCAAAATCAGTCATTTGCGAATATGGGTAAGAATCGGACGTTGTGTATCCGTCAACAATCCACTTAACTCGTCCGTCAACAACCGCTGGGTAAACGCGTCCATCTAAAGTCAAGTATGGAGCAACTTTAGAAACGCGAGTCTTAGGATCACGATCATACAAAATCTGCGAATCAGAAGTAACTCTATCAGAGAACAGAATCTGATCTGACTCAAAACGAATAGCGTGCAACAACCTAGAGAAGAAGTTTCCTACTCTTGGTCCACCATTTCCCTTAAACGTTGTTAAAGCACCATTTGAACCAGTTGGATAATCAAATTCCCAAGGAGCAGTGCCTTTTGGAGAACCAACAATAGAATACTTTGGAGCGTTTGGCGAGAAGTAAATACGCGGCTCATACTTCTTCAACTTTGTAAGCTTTCCTTGAGTTGGAATTCCATATTCCATAAATTGCGGCTGACCATCTGCAGTAACCTTATTTCCGTATGCTGCAACCACGCCATATCCGTGCGTGTAAACAGTATGGTCATTAACCCAATTTCGATTATCGTTTCCAGCTAAATCAAGCTCTCTTGCAGCAATAACCGTGTCTTGACTCACGCCATCAATGTCATACTTATCTACAGAAAGAGTATCTGCAAAAGTATAGTATTGCTTAGATTGCTGCAATTGGCGGAATGTTGGAGAAGTAACTTGAGGGTCTAAAAGCCTGATTTGTGCAGTAGACTCCGCTTCTTTTGCAAGCGCTCCCGACTTTCCTTCCGAAGTAGCGTTATACGATTCTTTTTTAACATTATTTAAGCCATACGCAAACTTAGTTGCATCAATATTTCGCTGAATATAAGTGGCTTCTAATTCTTGAGCATTCGGTGCTACCTTAAAACGTTGCAAAAGAGCAGGCCAAGCAAAAGACAAAACCATAGCGCATACGACTAAAGACGCAACAGCTATAGCAGGCGTGCGCCAAGCTTTAACAGCTACAGCAAAACGCGTACCGATTTTTACATTTCCATTAAGAGCATGAGACTTTAGCAGCCACGTTGTTATAACAATTCCAACAATTAGTGTTATTACAGCCATTGCAATGCTGGAAGGAACGCCAGCATTCATATCTGTGTAAGATCCGCCAGTAATCTTAGAACCATCCAAATTTACAATCGCAAATACATCTAATATTTGCAAAACGGACCAGAAAATAATAACGAGCATAAACCATGCAGAAATTTGGCGCCTTGCACTTTTAGTTATGTTAAAAATGCCCTTGCCTCCTACAGGCAGCGTAATCCTTACAGCTCCCATTAAAGCGTTTGTTATAACGCTAAATAGCAAAGAAACAGCAAGAAGAACAATAAACGCTCTAGTAAAAAGACGCAATCCTGGCAAAACAAACACGTAAAAACCGTTATCAAATCCAAATTGCGGATCTTTAATACCAAATGATTGGTAGTTAAACATAAGCAAAATTTGCACCCAATGATTGTAGAATTGCATTCCAAACACAGCGCCTACAATCAAAGACACAACTCCTGCAACATGCATTGCAAGCTTAGAACTTATTCCCTTTTTAGTGTCTAAAATATTGCCTTTTTCTTTAACGTATACGCCATCTTCGCTTCCAGGGCGTTTTTTAATCGCAATATATGCAGACAAATACCCAAACGCAGCCATAAGCAGAGCGTACAAAGCCCAAACGCCGATTTTAGCAGCTAGTTGAATCCAGATTACGCTCTCAAATCCAAGTTGCGCATACCACATGCAATCTGTAATAAAAGTAGAAAAACCAAAAATAATTGAGCATATAAAAGCTATTGCTACTACTATTGCAACAATAATCCAACGCCATTTTCTTGATTTTCCAACAAACTTATTTACATCAAAATCTATTCTCATATAGCGATTATTCTCCTTACTGTTTGAGCTTTTATTATCGCTTTTATTGCTTTTACTATCTTTACTATCTTCGCTAGCATTGCTAGTATCGCTATTTTTGGGCGAGTCACCTTCGTTTTCTAGTTTTTTCTTAGCTTCTAATATATCGCTAAAGAGGTCACCAAGGTCATCATCGTCACTATAATAGTCTGCCAAATCTTTTATTTTTTTTGCAAACTTTGAAGAAGTCTTATCTTTGTTTTCACTATTAGACTCATCTTTAGAAGCATCTTTATCAACAACATTGACACTGCTATTATCTTCATCAATGCTTTCTACAACTACATCTTGGTCAATAGAATCATCTGCAGAAGTATCGGCAAAATCATTATTTTGATTGCTCTTTTTCTTTCCATCGCTTGAATAATCAGAACGCTTATACACCTTAGTGTTTTCAGGTTTTTTAGCCATATACGCGCCAAAAGCAGCCCGTGCAACGCCAATGATTATTTCTATGATGACTTTCAACATAAAGTTAATAATACTATATTAATTATTCCCAATCTACTTGTTGTGTAATCAAAAATAATTACAAAAAAGCGCGCTCACAAAGTAGCGAACGCGCCTAATTTGATTAAATTAAATCATATTGAAGCATTTATGCTAAGCAACATCTGGATCATCTTTAGCAATTGTTCCAGTAAGCTTTCCAATTACTTTCATAATGTGATACACAACCAACACAACAACAGTGCCGATTGCAATACCGTTAAACTGAATTCCAGAAACAGCAAATTGGAAGTTAGCAATGCCAATAATCATAACGATTGCAGCAATCATAATGTTAACTGGCTTATCGAAGTTCACTTTGTTCTCTACCCAAATGCGCACGCCGATCATGCCAATCATGCCGTAAAGCAAAGTGGTTACGCCGCCCAAAACGCCTGCTGGAATGGAGTTTACGATTGCACCAAACTTTGGGCAGAGGCTTAATACGAATGCGAAGAATGCAGCGCACCAATAAGCGGCAGTAGAATACACTTTTGTTGCAGCCATAACGCCAATGTTTTCGCCATATGTTGTAGTACCGCAGCCGCCAAAGCACCCAGCAATTGCAGTACCTAAGCCGTCTGCAAACAAAGCGGTACCAATCTTGGAATCGTAGTCGCGGCCAGTCATCTGAGCTACAGACTTAACGTGACCAACGTTTTCTGCAATAAGAACGAGCACAACTGGCAAGAACATAAGCAAAACAGAGAAGTCGACTTGCGGAGTGTGGAACTTAGGGAAGCCAATCCAAGAAGCTTGCTCAATCTTACTAAAGTCAACTTGACCCTGGAAGCATGCGTAAGCGTAGCCAACAAGAACACCAAGCAAAATGTTTAAACGTCCAAGAAGACCGCGGAAAATTACTGCAATAAGCATAACTGCAACCAAAGTTACTAAAGCAGTATCTGGCGCCTTTTGGAAGTTACCCCAAACAGCTGGACCCAAGTTAAAGCCAATGATTGCAACGATTGCACCGTTAACAACAGGAGGCATAATAATGTCGATCCACTTTGCTCCTGCAAAATGCACAAGCACACCGATTAAAGCAAGAAGAATACCTGTGCACATAATGCCAAAGCTTGCTACAGCAATACCTTTATGCGCAGCAGTTACAGCCATAACAGGTGCTATAAGACCAAAAGAGCTTCCTAAATAACTAGGAAGCTTATTTGCGTTAATCAACAAGAACAGTGCTGTGGAAAGAGCCGTGAACATTAAAGTAGTAGACGGATCAAAGCCTGTAAGAATTGGCACTAAGAATGTTGCGCCAAACATAGCAATAACATGCTGAGCGCCAATACCAGCAGTACGAGTCCAAGTTAGACGCTCATCTGGCTCTACTACTTCTCCTGGCTTCAAAGTTTTTCCGTCACCATGAAGCTGCCATGTAAACAACGATTTCATCGTTTTCTCCTTGTGTAAAACGAGTTCGTATATATGTTTGTAGTCGAACAACTACAAAAAACAAGCGCCAGCTTAAAAAAAAAACAAGCACTACTCGAGCGCAGGTTTGGCAGCTTCCGCAGAGGTCGCCATCAACCGCCGCCCCTTAGCCAAATGGTCATTCTAATGTACTAATCATAAAGTGTCGAGGCAATTTTAAAAATAACAAATTTACATGTGATTTTCATTGAAATATCAAGGAAAATCGGTGTGTCGAAAACAGATAAAACACAACTAATTAATACTAATAAAAGTTTATACTTATAAACTTTTGCTTACGTATTAAATCTGCTTATTACAATCTTAATTTTGCAAAACATTTTGAATGTAATCTTTTAACACAATTGCATGATTTATACGCAGATCTTTCGCGCCATATAAAAACGTTACTTTTTTATTTTTTCTACATATATCTACGATTTGGTTTACACAATCTTGATTCTCGTCCAACTCTTCAATATAACGATTAGCAAATTCTTCGAAACGCTCAGACTTATGCCCAAACCATTTTCGCAAATCACTTGATGGAGCAATATCTTTACACCACAAATCAAGATTTGCCTTTTCTTTACTTATCCCTCTAGGCCACAATCTATCTACTAATACTCGCAAGCCATCATGTTCATCAGATGATTCATAAATGCGTTTAATTTGAATATTAATATTGCACATAATTACCTCATTACCTCTTTAACTACATATAATGATTACACAATTATGATTTTTTTCAACAAGATTTAATTAATCACAATCCGAATGGAACTAATACAAAACTACGATAGATTTTTATCGAATATGTTTTATTATGTGATTTTTATTTTTAGCGTGTTGCTTGTAATCAAGCCGAAATGCAAATAAATGTTTAAATTTTTTTGAATTTTTGTTCATTTTTGTCCGATTATGAGAGAATACTTAGCTAAATGGTTAATTTCTTTGATACATGGAAAAAGAAAATCTGCACCATCAACATGGCTCTTATAGCAGTGTTGACTCTTCTAGCTTCCTTAATTGGTAGCTGGCTCAAGCAGTTCCCAGGCTTAAGCCTTTTGGGAGCACTTATCATTGCGTTGCTTATTGGCATGGCCCTGCAGCTGCCTTTGCACGTATACAAGTTGAATAATGATTCTAGAAGAGCTGGAGTTAAATCTTCTGCTGGTCTAATTGCAAATAAGCTTCTTCGCCTAGGTATTATTTTGCTAGGCTTTAAGCTAAATTTGCACGTTCTATTTACTCAAGGTTTAAAGTGCCTACCAATCGCAGCTGTACTCGTTGCTGTTATGGTTTGCGTTACTTATAACATTGCAAAACTTCTTAAAGTAAGTCCTCAGCTTGCAATGCTAACAGCAGGTGGAACAAGTATTTGCGGAGCGGCAGCTGTTATGGGTCTTTCTGGCTCCATGCCTGTACCTCCACAAGAAGAGGATGAAAAAGAACAAAACGAAGTTATGGCTGTTGCAACAGTCGCAATCATGGGCACAATCTACGCTTTGGCTGAAATTTTCATTCTCCCTCATTTCGGAATGACTAAGCAGCAGCTTGGAATCGCATCTGGCGCATCTCTTCACGAAATTGCACACGCTGTTGCAGCAGGCGGAGCTTTTGGGAGTATTGACGTTGCAACAATCATGAAGCTTACACGAGTCCTTATGCTTGTTCCTACATCAATCTTTATTGCAATTTGGTGGAATGCTCGTCACAGCCAAGTAGAAGATAACGGAAAACGCAAGATTAACTTCCCATGGTTTATGCTCGGTTTTATTGCAGCATCCGTTATTGGTACATATGTGCCTTTTGTTTCATCTTACGCATCCCTACTTGTTGATGCAGGATACGTATTCCTAGGAATGGCAATGGCTGCTCTTGGAATCAACGTAAACTTTAGAGTTATATTTAAGCAAGGAAAAGCAGCGTTCTTGGCAAGCTTCTTGGCTTCTATAGTGCTAGTTGTGTTAGCTTGCGGTGCAAGTATTTTGTTCTTCTAATAGAACAGACATCATAAAAGAAACAAGAGGATTCCCTTTAAGGGAATCCTCTTTGCATATATAATCAATAAATATTTTAGTTATTCAATGTGTACAGAAGTTCCATCTGGAATATACGAATAGAACCACTTAGAGTCAGGCACACTTAACCGAACACATCCATGAGACGCAGGAACACCCAGCTTTTGAGCCTCTGGAACAATATAATCACCAAAATTAAACCTGGTTGGCACAGAGTGGAATAAATATTCAGAACCTATAAAACCAACCCAATAGTCGCCACCCATCTTTTCTCTATCATTATAAAAATGGTCACCTCGTGCACCAATTTTATAATCACCTTTAGGAGTTGATTCATCCATTCCAGCGCTAACGATCATCGTATAAACAAGATTATTATTCGCATAAATATAAACACGTTGTTTTTTAAGGTCTACATTTACATGTAAATGATTTGCATCGACACCAGAAAGATTCGGATACTGACCTCCTGTAGGAATTTTCCATAAATCAGAAGATTTAATTATAGGATTATTTAAGTAATCTATCTTTATTTTAGATTTTTTATTACTTTTATTACTCTTATTGTTTTTGCGTTTTGAATAATAAGATTTTGTGTTATTAGAGATTCGACTATTTACTTCTTCAATCACATGAGATACTTGAAAACCAACAAAGCTGAAAAAGATTAAAATAACTAGAATAGTAGAAACGCGCTTATAGAAAATTTTGCGGTTTTCTGGAGATTTTAAGCTAATAATATATTTCACTAATCGCGCAATAAGTGACCTTAGAACGCTTCTTAAAGAATAAAATATATTCATAAAATCTCCATAAATAAACAAAATAAAAAGGCGCTACTTTGATACTATACTACAGTACCTAAGCAGCGCCGTTACACATTAATATGATTATTGTTTAGACAAATTGTTTAACTAATCACACATTAAACTTAAATTCAACAATATCTCCGTCTTGCATAACATAATCGCGGCCTTCAAGACGAAGCTTTCCTTCTTCCTTAATTTTAGCCATTGAGCCTTGAGCTTCAACAAAATCATCGTATGAAACAACTTCTGCTTTAATAAATCCACGCTCAAAATCAGTGTGGATAACGCCTGCAGCTTGCGGAGCTGTCCAACCCTTATGAATTTGCCATGCATGAACTTCTTTAACGCCAGCCGTCAAATAGGTTTGAAGCCCTAGAATATCAAATCCGACTCGAGCAAGCTGATCTAATCCAGATTCTTGCAAGCCCGCATCAGCTAACATTTCTCGAGCATCTTCTTCATCAAGCTCAGTAAGCTCCGACTCAAATTGTGCGTTAAGGAAAATCGCCTTTGCAGGAGCTACAGATGCAGCTAGCTTAGACTTTAAAGAGTCATCCGAAAGCTCCGAATCGTCAACGTTAAACACGTAAATAAAAGGCTTAGCAGTAAGCAAGTGCAAATCGTAAACGTCGTCTTTATTAATCAACTTCTCATTATGAGCCTGATCAATTGTCTTGCCAGATTCAAGAATTTCCTTAGCTTTATTTACAGCATTCACGTATTCTTGAGTAACTTTTTTACCACGTAAATCTTTTTCTAACTTTGGCAAAGCATTCTCGATTGTTTGCAAATCAGCAAGAATAAGCTCCGTGTTGATTGTGTCAATATCGTCTGCTGGATCTACCTTGCCATTAACATGCACAATGTCATCATCGTTAAATGCACGAACAACTTCGCAAATGGCATCTGCTTCACGAATATTAGCAAGAAACTTGTTGCCCAAGCCTTCGCCTTCGCTTGCACCCTTAACGATTCCTGCAATATCAACAAATGTAACGGTTGCTGGAACTATTTTCTCGGTTTTAACAAGCTTCGCTAAAACAGGCAAACGTTTGTCTGGCAAAGGCACAATACCAGTATTTGGTTCGATTGTTGCAAACGGATAATTTTCTGCTAAAACGTTATTTCTTGTTAGAGCATTAAACATAGTCGATTTACCAACGTTAGGTAAACCTACGATTCCAATTGTTAAAGACATAATTACCTACTTTAGACCAGCTAGAGGAATTGACGACTCTACTATACTCGTATTGTTTTATTTTTGTTGAATTGCATCAACCGCGCTAATAACATCTCCCCTAAAACCACACGATTCTAGCTTTGAAACACCTCGAATCGTAGTGCCGCCAGGAGAACATACAGCGTCTTTCATAACGCCTGGATGAATGCGAGTATCCATATACAGAGCACCGACTCCCTCAATCATCTTTGCAGCCAAACGATATGCGCAATCTCGCTTTAGACCATACTTTACGCCAGCATCCGCTAAAGCTTCCATGTACATAGCAGTAAAAGCCGGAGCACAACTAGAAACACACATTGCAATATTTATGTGCTCGCTATCTACTCGCTCGACTAAAGAAATCGGATTAAAAATCGCATTAAAAGCTTCTAGCTGACTATTGGTTAGCGTATTTTCGCCTTCTGCTAAAGTAACTCCTTGGCAAACTGCGATTGGCGTGTTTGGAATAATGCATTGCACGTGAACATCTTTTCCAAGTAGATTCTGGTAATGCTTAAGACTCCAGCCTGCTGCAACGGATATGATTGCTATTTTTCTGTCCACAATAGTTTTTGCAATAGGATGCAGAACTTCTTCAATCTGATTTGGTTTTACAGCCAGAATTAAAATATCACTAGCATCACAAACTTCACACGCGCTTTTTAATGCTTTTACTCCAAATTTGCTCGTAGTATTAACAAGTTTTTCAAAGTGGGCTGCGCATGCAACCATATCTTTTCCTTGCAAAACATTAGCGCGAATCAAGCCTTGCGCAATCGCTTGAGCCATGTTTCCAAAGCCAATAAATCCAACGGTTCCAATTGAGTTAGAACTCATTAACAAATCTCCCTAATAAGTAAACAATAAACTAAACACTAACTTTTTATTAAGCATCTAATCATTTGTACATACAACTTGTATATCTAATCATTTGTTAGGTACTTTAATCAAAAGTTACTTATACGACTTATATCACTTATATATAGGCTCTAAATCTCCACGATTCTTTGCCTCTTCTAGCAAATGACGGAACACAAAGTCGCCATGAACACCATCGTGCTCAAACTCGTTAGTAGTCCAATAATGAGAGTTAGAAATATGAGACAAAGTGTCTAGCTGAAGACCAGAATCAACATACAAGTCATCGAAATAAACCGCTGCTTGCAAAGGAACTTCATTATTTGCGAGTTGATCTAAGTCGTAAATCTTGCCAAATTGCATATCGTTCATCATGCAATCAACAGCTGGCAAGAACGGTTGCAAAGCTTTTTGCTGATCAAACATCCACGGAAACACAGCTTCGCCAGTAAACAAAAGCGGACGCGCACTGCCAGCAAACTCCGGCATTGTTTCTCGAACTTGCTGAGCTGCCCAACGAATTGGATGATCTAATTCACCATCCGCATAAATGAACTCTTGTAGTGGCCAATATAGCGGACTAGAAGATGTTGCATCCATAACGCCATAAAGAAACTCATCGCTTAAATAGCCATCTGCTGTTCCACCACCATGTTTAAACGCCTTAAGAGAGCCATCTCCATCCGAAAATGCAGAGTCAATAAGCCAATGAACTCTTTCAAAACTTGGCTTCATGCCAAAAGATGAACCAAGAGTCTGAAAGCGCTCAACCGTAAGCTTTTCGCCATTAGGCAAGAAAACATCTCCTTGAGAAATCCTATCTGCAATAGCTGCAGCGCGCGCAACATCCTGCGGATAACGCTCGTAGAATTGCTCAGTTTTTCTAGCCATACGCGGGAACGTGTGCTCGTAAACTTCTAGAGCATTAGCTGGAATGTGAGGAATACCGCCCGTTGTAAAGCTTGCAAGTAAGCCCTGTGGGAAAAGAGACAAATACGTAAGCGTTAAGAATCCACCATAACTTTGACCCAAAGAAACCCACGGCTTTGCATTAAACTCAGTTAAGCGCAAATGCTCAAAATCGCGAATAATAGAATCAGCTAAGAATCGCTTTAAATACCATGCTTGCCTCTCTACACTCACGCCGTCGTCTGCCATGCGCTTAATCGTAGAAGCATCTACTCTAGAAGAGCGCCCAACGCCACGCTGGTCTGGAAGAACAACACGAAAATGCTTAATTGCCTCTTGAATCCAACCATCGCTAGACGGCGAAAGCGGACGAGGGCACTGACCCCCTGGGCCTCCTTGCAAAAACACTAGCAAAGGCAAATCGTCATGCACATGTTCTGGAGCACAAATAACTCTGCAAAATAGGCGAATCGTCTCCCCTTTAATAGAATCGCCTGGAGTGTTTTGCTCCCAGTCTAAAGGAACATCGATTGCGCGCTCTTCTACATACAATCCTGGTACGTAATACTTTGCTAGCAGTGCCATTGTAAACATTCCTTTCTGCACTCGCATGCAACGTTGCAATAACAAATCACATACAAAAATACACACTCTTATATAAATAATACTAAAGTTCGATTGTTCTATAAAGTGCTGTGTACTAGCCTAGTAATTATGAAAATATCTCACACGTTTAACAGAGCTATACAACGCTTACGCACTGAGCTTACGCTAAACGATATATTGTGGGGCATTATTCCACTTATTCTTTTTACACTTTCAAGCAATCGGTATCCTATAAACAATGTTGACGGATTCTTGACGCAAAGTTCACTAATTACAACCTATCTTATAAATATTGTTGTTGCATCATTACTTTCAGTACGAAGAATATGGCCCGAACACACAGCTGTTATTTTTATTGTTGCATGCATTTTGCAAGTAATATTTGGCCCTACTCAACTTTTTGCTGATTTCTTTGGTTTTGTGCTGCTTGTTAATGCTATTGCTCGCGGAAATCCAGAACATTCAAAAGCTTTTGTTATTGCAGCTTACGTAACAACAGTATTATCTTGCGCAGCAATATCGTGGAATATTGTAATGGGGCCAATATATGGCATCAATCATTTAAAAGCTAGTTATTCTTGTAGTGTACAAAATATAAATAGCAGCAACATAAGAAACTGCTTTTCAAATGTACTTGATTTTGCAATTCCTTCCATAATTTTTGCGATTATTATTACTACAATTACGGTTATTATTGGCTACTGGCAGCGCACTCACGTGCATACTATTCAACTTTTACAAGAGAACAATAATGCTATTCGCGCGTACCGAAAGAAAGCTCAAAATATTGCTGTTACTGCAGAGCGCGCTAGAATCGCAAGAGATATGCACGATATTGTTGCTCACACGCTTTCTATTATTATTGTTCAAGCAGATGGTGGTCGTTATGCAGCAACCAAAGATATTTCGCTTGCTAAAAAAACAATGCATATTATTAAAAACGAAGCAGAGCGCGCCGTTCACGACATGCGTCGACTGCTAGAGGCTTTAACAGACGCTCCATCCGCTCAATTGGATTTTAATCACATACCTTCGCTTATTGAGCAAGCAAAAATTGCATCTCCTAATAACATTTTTTGGCACACTGTTGATGGCATAAATTCTCAAAATAGACTTAACACGGACGCACAAACCGTTGCATACCGCATTATTCAAGAATCTCTTACTAATATTCGGAAGCACGCAGGAAATGGCATTAAAATAAACATTCACGAACAGTGGAACGAACAAGGATTAACACTAAAAATCACAAACGAAGTACACAAGCTTGAAGCTAATCAAGAGCAAAATAGTGGTGTGCCACATAAAAATGGTTATGGTTTGATTGGCATGAAAGAGCGCATTGAAAATCTTCACGGAACGCTTGATTATGGAAAACTCAATGATGGAACGTTTAGTATTGTTGCTTTTATTCCATATTTTTACAGCACAGACCAATCAAACACTACTGCTTCTGCACTAAATAGTATTCCTAATGTTAGTTATAAAAACGTAAAAGTTAATAATCCATTATCAACGCAAGAAAAACCAGAAAATACAAGCGATAAAACCTCATCAAAAGTTTTGCCAGCGACAAATAATTCACAAAATAGGATTGAGAAAGTATCACAATGGTTTGAACAACATTGGCTTATTGGCGATGTTATTTATGCATCACCTTGGACTGTTCTAATGCTTTTTATACCAACTTACGATTTTACTGTTGGAACTGGAATGACTTCACAATATTCAAGCTCGCTTTCATTACAAATACTTTATAGAATACTTACGCTTACTACTATGATTCCATTTATGTTTCGTAGAAAAGCTCCGACTACGTGCGCAATTGTTGCAGCAGCATTTTCTGCAATACAACTTATATGCTTGCCTAATATTTTATTTGCTAATTTCTTTATACCAACCATTGTTTATGCGGCTGTGCTCTATGGCAAAAAGCACGCATGGCAATGGGTTAGCGCAGTAGTGCTCGCCGAATCTGCTATTTTTGCTGTAAAAATTGGTGTTGCATCAAAAAATATTCCACAAAATGAAACTCCAATACGATTTTTTGCATCTAATGCGTACACAACTAATTTTTATGACATTATGCAAATGGCGTCCGTAGGATTAATTTTTGGTTTTATAGTTGCATTAATTTGTTTTGCTGCTATTGCATTTGCTTATTACCGAAGAAACGATGACAATAATTTGCTGATTCTAAAAGCGCGCAGAACAGAATTAGAACAAGAACAAAAACAGCTAGAAGTACTTGCAGCAAATGCCGAAAGGCAGCGTATTAGCGCAAATATTCAGCAAAAAGTTGCAGTTACATTGCATAAAGTAATTGATGCCGCAAATAGCGGAATTGATATGCTTAATAAATACGAAAAAACAAATAGTAATGCAGAAAATCAAAAGTCAAAAGAACCTGAGCAACTACAAGAACAAAGTGAAGCAATTAGTAAAGCTTTCAAAAATATTAGTGACGAAGGTCGTTCAGCACTAAAATATATGCGAAAATTGCTTGGAATTTTGCGAGAAACAGGATCAAGCGTTAATTCAGCAAATAATAGTGCAAATGTTTCTGAGATTGCGGTTCGCCCTGCTGCACCACTTGATGAGCAAATTCAACACAACGCATTAAACACAACACATTAAATAAGCAACAGTAAGTTGATACTATGGAACATATGGAAAACAATGAAGTAATTCGCGTAGCAATAGCAGACGATCAGGAGCTTGTGCGCGCAGGATTTGCTATGGTAATCAACTCGCAAAAAGACATGCAAGTTGTTGCGCAAGCTTCAAATGGCAATGAAATTGTAGAAGTTGCGTCAAAGGAAAATCCAGACGTTATTTTGATGGACGTGCGCATGCCTAACATGGACGGCTTGGAAGCAACTCGCAAAATTTTGCAAGAAGATGCTAATAGCAACACGCACATTATTATTTTAACAACTTTTGATTTAGACGAATACGTTATGGCTGCAATTCATACGGGCGCATCTGGATTCTTGCTTAAAGATACAGAGCCAGAAACATTGCTTAATTCAATACGAACTGTGTATCAAGGAAACGCAATTATTGCTCCAACTGCTACAAAGCGCTTAATTGAGTCGATGATTTCTAAGCCGAGCAACGAAAGTATTGCATCGGAAGAAGAAAATACAGAAAATGCGTCTAGAAGCAAACAAAACGCAAACGCTTACAATTCTTACTTAAATGATTTAACAGATCGCGAGCGCGAAGTACTCATTGAAATTGCTCACGGACTGTCTAACCAAGAGATTGCTGATAAACTGTTTATTAGCTTGCCAACAGTTAAAACGCATGTTGCTCATATTTTGGGAAAAATCGACGCAAGAGACAGAGTTCAAGCTGTTGTGTTCGCTTACGAAAATGGTCTTGTTTAATTATTCTTATAAAAATAAAAAATAATGCGGCTGTTCTTATAAACAATAAATCTTTTCTATAAAATAATGCGGCTGCAAAATTAATCTATTCTTCATTGAACGATCGAATTGCAACCGCATTTTAATTTTTTATATTATTTGTGCTATTTATATTCGCATTAAGCTATTTTAGCTATCTGTATTTGATTATCAGCAATCCTAAGTTTTATTTAGAAAAGCGAATTTTGCCACCGCGACTCATATAAATACCTGCAGCTGCAGAACCACCTATTGCCATTGTTCCTACAACAGCGCCAGCAACTACAAGATTATTGTTGTTCGATGGTGCTTTTGCGTTATCGCTTTTAGCTTCAGATAACTTATCGGCTTCTTCAACAGCTTTGGAATCTTCTTTTACCTCTTCATTTTCCGTATTTTCATCTTTTTTATCTTCTTCAGTATTTTGAGAATCGCTTTTTTCGCTACTAGAAGCGTTATTTGCTTCGGATTCTGCTGGATGAGATACTGGCGATGCTGTCTGCGCTGCAACTGATGCAGTAGTGCTCACATTTGCGGAAGCAGCAGAAACATCTGACGCAGGAGAAACAGCAGATGCATTTTGTGAGTTTCCAACAGAAGCCGCAGGAATTTCCTTGGATGTAGCATTCTGTGGGATAACCTTTGATTCAGAAACTGGAGCAAATGGTGTTACAGAGGATTCTGCTGGGCGTGCTGCTACAGATGAAGAAGTAGTCGATTCAACTTCAACACTCTTCGCTTTAGATTTCTTAGATTCTAATGATTCTACTTGCGAAGATCTATATTCAGAAGATGCAAATTTATTATCTGAAGACCGCGAATCAACTTTAGAATCCTTCGGCTGAGTCTGCACAGAATCTTTTTCTTGTGCAGCTTTTTCTTCAATAACTTTAGTATCTGGAGATTTTACTTCTGGAATGGACTTCTCAACTTCTTTCTTCGACTTAGTAGAGTCATTTGGCGTATCAACTGTAGTATCTGACTCTGTACGTGGAGCTGGTGTAGGAGAATCCGGCTTCATTGTTTCTTCTTGAACCTTATTTTCTTCCTTATTAAGATCATTGATATCTACACCAAAATTATCCTTAAGTTTTCGTTCATATTCTGCTACTTGTTGCCTTGCATTTTGTGAATATATATTATATTTTCTCAAATCCTCTTCAGCAGAATTCAACTTTTTAGTATTGTCTCTAAGATTGTTTTCTATATTTTTTCTATCTTCATCTAGCTTGATTTTCTCTCCATTAAGACGATCAAAATCAGATTCAGAAGCAGATTCCATTCTGCGTTCTAATTCTTCAATTTTATCAGTTTTATTATTACTATCTTCCAATTCTTTTTTTACAAGTTCATTTAAAGTCTTAACTTTTATTTCTAATTCTTTTAACTTGTTTTCATAAATCTTTAAATTATTTTTTGCACTTTTACGACTAGAAAGTAATTCATCTTGTGTCTCTGGATCTTTAGCACCCAAATCTAAATCTTCTAATTTACCGAATTTGTTATCAGAAGCATCGACAACATTATTTGGTTCTGATCCACTTACAGCTTCTTGTGCCCACGCTGGCATTGGGCTTTGCATTAATAACAACACGATTCCTGCAATCACTGCGGCAGATTTTTTATTGACCGTTACCATATTCTTCTACTCCTTGCTCGTAGCGGCCTCATATTTAATTTATGCTTATGTCAGCAGTCAACCAAAGAGCATAACAGAGAAATAAATAAGATTCCAACGTCAAATAATCGAAAAATTTTTCGATTAACTTGTTATAACAAATATTTAATACTTAATTTTTTCGATTTTCCCGATAAAAATATAAATCCATATTAATAATATCTAAACAATTGTATTTTATGCATAAAATTTATTTATTTTTTTGATGTACATCACATTATTTTTTCTGCGTGTCGCACGTTATGTAGAAAAAAATAATGCTGATGCACAACTACACCAGCATTATTTCTGTTTTTATAATTAACTTAATATATGTTATAACAACATATAGTTTATTCTTCTGCGAGCGCAACTACTGGCGAAGACTTCACTGCTCTACGAGCCGGAAGAACGCTAGAAAGAAGCGCTGCAAGCAAAGCGATTAGAGCAAGAACCGCGTAAATAGCCCAATCAACTACAAACGGAACTTTGCCAATTACGCTAAACACCATGTAGGATCCAATCCACCCAAACACTGTTCCAACAATCAAGCCAGAAACGGTGCTTGTTAAGGAAATCAACGTTGCTTCCAACGCAAGAGATCTTCTAACCTGGCCTCTTGTCATGCCTATTGCGCGCAAAGTTGCAGATTCTTTGGTTCTCTCAATAACAGACAAGCTTAATGTGTTTGCAACGCCTATTAAAGCAATCACAACAGCTACTGCTATTAAGCCAACAAGCAACATCATCATTACGTCGATAGCACTCTCCCACTGCGCTCGCTCAAACACGCTTCCAGCAGCCATAACCTCCGCATAGCTAGATGTAATATTTCTAATATTTTTAACAATATCTACAAGATTAGCTTTGCTAGAATCTACCGAAATGAGCAGAATATGCGTTGTAGGCTTAAGGTAGTTATTGAAGTAAGATTTGCTAACAAAAGCAGTATTCCTTGAATATATATTAACATTTCTATACTTCTTAAACTGAACTTGCTTTACAGTAATGCTCTTATCGTTATTACTAGAGTCTGTATTCGTGCCAGTAAATGGCGTAATATTATCACTGTCTGTTTCACCAGAACTGTACTTTTCTACGTAAGCTTGCAGATCAAGGTTTCCTTTTTTAAGCTCAAAAGGTTCTCCACCTTCTTCATTAAACTTAGGCAAAAGTATAGAATCTTTGTTTATATTAACGCCATCAAGGTCAGTGTGCATTACATTTTTAAGTTGATTTACATTATCAACTCCAGCTGCCATAGCATACTCAGTTTTGCCCTTAGCGTTCTTAAAAGTCATAGGAACTGCAGGAAGCAACTCAGTATGCTTTATTCCACTAATCTTTGAAATATCGGCAGCTAGAGATTCATCAACATTCTTGCCTTGAATAATAATGTCAACACTGTAACGGTCATCAACAACACCTTTAAGAGTTGCTTTACCACATATTGCGCCCGTTACTACTGTAGAAACAAGCGTTACGCCAATAAGCAAAGCCGTTCCAGTTGCTGCAACTCTTCTAGGGTTTCGTTGCACGTTTGCGTTGGCAACTTTAGAAGCAGGCCCACAAAGTGCCATGATTGCGCCAGTTGCCTTCATAGCGAACGGCATCCAGAATGTTGCTGTAATAATAATTCCGATGAAAACAAGCGCACAACCAAACATTGCTCCAAGCAAAGTCATCCAAGAGTCAGAACCAGCATTAGGTGACTTCCCAGCAATCATACTCGCTAAAGAAGTAGCACTTAAAGCAGTAGCTAAAATACCTACAACAATAAACAGAACGCCAAAAACAGCGCGAATAATGCTTGCACGCTTATCTTTAATCAAATCCATTGGTCGTAGCGCTTCCATAGGCGTTACTTTTGTAGCAGATCGCGCAGCACTCATAGACGCAAGAACTGTTACAATCGTGCCAATTGCTATTGGCCACACAATTGCCGGAAGTGAAACAATCAAAGGAATCTTAGATAACGGTCCAGAATTAATATTCACGTTACTAATTGCGCCCATAAATCCGATTGCGCAAAGCACACCAACAGCCGCGGAAATAACTCCAAGTATTGCAGCTTCAAGCAAAACTGCAGCATAAAGCTGGTGAGATTGTGCGCCAATTACGCGCAAAAGCGCAAGAGTTCGTCTGCGTTGAGCAACCAGCACTTGGAATGTGTTTGCTATAACAAGCGAAGAAATAAGCAACGCTAGAATACCAAAAGATAGCAAAAACATAGTCACAAAATTAGTGCCGTTAGACACATTTCGAACAGATCTCACACCAACTTCGTGCCTAGACATAAGAGAGAATCTCGAAGGAAGCAAAGCGTTAATCTTAGGAGATAAATCGTTTATTTTAGATTCATCAATACTCATGTACACTTTGCTTTGCACAACTTGATTGTCAAAATTCTCAATATTTTCGAGTTTTGCACAAAAATCGTTCGTTATGCCACCAAGATACGTGCCGCGATTTGAAAATGGTATTTGAGAATGTTCTCCATCGTCAACAAGACCAACCACACGAACATCGTACGATTTTTCTTTATCTCCGCCAGTGTCATCTACTTTAACCAAAGTTATAGTATCGCCAATATTTGCATGTATTGATTTAGCAATACTTTTAATAAGCGTGATTTCGCCTATTTCTTGCGGATCTCTACCTTCTGTTGATTTATACACAGGAAGATTTCCATACAAACCATTAGACCAAGCAATACTCGTAACTGATTTATCACCTTTTTCTACTCTTACAAGCGCAGTAGCATCGTCACTACGAATACCGTTAACACCAGGCATCTTCGATATTTCGTCTAAATGAAGATCTTTATAATGAATTTCACTACTCGGAGAACTGTTAGGATTTCTAAATGAGATTGCATAATTTGCGCTACCGAATTCATTTGTTGCGTTTCGAACCATCAAGTCATCAACGCTGTTTGCAAAAAGCAAAGTAGCGCTCATAAACATGCTGCCTATAAGAATTGCAATTCCAGAGGCGATTAGCATGCGCACGCTTTTACGCATAAGTTTTAGTGCGATTTTCCACATTCTAAGTTCACCACCTTTTATTGCAATTGAGCAGGCTGATTATTAACGCCAGCCTCGCTACGCTCCATAAGCATCTTGCTCATTCCTTCTGCAGTAGGATTTTGCACGTCTTCAACGATTTGACCATCTGCAAACACGATTGCTCGATCCGCGTAAGACGCTGCAACAGCGTCGTGAGTAACCATAATCACAGTTTGACCAAGCTCCGTTACAGACTTCTTCAAGAAATGCAAAACTTCCAAGCTGGAAGCAGAGTCGAGATTGCCAGTAGGCTCGTCTGCAAAAACTACGGAAGGCTTAGAGATTAAAGCTCGAGCAATTGCAACGCGTTGACGCTGACCACCAGAAAGCTCAGCAGGCCGATGCTTTAAACGATCTTGCAAGCCAAGAGTATTAACCAAAGTATTAAACCATTGCTTATCTGGCTTTTTGCCTGCCAAAGTAAGAGGCATAAGAATATTTTGCTCAGCGCTAAACATTGGAAGAAGATTAAAACTTTGGAAAATAAAACCAACCATCTCGCGGCGCATAAGCGTAAGCTGCTTATCACTCATGCCTGTAATATCTAGGCCGTCAACCAAAACTTTTCCAGAATTAACGCTGTCAAGACCAGCCAAAGAATGCATTAAAGTTGACTTTCCAGAACCCGAAGGACCCATAATCGCAGTAAACTTGCCGCGCTCGAAACTAACGCTTACATCTCGCAAAGCGTGAACAATGCCTGCACCCTTGCCAAAATCTTTAACAACATGCAAAGCTGCAACCGCAGTCTCGCCAATCAAACCTTCTTGAGCGGAATAATTCATTTGCGTAAAACGCGTATCTTGACTATTTTCAACACTCATTTTGCACCTCGCTTACTTTTGCAGTTCCTTACAAGTATTGGAATTACCTTACAATTACAATTTACGGGATTAAAAACGCATTCTCTATAGTGCGTAAGGCTGATATTCTCATTGAAATAATAGGAATTTTGATATTAAATTTTGATATAAAAATGCTCTTATATAAAATCGTCATACTTTAGTATGAGAAGCTTGCATAAGATTGTTAATGCTACAAGCTCAAATTTGCATTTCAAGCGATTAGTTAATGCAAAATAAGTCAATTTGGCAACTACAACACCATCAATTAAAGAATTTTTCTTAACATGATTAATATTTTTCCTTCAAAATAAGCATTACAAATCATGTGCTCGAATTTTTATAAATGTGCTTATTTATATCTAAAATAAATAAAAATGCATAAAATTAGTTACTTTATGTTCATTTTAATTGCTTATTTGTTAAGTTTAGTAATAAAAAGCTTATTTAATACACTCGCCAAATGTCATGCAATATTGTAAAATATTAATCGACTACCAAAAATTTGGCGTATGCCAATATGAAACTCAAAGGAGATTTTCGCATGGTTTATAGAATGATTTTCAATCAGACTGCTTACTTCGGTCGCGGAGCAATCAAAGAGATTCCAAACGTTGCTAAAGCACACGGCTTTAAAAAAGCATTTGTAGTAACAGATCCTGTTCTTGTAAAAACTGGAACCGTTAAAAAAGTTACAGACGTTCTAGAATCAGCTGGTCTTCCATACGAAGTATTCGACAATGTAAAGCCAAATCCACCTGTTGAATGCATTCAAGACGGTGTAGAAAAGTTCAAGGTATCTGGAGCAGACTTCCTTATTGGACTCGGCGGCGGCTCTCCACAAGATACATGCAAAGGCATTGGAATTATTGTAGCAAACCCAGAGTTTGGCGACGTTCTTTCTCTTGAAGGCGTTGCAGATACAAAGAATCCTTCTGTTCCAATCTTTGGCGTGCCAACAACCGCAGGAACCGCATCCGAAACAACAATCAACTATGTTGTTACCGATACTGCAAAGCTTCGTAAATTCGTTGCAGTAGACCCTCACGATATTCCAATCGTTGCATTCGTAGACCCAGACTTAACCGATTCCATGCCACGCTCGCTTAAAGTTGCAACTGGTTTGGACGCGCTCACCCACGCAATCGAAGGTTTCATTACACCAGGCGCATGGAGCCTTTCGGATTGCCTGTCTTTGCAAACAATTCGCATGATTGCACAAAACCTTGCAAAGAGCGCAGATGGAGACGTTCCAGCAGGCGAACAAATGGCTTACGCAAGCTATATAACTGGCATGGCATACTCCAACGTTGGTTTGGGCTTAGTTCACGGCATGGCTCACCCACTCGGCGGTCGCCTTGGCGTTGCTCATGGCGTTGCAAACGGAATTTTGCTCGCTCCTGTTATGGAATACAACAAGGATTACACTGGCGAAAAGTATCGCGATATTGCTGCAGCATTCGACGTTCCAAACGCATACACAGATGACCTCGAAACCGTGCGCAATGCTGCTGTAAAGGCAGTTCACGACTTAACTGTTAAGCTTGGAAATCCTACTAAGATTAGCGAGGTTGGAGCTAGTGAGGCAGATATTGAAGGCTTAAGCCACGACGCTTTGGCAGATGTTTGCACTCCAGGAAACCCACGCAAGGCCACTTTGGAAGACATTCGCAAGATTTACACAAGTTTGATGTAGTCTTCTGAAATAATCAAATAATAAATAAATACGCAATATTTGTGGACGCAACTTATCTTGATTTAGGCTGCGTCCACATTTATTTGATTTATGTCATAAGCCATAAATCATAAGTCAAATTCTATATCTAATAACTCTTCTATCAATCGACAACAGTCTGAGTACTTTCTCGAATAACAATATGCGCAGGAAGAACCAGTTGATTCTCAATCTCCTTACCTTCCCTAATCTCAAGAATCATTCTAATAGCATTCTTTGCTATTGAATCAAAAGGCTGATTAACAGTTGTTAAAGATGGCATCAAATACTGTGCAGGATACACGTCATCAAACCCAGCTACAGAAAGCTCAGATCCTAACTTCATACCGCGCTCGCGAGCAGCGCGATACACATTTACAGCTGTAATATCGTTGCAAGCGAAAATAGCAGTAGGACGCTTTTCTTCAGGCAAATCCAAAATCTTACAAGCCATTTCATAGCCACGTTCAGGAAGATAATCCCCCTCTTTAACCAAATCTTTATCAATCGTCAAGCCAGACTGCTCCATTGCAGCGTTATAGCCAGCAAATCGGGCTACACCAGATTGAACATTAAGAGGACCAGTTATAACGCCTATTCTCTTATGCCCCAGATTAATCAGATGTTTTGTAAGCTCATAAGCTCCTGTCCAATTATCGATTGAAATCGTGTGATCTTCCCCATTAGAAAGAGACACGGGATCAATTATAATCAACGGAATATTTCGCATACGCAAAAATTCCTTATCTTTCTGCGTAAGATCAGACATTTGAGATATAACACCAAGAGGATTTCTATCTACAATTCCACGCAAACATTCATCACGTTTCTTACCATTATCGGTTTGAGCGACTGTAAGAGCTAATCCTTCTCTTTGCGCCCAACGAGATGCGTAAGTAATCATCTCAATCGTGCCATTATTTGCCACATAATCTACTAATAATTCAATTGTCGGAGATACCTTAGTGCTTACAAGCGAATACTCGCGCCCACTTTTTAAAAGAACTTCTTCTACTTTTTTGCGAGTCTCATCTGAAACGCCAGTTCTACCGTTAATAACCTTTGAAATTGTAGAAGGCGATACCCCCGCCTTTTTAGCCAACTCCGTTATGCGAGGTTTTGAAGATTCATTTTCAGCAATGCTAGTTGCGTGACTACGAGTTGGCATATGCACTCTCCTAATTCCTATATTCCTATGCTCATATGCTTATAAGTCGCAAAATTTTCTTAAGTCGCAAACAAATTCAGAGAAAATTTCTTACTTAATTTTGCATTAATTCTCAGCAATGCGAAAATTCAAAAAATAGAAAAACCGCATTATTGCCTAACATATCAAGCCTAATAGAAATAATATCATATGTTATTTCGCTACAGACTATGCAAAGTCGCGAAATTTTCTTATGACACGCCGAATAATCAGAATTTAACAGATAACATCGATGCCAAAAGTATTCATTTTTTAACAGTTATAAAAGATAAAAGCTCAATTTTTCAATATTCTTAAAATCCGAAATATGACATTTATCACAAAACGTGAGATTAGGAAAAATTCGCAAAAAATTATTTACGAAAATTTCCTAACAATTAGAACATTTTTCTATTATTTTGTTATAAAATATAGGAGTAGGTCACAACGATCTTAAAGCAAAGGAGCACGAATCGTTATGAGTACAATTACATCAGTAAAAACCTATGATTTTAGATTCCCTACGTCGCAAACGCTTTCTGGATCCGACGCAATGAACAAAGATCCAGATTATTCATCCGCATACGTAGAAATCAAAACCAGCCTAGACGATGGCATTAAAGGTGTTGGATTTGTATTTACGATTGGCCGCGGCAACGATGTTGTTTGCGCAGCAATCGACTCCATGTCTCAAGTGCTTATTGGCAGAAACGTAGAAGAATTACTAGACAACATGCGACTTGCATGGGATCTTTTTGTTCACGACTCACAACTTCGCTGGCTAGGTCCTGAAAAAGGCGTAGAGCACATGGCAATTGGCGCGATTTTGAGCGCATTGTGGGATATTAAAGCAAAGAGAGCTGGAAAGCCATTGTGGCGCTTGCTTGCCGAGATGGATCCAAAGGAATTAGTCTCTACGCTCGACTTCCGCTACATGACAGACGCTTTAAGGCCAGAAGAAGCAATCGAATTCTTGCAAGATGGCCAAAAAGGCAAGGAAGAGCGAATTGCAGACTTGCTTGTAAACGGCTACCCAGGATACTCCACTGCCGCAGGCTGGCTCGGTTACAGCGACGAAAAGATGGTTGCAATCGCTAAGGAAGAATCGCAAATTAAAGGCTTTAAGCAAATTAAGCTTAAGGTTGGTCAAAATGTAGACGACGATTTAAGAAGACTCGCACTCGCTCGCGAAGCAATCGGCCCAAATGTTCGACTTGCAGTAGACGCAAACCAAGTGTGGGATGTTCCAACAGCAATTACTTGGATTAATCGCTTCCACGACTTCGACTTAGCTTGGGTAGAAGAGCCAACAAGCCCAGACGACGTTATTGGACACGCAACAATCGCTCGCGCAATCAACCCAATACCAGTTGCAACTGGCGAGCAAATGCAAAGCAGAATCATGTTTAAGCAATACTTGCAGGCAAACGCATTTGGAATAATGCAAATCGACGCAACTCGAGTTGCAGGTCCACAAGAAGTTGTTCTCGAATACTTGCTTGCTCGTAAGTTTAACAAGCCAGTTTGCCCACACGCAGGCGGAGTTGGATTGTGCGAAGCCGTATGCCACTTTGCAATGTTTGATTATGTTGCAGTTTCTGGAACAAAGGAAGGTCGCATGATTGAATACGTAGACAATCAGCACGAGCACTTTGTACATCCAACACAAATCAAGAATGGCAATTACGTTGCGCCAACCGCCCCAGGTAATGGCACTGAGATGACGCTGGAAACAGCCGAAAAGTACCTTTATCGCGGCTAAAAATAATAAAAAATAAGTGGCTAATCGCATAGTGATTAACGATTAGCCACTTGTAACAATAACAAATCATAGAATTTTATAATTTAAAAATTAACTAAAAGCAAACCACATCATTTAACAAAGGAGTTCATTATGGATTTGCATTTGGAAGGCAAAGTTTTCATTGTAACAGGTGGATTCAAGGGAATTGGTAAAGGCATTACGCTTCAACTTGCTCGAGAAGGCGCAATTCCAGTAGTTATTAACCGCGCAGATGCTGCAGAAGAAACATTCCGCAAAGATATTGAGCAATACACAAAGAACTACGATGTTTATCTTCTCGACTTGAACGACACGGACGAGATTGCACCAATTATTGAAGAAACCTATAAGAAGTATGGTCATATTGACGGCATTGTAAATAACGCTGGCGTTAACGACAACAAGGATTTGGAATCCACTTCTTGGCGCGACTTCGAGAAGTCGATTCACGGAAACCTCACTCACTACTACGAAACTGTTCATGCTGCTGTAAAGTACTTGAAGGAAAGCCACGGAGCTGTTGTGAACATTTCTTCTAAGACTGCTCTAACTGGCCAGGGCAAGACTAGCGCTTATGCTGCTGCAAAGGGCGGAATCTTAGGCTTGACTCGCGAATGGGCTGCAGCTCTTGTCCATGATTGCGTGCGCGTAAACGCGATTGTTGTTTCGGAATGCTGGACTCCACTGTATGCAGATTGGATTAAGACATTTGGTGACGAAGCTGCTCAGCAAGCTCGCTTGAAGGTTATTACAGACAAGATTCCTCTGGAAAACCGCATGACTACTACGGAAGAGATTGGAAACGAAGCTGCATTCCTGCTTTCGGATCGCTCTTCGCACACCACTGGTCAGTGGGTATTCGTTGATGGAGGCTACGTGCATCTTGATCGCGCTTTGTCTTAAATCACAAATGCAAATTTAAGATTAATGCAGTTTAGCTAGTAAATGGTGCGCAATGCGAATGTGTGTTTGCGCACCATTGCACAAAATCATTTAAGAACTTAAAATCTTAAACTTTTAGAATTATTCTCACACAGGAGTGACGATGACTACAAAAGAAAACGACAATGCCGTCGTTAAGAATAGTAAAAATGGCTCAAAAGCTATGATTGCCATCGTATTGGTAACATCTTTGTTCTTTGTATGGGGCTTGACCATGAATTTGGTCAATGCACTGAATTCACCATTTGGCAATTATCTTGAACTGAATAATACTCAAAAAGCATTGCTGCAGGTAGCATATTTTGGCGCATACTTCGTTATGGCAATTCCTGCAGGCTTAATCGCAAAGCGTTTTGGATACAAGGGCGGCGTTATTAGTGGCCTCGCACTCTTTGCTCTTGGCGCATTTGCGGTAATCCCTGCAACAGCTACCGCAAGCTACGCAATGTTCCTAGTTGCAATGTTTGTTATAGCGTTGGGCGCAGCAACTTTGGAAACGAATTGCAACCCTTACATTACTAAGCTTGGCGATGAGAAGGGCGAATCCTTTAGAATCAACATGGCACAGAGCTTCAACGGAGTTGGAAACATTGTTGGACCTCTTATTCTTGGTCAAATTTTAGGCAAAACTGTTGCTAAGAACGAGCCAGGCTTCGACGTTGCTAAGCTAAAGTTCCTTGGCGATACTCGCTTGATTTACATTGTTATTGGCATTGTTCTTATTGCGATTATTGCAATCTTCTTCTGCTTTAAACTCCCTACTCCTCCAGGAGACGTTGAGGCAGACCAGGAAAGCAAGGGTGATTCTTCCTTCATTCATCTTATGAGCAAGCCATACTTTACTCTTGGAATTATTGCAGAATTCATCTTTATTGGACTTCAAGTTGCTGGAATGGCAATGTTCTCCGACTTTGCTCTAAAGCATTGGGGTACTGGAATCACCACTGGTGTTGCTGCTTCTATGCTTGCAATCGTTTCCTTAATGTTTACAATCGGCCGCTTTGTTACAACTCCTTTGATGGCAAAGTTTGATGGTGGCAAGATTCTTGGATTGTACATGACTTTAAGCGCAGTGCTTATGTTTGTTGCATTCCTTGGACTTGGTCAGATTTCTGTAATCGCCTACATTGTAGCGTACTTGTTTATCTCCATTGGCTTCCCAACAATCTTCTCTCTTACTCTTAAGGGAATTCATGGAGCAGCAGCAAAGACTGGTTCTTCTGCACTCGTTATGAGCATTGTTGGCGCTGCAATCATTCCGTTAGTTTTCGGTTTGGTACAAGATTTTGCTGGAATCGAAGCCGCCGTATTGCTCACAGTTCCAGGATTCTTGTATGTTGCTTGGTACGCTCTTTGGGGCTCAAAGATTGGTCTTGTAGAAGCTAAATAATTCGCGAATAACTACAAAGTCTTTACAAAGTTTTTATTTGAAAGTCTTTAGAAAGGAAAATTTATTATGTCTCAACTTCGTATTTTGGATTCACATTTTCATATTTGGGATCCAACAAAGCAAGTCTTGCCTTGGCTTGATGGCTTAGACAAGTTAAACCACACTTTTACTCTAGAGCAGCTAGAAAAAGAGTATGCAGATTTAGGAGTTGACTTCCTCGGCGGCGTATACGTTGAGGTTGATGCTGCAGACCACGAGCTAGAAGATAGGCTTATTGGCGAAAATCCTAATCCTAAAATTCTAGCTAAAATGCTTAGAGTCACGTTGGATCCGTTTATGCGCGTTCCAATTCACGCAACCGGTATTCGCGAGCCTCTTCATATTCCAAGCGAGCCACGCGGACGTTGCCTAGAGCCTTCGTTTATTGGTGGTCTTAAGGCAATGGCGAAGAAGGGCATGCCTTTCGAGCTTTGCAATCGTGGCGAAGAACTTGGAGATATGGCTAAAGCTTTTGAGCAAGTTCCAGAAGTTACTGTTGTTCTAAACCATTTGGGCAATGTTCCAGGATTAGACGACGATTCTTGCAATGCTTTGCGTGCGTTTGCAAAGCTTCCACACAGCTATATTAAGATTTCGGGAGATAATCCAGTAAATCCAGATATTGTTAAGTTTGTAAAAGACACCTTTAGCCCTGATCGCCTACTCTTTAGCTCCAATTGGCCAGTTGTTAAGTTGAATTCTTCACTTAAGCAGCATCTTGACTTAATGGTTGAGCTTTTCGGCGACGACGAAGATTTCTTTATGAATAATGCAAAGAAGGCGTATGGTATTAAACTGTAATTAATTAAGTTATTTGAATAATCGATTTGAATAATCATTGCTTATGGGGTGTAAGATTTTGCCAGTTAAAGTCTTATACCCCATAATTCAATACACAAAATAATTAATAAAAGGACGAATTTTATGATTACTTCTAGTATCGCAAAGCTTGATTTGCATGCTTTTAAGGGCGTTTTCTGCCCATCAATAACTGTAAGCAAAGATGACGGAAGCATTGACTACAACTTATGGGCAAAGCACTTAGACCATCTGATTGATGCTGGGATTAATGGCATATTGATTTTTGGCAGCATCGGCGAATTCTACGCATATCCACTTAGCATAAAAAAGGAAGCTGCTAAGTTTGCTATTGAACATGTTAATCACAGAGTTCCAGTTCTTATAGGCGTTGGAAACACAAATCTTAACGAAGTACTTGACTTTACTAAGTTTGCGGAAAGTTGCGGAGCAGACGCTGTTGTAGCTGTATCTCCATACTACTTTGGACCAACTGCACCAACTGCCGAACGATACTTTGGCGCAATAGCTAACGCAACTAGCTTGCCCGTTATTCTATACAACTTCCCTGCTCGAACTGGCAGCGATTTAACACCAAGCTTAGTTGCAAGTCTTGCTGAAAAATACCCGAATATTGTTGGTATTAAAGATACGGTAGATACTATAAGCCATACTCGCGCAATGATTGAAGCCACTAGACGCGTAAACCCAGATTTCGTTGTTTTCTCTGGCTTTGATGAGTATTACACTCCTAACAGGATTGCTGGAGGAAACGGCGTGATTTGTGGTCTTACAAATGTAGAGCCAGAAACTTTTGCATCTTTGCATAAGGCGTATGAGGCTGGCGATTTTGCACATCTTATTGAATGTGCTAAAAGAATCAGCCATTTGATGGCAGTTTACAACACTACCGACTTGTTTATTTCTGCTATTAAAGCTGCTGTAAATCTTAAGGGATTGCCGATTAGCACGCTTGTTCGCGAGCCTGCAAGTCAAGTTAATAGCGAGCAAATCGAAGCAATTCGTGCGCTGCTTAAGTAACTAAGTCACTCGTAATAAATCAAGAATAAAAGGAATAAACCCGCACAACGTTAAGAAGTGCGGGTTTGTTTTGTATTGACTTACGTTGATTTATGCTACGTAAGTTGCATCGCGAATGCTACTTTGTGTAGCGCTCAAAATCTTCTGCAGTATTCACTTGAACGCGCTGCTTAATAATGGACAAAATCCACTCTTTAGCTTGCTCAACTGGAACACCATTCAATTGGCTACCATCGCGGAAGCGGAAGCTCACAGCATTGTTGTTCACATCCTCTTCGCCAGCAATCAAAGTGAAAGGCACCTTAGACTTAGAAGCGTTACGAATCTTCTTGCCAAAGCGATCGTCGGAGCTGTCCATTTCGCAACGAACCATATTCTCTTCCAAATCGCTAATAAACTTTTGCAAGTGCGGAGCAAACTCGTCTGCAACAGGAACGCCAGTCACCTGAACAGGAGCCAACCATGCTGGGAACGCGCCGGCATAATGCTCAAGCAAAATCGCGAAGAAACGCTCAATAGAGCCGAAGAGTGCGCGGTGAATCATAACTGGGCGCTGGTGGCTACCATCAGCTGCAATATACTCCAACTTAAAGCGCTCAGGCAAATTGAAGTCAAGCTGAATAGTAGAAACCTGCCAAGTGCGGCCGATTGCATCGCGAGCTTGCACAGAAATCTTCGGGCCGTAGAATGCAGCTCCACCTGGATCGTCCACGAGTTCCAAACCAGACTCTTTAGCAACCTCTGCCAAAGTGTTAGTTGCTTCTTCCCAAATCTCGTCGGAACCAACGAACTTGTGCTCATCCTTAGTGGAAAGCTCCAAATAGAAGTCGTTCAAACCGAAGTCTTTAAGAAGACCAAGCACAAAGTTAAGCAAGCTCTTTAACTCATCGCGCATCTGCTCGCGAGTGCAGTAAATATGCGAATCATCCTGAGTCAATCCGCGAACGCGAGTTAAGCCATGAACAACGCCAGACTTTTCGTAGCGATACACAGTACCAAACTCAAACAATCGCAAAGGAAGCTCGCGGTACGAACGCTGACGAGACTTGAATATCAAGTTATGCATTGGGCAATTCATTGGCTTCAAGTAGTAGTCAGCACCTTGACGAGTTACGTTACCGTTTTCGTCGCGCTCTTCGTCAAGCTTCATTGGAGGATACATGCCATCCTTGTACCACTGCAAATGGCCGGAAGTCTCATACAAGCCGCCCTTAGTAATATGCGGAGTTTGTACGAAGCTGTAGTGATGCTTTCTGTGCTGTTCGCGCGAATAATCTTCCATTGCGTTAATGATTGCAGCACCCTTTGGATGGAACACTGCTAAGCCTGGACCAATCTCGTCTGGGAATGAGAACAAATCCATTTCTTGGCCAAGCTTACGATGATCGCGCTTAGCAGCTTCTTCCATGCGAGTTGTATAAGCTTTAAGCTCTTCCTTGCTAGGCCAAGCAGTGCCATAAATGCGCTGAAGCATAGGGTTATGCTCCGAACCGCGCCAGTAAGCTGCAGCCACACGCTCAAGCTTAAAAGCCTTAATATAGCGCGTATTTGGCAAATGAGGTCCGCGGCACAAATCGCTCCAAACTTTATTGCCTTCGCGATCCAAATTGTCATACATGCTAAGCTCATGCTTGCTGATTTCGCCAGCAGCAGCCGGATCAAGAGCCGCTTCCTTATCTCCAATCAACTCCAACTTATAAGGTTGATTTGCTTCTTCTTCGCGCGCTTCATCCTCTGTTACAACGCGGCGGCGGAAGCTTTGAGACTCTTTAATAATGCGCTGCATATGCTTTTCGATTTGCTTCAAATCGTCTGGCGTAAATGGAGTATCAACATCGAAATCGTAGTAGAAGCCGTCTTTAATTACAGGACCTACGCCCAACTTTGCGTCTGGTCGAATTTCTTGAACAGCTTGAGCCATCACGTGTGTAGCGGAATGACGCATGATTGCGATGCCATCTTCACTATCAAGTGCTACTGATTCCACGGTATCGCCGTTATGAAGAGACGTGTACAAATCACGCAACTCGCCATTTAAACGCACGGCAATAATATTCTTATCTTCCGCGAAAAGTTCAACGCCAGTGAAGCTTGCATCCACCTCCTTGCGCTCATTGTTTACTGTGATGGAGATGGTATTTTCAGCCATAATTGTCCTTTTCTATCGGGGTCTTGCGTTACTAATGTGCAGACCTGGACTTGTGTGGCGTCGATAAACTTACGCGATTAAAACATAAATAAAACGCGCAAAAAACGACGTCAATCGCACGCATTTTTCACGTGCAATTCTATGTTACTCTAGAACAACAGAGCGACTTTTTAACAATGATTTTTTGCAAAAACCAGAATAAATCTCATGTATTTTCAAAAAGATACTTTCACTAAGCTTTACAACTAAATAGAAGCATCCAGCGCAAATCGCGATAGTTCCGCCAGCAGAAAGTCTTAAAATCACAGCTAAGGCAAGTCCTAAAAGCGCTATAAAAATAGAAGACAATACGCACGCAAACACAAATTTGTTAATGGAACGCATTCTGCTCTTTAGTGCTGCTGCAGGAGCTGCGATTAAAGATACCGAAACAACAGTTCCAACAGCTGGAATAATTACCGAAACTGTAATGATTATTAGCGCAAGAACAATTCCTTGCATTAATCCGCTTCTGCCTCCTAAAGCTTTGTAATTAGTGGAGTCAAAAGAGCAGTGAATCAAATTAGCACTATTAAAACTCCACAATCCTAGTGCAAGAGCGAATGCAATAATCGCAAAAATCACGTCTGCAGGAGTGCAATTAAGCAAAGATCCTGTTAAAAAACCCTCAATTCGCAATGGAAGAGGAGCAAACCACTTGTTTAAAAAGTAGCCGCTTGCAAAACCAACAGTAAGAGTTATTCCAGCAGATGCTTGAGAAGATATGCCCTTTAGTTTAGAAAGCACATGCATCATAAAAGACAAAACAATACAAGCCAAAGCAGCGCCAATAAAAAGACCAATAGACAAAACGTTTTGGTCAATCGTATAAACAGATGTAACTACAACTCCAATAACAGCTCCTGGAAAAGCAGCGTGAGTTATAGACTCGGTGAAGAAAATACGCTGATTAAGCAAAGCCAAGGATCCAACAAAACCGCATAATGCTCCAACAGCAATTGCCTCTACAATCGGAAGAGCAATAATTTGCCAAATACTTACCATTATTACTTTCCACCACCATCTATTGCGCTAGACTTTTTCTTTTTAGAAAACTTTTTAGAAAACACTAGTGCGTATGTAACTCTGTATAAGAATCTTAAAATCAAAACGACTACGAACATTGCGCAAATACTTAGCGCCACTGCAGCTTGCGGAGAAACTGGATGATCAAGTTCCAAGTTCATAGCGTACATGCCTAATAAAACGCCAAAAATACCAACCGCAACGCCAACAAACGCCATACGCCCAACAGTGCGAGAAACCAATCTTGCGCTAGCTCCAGGAATAACAAGGTATCCAATAACAAGAAGTACGCCAACAGCCGAAGATGCAGAAACTACAACAGACGCAATTGCAACGTTTAGCACAATATCTACAAGTAAAGTATTAACACCCATTAAAGGAGCACTAGCGCGGTCAAACGCAACAACAATTTGCTTCTTCCAAGTTAGAACAAGTAATGCGATTGCAAATAAACAAATAAGCATTGCTTGAGTCATTCTATCATCTGTAACATCTAGCAAACGTCCAAACATAAGTGCTTCAAGCTGTCCAGACATATCTCCCTTTTTAAGAGATATTACGATTCCAAGCGCAAAAAATGTTGTTAAAACTGTTGCAATTATTGACTCGTTGATTTTTTGAGACCTAGATGCCCACACAAGAGCGGCAACCAGAAAAATTGCGCAAATCGAAGCTCCTGGAATAATTTGCCCAATTCCACCATATAACGCTCCGACTACGATTCCAGGAAAAATCCCGTGAACCAAAGCCTCCGCATTAAACTCGGCGCATCTTAAGTTAACAAACACGCCAACTATTCCGCTAGCAATCGCAAGAACAATAAGAAGACAGAAAGGTCTGAAAATGTATGGAGCGGATGCAATAAAGTCAAATCCTGGTATAGGCTCGAGGATTTTGCGCAAAGACTCAACCAATTCAGCTAGCATTGGATTCGTCTCCTAAAGCAGTGCCCGAAATACTTGAATCACTAAAAGTGCTTGTGACACTCGCCGCATTTAACGAATCATCTTTGTTTGCTAATTGATTCAAAGTAATACCCGCACTTGCAGCTGGCATACTTCCACCATAAGCCAAAGATATGTTTTCTTTAGTCATGACTTTTCTAAGAGGCCCAAAAGCTACTTGACGACCAGCCAAAAGCAAGGCTTTTTCGCAAATCGCGTCCGCGATTACCAAGTCGTGAGTAGAGACAACAAACGAAATCCCATCTTCTTTTGCGGACTTCATAATATTGAGCAGTTCTTTTCGATTCGGCTCGTCTAATCCGTTAAAAGGCTCGTCTAAAAGAATTAACGTAGGGCGCGCAACAATAGCTCTAGCAAGCAATATTCGCTGGCGCTGACCTCCAGAAAGATCACCAAATCGCACATCTGCTCTATTTAGCAAACCAACATGATTAAGAGCGTCCTCAACAGATTTTTTCTGGCTTTTTTTAAGCAAACCAAGGAATCCAGTTTGCCTGCTTAAGCCCATTGCTACAACCTGACGAGCGGTGATTGGAAAAGTCAAATCCAAATCAACTTGTTGAGGAACGTAGCCTATAGAAACCGTTTTTGGCATTGTTAAGCTTCCATGGCTTACTCGCACAATACCAATAATCGCCTGCAAAAACGTTGTTTTTCCAGAACCATTAGGTCCTATTAAAGCTAAAGCCTCTCCAGCTTCTACACTTCCGTTAAGCCCAGTCACAACAGTTTTATAACCGTATGCTAGGTCGCAATCTTTCATTGCTAGGACGCTCTTATTCACTATAAATTAACCTTCTTGTAACTACTTTTGTAGTGATTTATTATTTTCAGCTACTTATATAGCCACCTATTAACTACTTTTTCAAAGCAGTTTTTACAGATTCTGGAAGGTCTGGAACTTTGCCATCCCAAGCCTTAACAAGAGTCTGAACATTGTGGACAATGGAACCAATATAGGTCTCGCCAGCAGAGCCAACAGGCCCAAGGGAATCGCCATAAAGCGCATCGTCGCCAATAATCGCCTTTACGCCTGCAGCAGCAGCCACAGCCTTAATAGACTTTGAATTGTTGGAATTTTCGGCAAAGATTGCTACGGCACCAGACTTTTTAACAGCTTCTGCAGCCTCCTTAATATGGTCTGCAGTTGCATCCTGCTGACTGTTGAAGTCAGAAAGAGCTGCGCCAATAAACTTAACATTGTAGTCGCGTGAGAAGTATCCGAATGCGTCGTGCGAAGTAAACAGAACGCGATGTTCCTGCGGCACGCTGTTCAAAGCTTCAGTAGCCCAAGAGTCCAAATCAGTAAGAGACTTAACGAACTTTTCAACATGCTCATCGAAGATTGACTTACTTTCTGGAAGAGCTTTGCCAAGGAAGTTACCAATATTCTTGACTTGAATCATAGTATTCTTGGTGCTAGTCCAAATATGTGGATCATACTGGAATTCTGGCTCTTTCTCGCCTTCTTCTGGTGGGAATGGCCATTTTTCAGCATGAACCTTTTCAACACCGCGGTCAATCTTGTAAGGAAGATTCTTTTCTTTAGCAGCTTCTGCCTTTGAATCCTTGATTTCGTCTGCGGTAAGAATGCCCGAAGTTACTCCCATCGTGCCCTTAAATCCAGTAGCTTTTACAGCCTGATCTAAGAAGTGCTCAAGATCTACTCCAGAAACAAGCATTAAATCTGCTTTAGAAAGCGCTTTGGATTGCGCTGGAGTCATCTCATGCTCGTGTGCAGACGCGTTTGGCGCGAGTAAGCATGTAAGGTTGATTGTTGACTTTGCTTTGTCTTGAGGCGCGCCAATCACAGACTTTTTGCCTTGAGAATCGGTTTTATTAAGGCTTAATCCAGATTTTGCATCTGCAGTGGATGCGATTTGAGTTACATAATCGCAGATTTGAGTGGTGGTTGCAACTACGTTTACTTGATTACCGTTAGTCTTTTGATCTGCTGTCTTAGCTGTTGATCCACATGCGCACAAGCCAACAGTTAGCAAAGCGGCGGTGGCTGCGGTGGCAAAAATTCGTGCAGTTTTCACTATTTTCCTTTCCGGAATCTATGAATTCACATTATTGCAAGTCTTGTAATCTGTTTAAAAAGCGTTTTCACTTTCTCCATTATTTTTAATTAGGAAAGATTATCGTTAGCAATAACGTTTAAAAGCATAGAAAAAATATGATGGATGGTCAATGAAATTTTGAAAATTTATTATATTTTTTCAAAAGTGGCGTGTCGCAAATTTTTTGTCTGATATAATTGCGATTTTTCTTGCGTTATATAAATAAATGGTGTATATAGCGAATGCAATGTGACAAATAACAAAACCACAAATAACAATCCCACAAATAACAATCCCAGATATTCACTACAATCGTAAGCATGAGTGAACTTCTAAACATAGAAGCAAAAGATGTAAGCAAATGTCTAAAAAAGCCTAAGCCTTTTTACAATAAATACTCGCGTGGGGTTCTGGGATTAGTAACGGGTTCTAATGAGTATCCTGGAGCTGCAATATTAAGCGCGAGTGCTGCGTCACACGCAAATATTGGAATGGTTCGTTATGCCGGTCCTCTTCGCGCACAAAACTTAGTATTACAAACATCTCCAGAAGTAGTAGCCTCGGAACAATTGACTGGAAAAATCGACGCTATAACAGTTGGATCTGGAATACCAGATGCGGATCATTGCAATACTGAAGCTAGCGCAAATCAAAGAAAATACATTGCGAGCATTCTTGCGCAATATGCGAAAGAAAATAATAATTCGAAAGAACAATCAATAAGTCAAAAAGATAATCTTCCACCACTATGCGTAGATGCTGGAGCGTTAGATTTACTGCCAAAACATGTTTGCACAAAAGTGGTTCTCACTCCACACACAGGAGAATTAAGCTCACTTTTTACTAGATACGACTTGAATATAAGCGCACAGCAAATATCTAGCAATCCAACACACTACGCTCAAAAAGCAGCCGATCTTACTGGAGCAACTGTGCTAGTTAAAGGCGCAACAACAGCAGTTGCATCACCATCAGAACTACACTCTCCCATTTATATTGCAAAATGCGCTCCATCTTGGCTCGCAACCGCAGGTTCAGGAGATGTACTGGCAGGAATTCTAGGAGCATTATTAGCGCAACGCGAAAGAAAAGAAAATAATAAAAATTGTGCAGAAAATTATGCAGAAAACTACGCGAATTACGCAGAAAACGAAAACTATGCTTTTATTGCAGCGAGCGCAGCTGTAATCCACGGAATTTCAGCATCATTAGCATCTAAAATCAACAGCGAAAACAATTACACTCAATTGGCGCAAGACATAGTGGAATCAAATGATGCTTCAACTTCAGATCACCCAATTGTAGCAAGCGATATTATTAATGCGCTGCCTTACATTATTGGTCTTTTAATGAATCTTAATTAGTGAAAGAAGAAAAAATGAAAAACACAAATATCAACACAAATATCAACACAAATGAAAATGTAGAATCTGTTGAAATTCACGACGTAATGTTTGATTATTGTAAGGTCTTACTCGAGTGGAATTGCAGGAATTGTTTACAAAAACAGTTCCCGGATTTAGTAGACACGATTTGCCCTAATGGTACTTTTGGAAAAGACGATTTGGCTGGATTCTATGAGTTTGAAGACCGCATGGACGGCGGCGAACTACTAAAAGACCTTTTGCCAGAATATGAAAGGCGCTTTGGCAAGGAGCTTAGTAACGCTTTTCAATGGTATTGCGCACACTATGACCAAGTTCTTACGCAAATGATGCCTGGAATGGTTGATTTATTGCACGATTTACGCAAAGCTGGCTACGGAGTTTGGGGATTGACTAACTGGTCTAAAGAAACTTTCCCACTCGCATTGCGTAAATTCCCAGAATTGAACACGCTTTTACAAGGTACGATTATTTCTGGCGTTGAAAAATTGCATAAGCCACAGCCCGAGATTTTTGAACTTGCTATGAGCAGATTTGGATTGAAACCGCAAACAACTGTTTTCTTCGACGATAAGCCAGTAAATATTGATGGCGCGCATAACGTTGGAATGCATGGGTTTGTTTTTACTACTACCGAACAAGCTCGCAAAGATTTAGCATCGCTAGGCGTTAGATTATAGGCGTTAATCGCAAGATTATAGGCGTTAGTTTATAGTTGTTATAGTTGTAATAGTTGGAAATAGTCAAGTATAAATCCCAAAATCGGAAGGCTCTTAATAATGACGCTGCTGCAATTAAAGTACATTGTGAAAATCGTAGAGTGTGGATCTATGAACGAAGCTTCGCATGAACTTTATGTTTCACAGCCAGCGTTAAGCTCTTCCGTAAAAGAATTGGAACGAGAGCTTGGCATTGAGATTTTTACAAGGTCTTCTCAAGGAATTGCATTAACTGTTGACGGAGCTGAGTTTTTAACATACGCACGACAAGTTTTAGACCAGGCAGATTTGCTTGAAGAGCGATACAACAGCACTAAGCCTAGAAAACAGCTTTGCAGCGTTGCAACTCAGCACTACATGTTTGCTGTTGAAGCTTTTGTAGACATGATTCGCAGCATTGATTCTAACGAGTACGAGTTTTCACTAAGGGAGACTCGTACAAAAAATATTATTAATCAAGTGACTTCAATGCGCGCAGACCTTGGTTTGCTTTATCTTTCCGACTACAACAAAGACGTTATTGGAAAGATGCTTCGAGAAAAGCATCTTGAATTCCATCCACTTTTCCGCGCTAAATTGCATGTGTTTATTTCTAGAAACAATCCACTTGCGGGTCATAAAAAACTCACTTTGGAGGATTTGCGACCATATCCGTTTATTCAGTATGAGCAGGGTGAGGATGGTAGCTTCTTCTTTACAGAGGAAGCGGTATGGCCTCAACATCCACCTAAAAAGATTAATGTTACAGACCGCGCAACCATTTTGAACTTTATTATTGGCCTTAATGGTTTTACTATTTGCACTGGAATCGACAATGGCGACTTGAATAACGAGAAAATCGTGACTATTCCGCTGGATTGCGAAGAAACCATGCTTGTTGGGTGGATTAAGAATGAGCGCACGAATCTTTCTCCTGCAGCAATTGCGTATCTTTCTCAACTCGAATCTGTGTTAATTAAACACGGATATCAAGTAATAAGTAGAGCTAAATAGTAGAACTGAGCAGCATAACCGAGCAGCATAACTGCGAGATTTTGGGAATTACACTATTCAGCACCGTTACATTATCCAATACTATTTTTGTGCATAACTCAAAAATAGTGTTTAATTTTGACGCTACGCTTATTCTTAAATCAACCTATACGCGAAAAATGTATTAACAAAATGCTGACTAATACCGAGACATACCAGTAGATACAAAAAATGCGGTATATCATACCGCGAAACTGAACAATATTGTGGGTGATATAGGAATCGAACCTATGACCCCTTCCGTGTGAAGGAAGTGCGCTAGCCGCTGCGCCAATCACCCAAAATTTTTTTAATTATGCGTGAAAGGCAATCCTTTCGAGTGGGCGATACAAGGTTCGAACTTGTGACCCCTTCCGTGTCAGGGAAGTGCGCTACCACTGCGCCAACCGCCCAGGTTGTTTATTAAGCTAACCCGCTTAATCGAGGTGGGTACGAGAGTCGAACTCATCTATACGGCTTTGCAGGCCGCTGCCTAACCGCTTGGCTAACCCACCGTAAGGTCGAATAACTCACCGGACCTAGAGCGGACAACGGGACTCGAACCCGCGGTCTCAACCTTGGCAAGGTTGCGCTTTACCAACTAAGCTATGTCCGCAATGCTCTCACACTGACAACTGCCAGCGCCGAAGCACGAGTAACTACTATACCCGAAATATTCTCAAATGCAAGCTTTGCGTCTTTTGGCGTGTCGCTTGGTGTGCTCAAGAAGTTTGTATAGTATTCGAGATTTATATATTGTGTTTTGCGCCAATTATTAAAGTGCTCATGTTTTATTACGGTCGCTACGAAACACGCGTTGGAAGTCATACGATTCGCCAGTATTTGGTGATTACTAGGAAAAAGCAGAAAGCAGGCACGCTCACAATTGCGGATTTTCCACTCCCAGACGCGTTGGCAGGCATTGTGCAAGAAGCACCATTGTGGAATTATGAAACAATTCGCATGTATGCTGCTAACCGTTCTCGTAACCCTATCGTTTTGCCTAATAGTGCAGCTGACGCGGCTGAGCTTATTCGACTACTCGTTGCTGAAGGCACTGCTAGACGGTGAGCAAGAAGAGTCATGGTGTTATGCTGGGATTATGGGCAAAAAAACGGGGGTTCCAACCAACGATACTGGCTAGAACCCCTAGCCTCAATCTTTCCACACGATTATGAGTAAAACAAGAATACGATTATGAGTAAAACAAGAGTATTAGGCATTATTTCAGCCATCTGCGCTATTACAGCGGCAACAAACGTTGTTCTACAAGTGCCATTTGCTGGCATTGGATTCACTCTAGCTGCTGGTATTGCTGGACTGTCTGCTGGTTTAACGGGTAGTAGTAAAGAAAAATAAGGAGCATATTATGCTAGATGAGAACGGTCAAACAGTACTCGTATCACTGCATGATATTGCGCGTCTTCTTGGCGTCGGCTACGAGTCTATGCGCCAGTATTTGGTGCGATCTAGGCGTGCAGCCTTAGATGGTCAAGATGCGAGTAGCCTCCGCGGTCTGATCCCACTACCAACGCACTCAGTTGGTGCGCTAACAGCAAAGCCTGCGTGGGATTATGACATTATACGTGATTGGGCTGCGCGCCGCCCACATCGCCCTGTAGAGCTGCCGTCATCATGGCAAGCGCTGCAAGAGGCGGTTAGTAAAGCAGCTAAAGCAGAGTCAAACAATCAACAGTAAAAATAAGGGGTAGGCAAGTTTTTATTTGCCTACCCTATTATAAAAACAATCAACGCGCGCGATATAATACGCCGCGTAGCGTTTTAACCTCCACTTGTGCGTCCGCTATCATATCCACCACTAGACTACTACAACCACACTTGCCGCACATGTAGGTTTTATCCAGCGTATGCGGAAAAGACGTGGTTATACCCGCCGCGTTTTTAGGGTGCTTAGGATCACCCCCGCGTATGCGGGAAATACTGTGTTTCATGTTCGACTTTGCCGCTCAACTCGGGATCACCCCCGCGTATGCGGGAAATACACAATAAGGACAAAACTCAGAAAGTATGATACGGGATCACCCCCGCGTATGCGGGAAATACTAGCACAAGAATTAAAAGATGGTACACTTGACAGGATCACCCCCGCGTATGCGGGAAATACAACGACACACTTAGTATACCCAATTCGGGCGTGGAATCACCCCCGCGTATGCGGGAAATACAAACATTCCAGCAGGAACACTTCGCAGGCTTCGGGATCACCCCCGCGTATGCGGGAAATACATACTCAAAGTATTCTCTGATTGAGAATACAAGGGATCACCCCCGCGTATGCGGGAAATACGCGCAGCGTGCTAGAGATGAGGAAGCCATTGGGGGATCACCCCCGCGTATGCGGGAAATACTAATTTTGCAATGCAAGCAATGAAGAACGTTTGGGATCACCCCCGCGTATGCGGGAAATACGTTCACGAATGGCTACATCTGCTAACGTGTTAGGGATCACCCCCGCGTATGCGGGAAATACTTGTTCTTTAGATGTCACGTCAATGCATCATACGGATCACCCCCGCGTATGCGGGAAATACAGCACAGCATCTACAAGAGCGTTTACAAGCTCAGGATCACCCCCGCGTATGCGGGAAATACTTGAGCCTGTGCTTAAGGATGGAGTGATGACGAGGATCACCCCCGCGTATGCGGGAAATACGGTTTGGTTTTTAGTATCCGAATAATTTGATTAGGATCACCCCCGCGTATGCGGGAAATACTAAATTTATTATTAGCTCAAAATAAGGAAAATAGGATCACCCCCGCGTATGCGGGAAATACTACCATGATATGTCAATGCCGTTTAATGCCATAGGATCACCCCCGCGTATGCGGGAAATACCAATAAAACTATCGATTGCGCCACCTAGTACAAGGATCACCCCCGCGTATGCGGGAAATACTCGATGACACTATCGCACGCCGCGGCACGACGCGGATCACCCCCGCGTATGCGGGAAATACATAAGCCGCTCAAGCACAGCATCTACAAGAGTGGGATCACCCCCGCGTATGCGGGAAATACGCTCTAAAATCATAATCACTCATTGCGCATCGGGGATCACCCCCGCGTATGCGGGAAATACGCTCTAAAATCATAATCACTCATTGCGCATCGGGGATCACCCCCGCGTATGCGGGAAATACATAAAAACTTTTCTTTTCGCTCTTAAATTGATAGGATCACCCCCGCGTATGCGGGAAATACTACATAAACATCTGTTTCTGAACCGTCAAACCAGGATCACCCCCGCGTATGCGGGAAATACTAAAGATATTACACCTATAATTACAGCTTATAAGGATCACCCCCGCGTATGCGGGAAATACGTATTTACAAAACTTTTTAGCACGCATTAACGAGGATCACCCCCGCGTATGCGGGAAATACCTTTTTGAAGGTATAAAACCTCGTAAAAACACAGGATCACCCCCGCGTATGCGGGAAATACGCATCTGGTTGCCGCATTATGCAAACTTTACGGGGATCACCCCCGCGTATGCGGGAAATACTTAAAGCATCCAGAGAGTGTAGCCAATGATGAGGGATCACCCCCGCGTATGCGGGAAATACGGGAGCGGCATATCAAACGGCTTAACCGTGCCGGGATCACCCCCGCGTATGCGGGAAATACGCAGGATACTTGTAAAGCAAAAGAACGTGAAGGGGATCACCCCCGCGTATGCGGGAAATACACTTAAAAATCCCAATAAAATAGCTATTTTTCCAAGACTAAATAGTAAAAACTATTTACTTTTCAAAATTAACCCATTGTTGCACACAATCCTTCAAAATTATAACCTTATGAAAGAAACTTTAACAATTCTGTCAAATTAAGAACAAGACGCGCCGTTAGCCTAGCATCCAGGAGAGCTCTATGAGGAACTGACTCAGAAATGTTATACTCATGCAGAACAGTCTTCAACTGATAATTTTTCAAAAACCTCCTATCATGCTTCACAAAACGTGAAATATCAATAACTTTATTAACAGAAAAAGCACTGCTGAGTTTCTCATCTAATGAGAATAAAGCCGAATTAAAAAATCCAATATCAAACGATACGTTATATCCTAATAATGGTAATTTTCCCACAAAATCAATAAATTCTCTTAATGCTAAATCTAATCCGACACCATAAGATTCAAGCATGTTGGATGTAATACCAGTTAGCTCAATAATTTCATTAGGAATAAAATTATTTTTGTTAAAATTACTAACGCTATCGCAATTAATATTTATTAATTTCTGGAATTCTTCAATTTTCCCATCAATGAACTTAACGGCTCCAATTTCGATAATTTTATCAACTTTGCTATTTAAACCTGTAGTTTCGCAATCTATTACAACAAAATTCTTACTTGTTTTACCAATAAAATCTTTCCAGTAATCTGTACAAGTTATTTCTTCATTATTTGTAGTAAATTTTGCATTTTGAGAAACATTATCATAACTTAGATAACTAATACTTTCAGTTGTAAGATTATTTTCAATTTTATTAGAAGTAGTATTAATACTTTTACGCCTAACATTTGAAAATTTCCTTGCGTTATGAAAATGTGCTGCATCGCTAAATCCATGTTTAATATCGTTTTCTAATGTATCAACTGTTGGAATACGTACCAGAGGTAATCCATCCGAATAAACCACCTCACGATGCGAATGAATAGTTTTAAAATCGTAGCCAATTTCATTTCTGGAAGAAAAGCTCATTGTTACAGCACCATTTCCAACACTGTCTTCTATGCGCTTCCATAATTCTTCTCGAACTCGACTATTAAAATTGCCGACGTAAACGCCTGTAGCTATTTCTTGCATCCACTTGGTTAAATCACCTCTTAAAGATAGTGGACAGTTAGTCATCGTAATCACAGTTAACGGCATATCAATTCACCTCACTGTAATTTATTCCAGAATCTACTAGAAGTTCCTTATCGTCCCAAAGATGTATTACATCAACAGTAATTTGCTCGTCAATTGGTATTTCAAGAAGATTTTGTATATCATTAACAATACGAGACATTATGTTGCAATTTGCGAAGCAATCGCGCATCTTCAAACGCATTAACTGTTCAATGTCATCCTCGGATTCACACTGAGAAGCAACTTCAAAAGACGCAGGAATAGTTAATTCAGCTTTATATAAGTCTGCAATATCATATACGAGAGAAAGATCATGTCCAGTATGTACGAAACCTAATCCAGGTGCTAAACCTAAAGCAGATATTATGCTATGCACTAAACCGTATAAGCATACGTTACCTACAGACAATGCTTGATTAACAACAGTGCCACTTTCAAAATCGTCGATTTTATAATCGCGACCATTCCATTGGACATTGTATTGGTTAGACATTTCCCTATATACATGTCTAACACGAGCGCCCTCTCGACCTCGCAATTGTTGCATAGTATATGACGATACGTTTTCGTTAGGGAAACGCATTTGATACATTTTTCTCGCAACGCTCAGTCTAGACCTATTATTAGTAACAAGTTTTGCTTGTTTTTCCAACAATCTTGAACTTCTTGACAATGCTCTACCATGAGCATAATTTCGAACCCCATGCTCACCAACCCAAACTATGCTTGCACCAACATCTCCAAGTAATTCCATAGCTCTATGAGTAATCTCAGTACCAGGGCCTAAAAGTAAAACGCCAATCATTGCAGCAGGAACTCTTATAGTTCCATTTGCATCAAAGACTGTAACAGCACTATCAAGACGATTAATTTTCGCATGCTCTACGTATATAAAACTCACTCTGTCGCTTATACGTGGAAGCTCTGGTATTTCAGCTTTTTTGGCACCGAATTTCTTTTTCATACTGTTACAGCCTTTAATCATTTATTTAATTGTCTAAAGGAATTACTGTCATCATTCCAAAGCCATACGCTTTCTTTTTGCCAATTCCTTCTAACAGTGTTTTACGCATAATCTTTGCATCACTAATTGTTAAAATACCTTGATAAACAGCTTTACTTAATCGAATAGGTTTTTCTGACTTTGTAAATAAGCTATATCCGCGTTCAACAATAGCGAATTCATTTTCGTTCAACGAAAAACCTAATTTTTGTGCGCGATTAAGCAAAAAATTCATCTGCTGATCATAAGTAACATGTGGTACTACCCTACCTCTAGTAGTGCGAGTTTCAGCAGTATCAGAAATAGAAACAACAGGGTTAAGCGTCACACGAAATTGCATTCTCATGCCATTCATCAGTGAGCCTAAAAACTTATCATAATTCTTACTTGACGCTGTTCCAGCAACACCATACATCTCTAGACGTTGCAAATCTGGTTCAGAATCACTCACTATAAGCAAGTAATGTTTTCCATGCAGAACATCAACTCTCCATAGTTTTCGGCTTCTTTCATGATTCTCCCATTCGTCGGGAAAACTTTGCTCAACCCAATTGTGAAAAGCTCCGACAGATTTAAGATCTCTCAATGATGAGGGCTTTTTATAATCAATTTCAACTCTGCTTAAATAAGACATTTAAGACTCCAATCCAGAAAAAGCATCATGCTCAGCAATAAAATCTCCAGTAGATTTCACATGCTTACTATCTGATGAAATACCTTCCGAATCCGAATTATTGTGGAGAATTCTCTTAATAGGTATTTCCACTTTTGACTCGTAACGGAATCCGAATTTTCTTTCCTTGTTAGAGAAAGAATTAACGAAATCCTTGCGCAATCTGCGAACTGATCCCTGAATTTTATAAGTACTAGTATCGTCTTTAACTAATTCTGCTGCAGCTTTATCTACTAAATCAGAATCAGCGTATAAGGATATAAATACTTCATTGCATGATTCATCAGCAGACTCTGATGAATCAGATAGTCTAAAAGTATTAAATCTTTTTTTAGACCACTTGTTTGCAAGCCACTCATGCGTTAATAGAGCCTGAATTACTCCACAATCTTCTACTCCTAGAATAAAGTCAGCAGTAGGAGGCAATGATCTTCTGCCTAAACTAGATTGAAAATACGGCGAGCGCAACGCATCGTTAATACTGTAAATAAGTTGCTCATTATCGGATCCTATTGCAACTAGGAATATGGCATCTTCTAGATAGTAACGATTTGTAACGTAATTTTTTTCAAAGTCACCGTTAGACTTATATTTTGCAGCAATATGATAATCTCTAAGCAAATTTCCTTGCTGATCTATTCGTACTGCAAAATCTAAATCATTAAGCTTTGCAATCGCTTCATCACAATCTGCACTTCTTCTATATCCAAAAGCTGCAGCAATCATGCCTACTACCGCACTTTTAGATGGATAGTAGTCTGTGTGACGAGTCTCAAAATGCGAATCTGTACCCCATGATTGCAATGGCCCAGAAAACTTCAGTAATAAACTTTTCATAAGCTTCCTAACTCTTAAACACTAAATATCAACTAATAAGTGTTATTTATTAAGGAATTTACTGAAGGAATTCGGAGACTTTAGAAGAAAAGTCATCCAACAATTGCTGCATACTTTGCTCTTCCACGCCTAATTTAATTTCCTCATTCGAAGAATCCATTGTTACATAGAATGATGCAAGTGGTTTATGGACAAATTTTTGAACTTTTTCGTATTCTTGAGATAGCTTTTCTATAGATTTTGAAACATATCCGTCCTTAGATTTTACTGGATCTTCAAATGCACTAACTAAGTTCACTGGCCTGTCATCTCTTAAAGTTACCACCAGCATTTGCGGCAAAGTTTGATTAGCAAAAGTATTTACTTTGCCAGTAGGCATTGCGTTAGCGAAAGCTTCAATAAAAAGTCTAAGAGCATTAATTGTAGATTCTTTGTTATCGCTCAACTGATGGCTAAATTCATGTACTGCAACATTTGCATAACGATACAGCGTTGAAGAATTATATTCTATTGTTCCAAGCATTCCAGCTCCAGCATTATCATCCGCAGATAAATCATCAACAGCAGTATAGTAATCGAATTCAGTACGAACAGCGTGAGTGGAAATTGCGTGAGCAACTTGCGAAGAAGCGTCCTCATTAAGCGATGGATCGTCTGCAAGCATGCGACCGAATAACGCAATATCAATAGGTGGATTATCTCTCAAGATTTCTTGCAGTTGCTTCTTGTCAGTAACATTATTGATTGCTGCTTGAGCTAGAGAATTTGCTTGAGTCTCGCCTAAGAAGAATAAAGCTTTTGCTGTAGGAACTGTTTCCCCCTTATCTGTTTTAGTTTTAACTCCAGCAGTATTTAACGTTTTATCTGCTAAATCTAATGCTTCTTGTTCAGATAATTCTGGTTTTAACGTAATGATTTTATCGGCAACGTATTTAACAATATTTTTGCTTCGTATTCCAACATTAGAATCACCGCTGTGCTCTTTGAAGTATTCACGCATTGAGTGCTTCCAGCATTGAGAACTTATTCTGGTTCTAGTTACACCGCCATATTGAGCAGTTTTTGGACTGCCTGCATCATCGCGATTAATATTGCATGGTGGAACAGTTTGGATTGCTTGAATATCTAAGAATAAATGAGCGTTCATTGTTTTGCCTTTCTAAATTTTAGTTAATTGTTTAATAACGTTGTTTTTGAAATATGTAATTTTTAAAATATGTGATGTTGATAAAAAGTTATTGCTACTTGCTTAAGCGATAATATTCTTGCGCCCAGGAAAGTCTTACTTTTTCTGAATCTTCAAACTGAAGCAAATATAAATCGCGAGCTAGTTTAGAATAATCAATCGATTGTTGATTTTCTTTTGTTCTGCTTTTTAGTAGTCGAACTAGTTGACGAAGGTAGTAGTAAAAACTTTCGTAGTCGTTTGCAGTGATCATAACACTAAAGCGCCTATCCATAGCTCCACGTACGCCTTCATCACTTCTTAGTGTTCTTAAAGCTGTTCCCATATTGTTATAAGATTTTTCATTTTCTGAATCTTCAGATTTGTTCAAATCTTTATAACTTGATTTTTCTGCAACACCTTGCTCGTACAATGCGTATATTTGCAAAGTGTTTATAACAGCTCGCAATTGGTAGTTAACTTCGCCATATTTATCTATGAAGCTTTCTGGCACATTGTTTAATATCCATGGCCATATTTCTATTGACTGACTTAATGGCTTACCGATTGTGTGACGTAGTTGAGCAAGCATAGTTCGTCTCGATGCAATATCTGAGCTGTTCAAAAATTGATTTATGATTTTGCTAACAGCGTTTGATACTTCAACAGATTTGCTTTTATTTTCAGCCATAATAGCCTCCTTTCTATGTCTTTTATTTTCCTGATAATTTTTTTAATCGACTAGTAAAAATGTTGTAAGCTGTAACTATATTTTTTGTAGATTCTTTCTCGCTTTGATCAGATGGTCTACCTGTAAAATCGCGCAATGTTGCATTTTCTAGCATTCCTTTTGCCTCATCTATGAGTATGTTATGCAAAGTATTTCTCCATTGAGTACAACGTTCATTCATTGAATCTTTTGGTTTAATATTTGCTAACCATTCTCTAAACGGTTGATCAACTAAGAAATAAGCCTGACTAATGTACTTAGCAGAATATTTAGTTGCATCATCTTTATTTCTATTGCGTATTTCACATATGTCGAGAAGAAATTGCTTGTAAATGAATCCTATGGCAGATCTTGTATACTCAACTTCATTGTTAATTCTGTATACCCATCCATCGTCAGCATTATCAGTTACTACGACTTCATCAATATACAGAGTATCGCATATTTCATCTGTAGGAACCCAAGATGTAGCATTGCCGTCATCTTTCATACTTATGGCTTGCAGTGAAATAGAAGAACCAGTAATATCATGTTTAATTTTGTTAAGCCATTCCATAATTCCTGGTTTGTGATTTTTTACACTCCCATCATATAATTCTTGCGATGTAAGGAGTCCAAATGATCTCCACATAGCTTCTTCTGTTCTATGCTTCCTTGGAGTGTATTTATCCTTGTTTTCACCTTCCTTGTTATACTGCCATACTGTCATTGGTTCAATAAAAGAATTTTTATGATTAATATCAGGAAGTTTCACTATAGAAACCGATATTGGCTTGTCAACACTAATATCAGGATTTATATATATTGCCCTACTCCAGCGAGTGTAAAGCTGGGAAATATTGTCAATAAATGTTTCATAAAACGAATTTTCAATATTTTCTGTTCCTGAATATTCCCAACATGGCTTTTGTTTTTTCTCAGGAGATTGCACATCGCCAACAAGTACACAATTGAGCATAAGAGTTTCAAATAAATTTGCTCCTATTATCTCAATACCGCCGAGATCAAAAAGCCAACCTTTAGAAGCTTTATATTTTTCCGTACCAAACATGGTCTTATCTGCTAATCCAGCGTATGACTGTAAGGTAATAATCCATCTTGCTAATTGTGGTTCAGTAAGTGACGATTTGTTGTTATCAACATTATCTTTTGGAGAAAATACAGCTATTTTATTGTTACTTTCAGAAATCAATCGATTTATATTTTTACCAGATATCTCACTAGGAGATTTACCGCCAAGCTTTTTACTATCGATATCCTGTTTAAGTACTTGGAAAAATGGATATTTGTCATCAAAAAGGTAGAAATGATCATGCCATTGTTCTAAATATTTGAAAACTGCATCTGGAAACTTTTTTGAATTCCAAACTTCGCGCCAAATATCCATTGTTTCTTCATTGAAATCATCTTCACTATCTTCACCTGAATCAAATTCACGAGAATTTCCCTGAATATCGTACCTAGAAAAAACAGTATGAATCGCAGCAAGCAAAACACGAAGCAATGCAAAGTCCTGAGTTTTCATATCGCCAGCAAGAGCTTTATATTCTGATGCATGCTTAAATACATCTGTAATTGATACGAGTTTATTGTGGCCTTTTTCGTCTACAATGACGGAAATCCAAGGCTCATCTAGTAGATTAAACCTGCTCACCTTTTAATTCCTTTCTGTCTTCTTCCAAACTCTTAATACATACAATACCACTTTTTTCAGAATACACAACTCTATATTTCGATATTTCGCAAATATTATTTTCATCGAATAGTAAAACCAAAGAACCTCGCAACCAAGGCTGATTATCCCAGTTTTGGAACTGTTTTTGCTTGCGTATTCTTTCCAGTTCGTTAATCGTTTCTTCAATGCGATTATTATTTAATGTAAACATCCACGGCAATCCTACTGTTTCTTGAGCAAGTCTCATTGCAACTTCTGAATAATCAATATTTTGCGAAATATCTTCACAATCATGGAAAGTTCCATAACCAGATCCAACTTTTTTCACAGCAATAACTTCTATAGATTCACCGCTATTACGAACTTGAGCACATGCAAATTCATCAGATTCATTTGTAATTGAATTTTTCAACAAACCGACGATAGATTTTTTGCCAATTTCTGATTTTGGATTTTCAATTCTATATGTTTTTGCGGCACTTTCATTACTATTTCTGACTGAATCATGTTCTCTTTTTGCAGCAGCATACGCATCTTTCAAATCTTCTTGTAACTCTAAAAGATTATCGCCATAAACTATTTGCACTAATCGAGAAATATCTTGAGGCATATTTATAACATCTGGCAAATAGTATTGAGTTCTTATAAGTAAATATTTACTGTAAATAGACTCAGAAGCTTTCTCAAATTCATAACGCTCACTGGTTCCCAACACATATAAAATTGGCTCTTTAAAAGAATCTGGACGTTCTATCATATGCCTGTGTAATCTACCAGCACGTTGAAGTAATAAATCTATAGGTGCGAGATCAGTAAACAAAACATCAAAATCAACATCAAGTGACTGTTCTAATACCTGCGTACCGATAATTATTGCACGAACAGGTCTATGAGCATTCTTGCCTATCATATTGCAAATTTGTTGTTCTTTTCTAACTCTATCTGTAGCAATAAATTGCGAATGAATAACTATAACTTCTTCGTCAGTAAACTCACCAACGCATGCATTATAAATTTCCTGAGCTCTTTTAACTGTGTTCACTATAATCCCAGCAATACCACCATTATTTAGCAAGGATTTAAGCTCATTAACAAGTGATTCGTGTAAGCTATCGTCTGTTATTTTTCTTACAGAAACAGATTTATTATCACTAGCATCATTTTCAATAAATTTTTGTTTTACACAGTTTTTATCACTGTACGTAATTAAAGGATAATTATTTGTTTCAAAATCAACATTAGATTTATCGCATTCTCTCCAATTAAACCCAAACAACCCACACATATAGGCTTTTATAAGTTCTTTTCTACGCTTAGCAGGTAAAGTAGCAGAAAGCAACACAACAGGAACACCATATGCTGCCATCCAAACAAGAGATTCTTCAAGATACTTATTCATATAAGCGTCATAAGCGTGCACTTCGTCAATAATTACAACTTTTTTACTTAATCCCAAATGACGAAGCATAAGATGTTTTTGCTTTAACGAAGCTAACAAAAATTGATCTACTGTACCAACAACAAAGTCATCCAACATTGCAGTTTTTCGTCCAGTAAACCAATCATTAAGTATTACTCCATTATTATTTACATCATTACTACTAGAAGTACTTTCACAACCATCATTCATATTTTGCATTCCATGCAGCAAATGCGCATAATCTGCATTCAGTTCAGCTTTACCATGAACTAAACGTAAACCAATCTCACCCTGAAAATCACTATTCACACTTTTAAGCCAATCCTCAACTCGCCTAAACATTCCATTAGAAGTTGCTTGAGTAGGAAGACCGAAGAATACTCCGCTTCTTCCGGTTAGATTTGCTAATTGCTCAGCAGCAATTAAAGAAGCTTCTGTTTTTCCTGAACCCATTGAAGATTCAAGAATAAAAATTCCAGGCTCTTTGCAATGAGAAATTACATTGTACAACGCTGTCTGAATACTATTCGGCAAGAAACCAAAACGATGTTTGTATATTTGCGAAATATTGCTACAACAATTTAATGATTCCCATACGTCTTTAGAACCATGTTGTAACCACTTTTCCCAGCCTTTTCTATATCTTTCTTCCTGATTTTCTATTAAATCTTTCTCTATTGGAATAAGCGGAAAATATTGTTCATTACTTGCAATCCAATCAGCCATAATTACTAGTCCACACAATAAAACTTGTGCTGGTTCACTTATTTCTGGAAGATCATCTACATTAGAAAAATCATTTCTTTCTAAAGCCCAATCCAAAATATCATTCTGCAACTTTTGCCATAATTTACTATTTTCACTCTCAGTTTCACTTTGATAATAATGGTCAGTATACGCAGATTCGTTACTTTTATAAACAGAATCATTATCTAAAGGTTTACCATGATGAGCGCCAACTATTGCACAAACCCCTTCAGGAACTCCAGTATTAGAAAGAATAGCTTGACCGGTTATAGTGTGATGACTACTCGACCAATCTTCTGCCTTAATAATAAAATCATTGATATTTGTAAAACCAACAGTAGCTAATTTATTTTTTAACGCAATATCTAAATCTTTTGAATTTGAATACGATTTTCGAAACTGAAAAACGGGAGTAGCCTTACCAATATCATGTATGCATCCTAAAAATTGAGATAATTTTTTTGCATCAACTCGTTTACTTAATGAAGATTCAATCAATCTTCGCTGACCATCACTAAGCCAATGATCCCATAATTGACCAATAACATTTCCAGTATCTTCAAGGTGTTGAGCAAGAGGAAGCCATTGCATTACTCCATTAACTTCTCTCTTTTTACCCCATAATTCAGTATTAACAACGTGATTACAACTCATGATTACCGTCTTCCAATTTTTCCTAATCCACAATGATTATTAAATAATGGTAAATATACTCTCAATAAAAGCTTTAAGAAAGATTGTGTTGCATATTTATTACTAAACTATTTGAGCTTCAAACGTATTGCATGCATTTGAAGCTCAAATAATTGCCTCGCCAATGCGAGAAAGACGATAGAACACGAAACATAGAAGGATCACCCCCGCGCATGCAGGAAAGCCTATCAAAAGCGATTATACATCAACAACATTGTTATTGTGATTCTTTAATCTAGATCTTCTGCGTATCCAGTTAAGCCAGTTTGTAGTATAAAGTTAAAATTTTTCAAAGTGGTATAACTCTTACGCAAGTCAAGCAGATGTAGATGTTTAATGTGTAAGAAGAGTATCATTCACAAAAATCGACATAATGCAAGTGTGTCAAAATTGTTGCGTTAAGGAAACAGTTTTGACACGCGCTTATTGCGTATGATAAATCTAGCTAAACAATAACAAGAATATGGGTAATCCTTGCACATAAGGAAGGTACTCATATGATAGAATCGAATTGAGAGCTGGGGCTCCCCCTTACCCTTGACCCTTCACAGGGTAGGTTTGGGGGAATGACCAGCTCTTTTGTAATAATTAATTTTCCCGTTTTCTATTATGCAAACGCAACTTAGTTTCGTATCTTCTCTAGATAAACGTTTTTGAAAAATAGTATTTATTGAATCCTTTGTTACATTGGATATTCTAAAAAATAACGATATAATGAACGTAACGCGAGGGCCTCGCAGCTGCCGTTTACGTCAGATTGTTAGTCGAGGGGCCCCTCGCAATTTTCATTCTAAGTCTATTTTTTTAATATACAATTTATTCATCTTCATCGTAATCTGCAGAATGTTGGCGACGTGGAATCCCTAGTTTATCTGCCATTTCGTTATATGAATCAAGATAATCATCGTCAATAAGATTGTATGCTTCAATAATAAGTTTGCGAGGAGTATCTTGATGTTCCCATGCAAAACTTAAGTAATCTGCTAATGCTTCATAAGGCTCTCCTGCGCATGTAGCATTACTAGCGGCTTCTTTGCAAAGTTTATCCATGTATGGTTCAGCATAAGGCCGAAGTTTCTCTGCCGTGTCATAATAAATTTTCTGCATGTTCATCAGCTTTTCACTCCTCTCTTATTTTCCACAACTGGGAACACGGTATTAACGCGCATACTTTTAATTGCTTACAACCTTTTGCAGGTGGCTAAAATCTGATAATTGTTGATTTAATATAAAATTTATTTTTTATTCATCTGGTGAATGGACTTTACGCGGAACTCCTAAATCGTCTGCTATATCGTCATAGACATCTCCGCATTCATAAGGATCTAGAAGGTTATAGGCTTCTATTAGCAACTCTTTAGGTGCACTCTTGCGCATCCATGCGTCTACTTAAATAAATATCAATTGCGATTGATGGTTCACCTGCTCTAATAGCGCTATTGGCTGCTTCTTTAGAGTGTTTGTCCATATTAGGTTCAGCATAGGGACGAAGTTTCTCAGCCATATCATAACAAAGTTTCATCATATTCATCAGCTTTTGATTCCTCTCTTATCTTCCACATCGTTATATGCAGTAACAACGCGCTAAGCTCTTTCTTTTTTGATAAACGCACTTCTAGGATAGCATCAGCTTATGTGTGAAAGCCTGAAAAACGTGTGGTTATAGGGTTATAAGCAAAAACGCGTGGTACTCCTCAGACTAATGTTCCAGTCTTGAAAGCTAGTTGCCGAGGGCCACGCGTTGCAATTAAGATCCATACCTCATATGTGAGAAAAAAAATTCCAACTACACATACTAGCTAGAATTTCTATGAATAACCACACATTTAGAAAAGACCTAAAAGCACCGTGGTGCGCAATTGTCAAGAGGACGAAAAGGATAAAATCGCCCTTTGCACCACGGCTCTACTATGCTATCACGATACACATCGACCGTAAACACATTCGCATAAATCTTTGTGCGGAAAAACTAATTTCGTTGATTTAACGTAGTCAGCCCTCACTTGCGTTGAAAAGCACACTGTGCTTTCAACTTTGAGCAAGCTCGGCGTTCCAAGGTACTTTCGCGCTTGTTGTGTTGCACTCAAGCAGGTTGTCCCGCCCCACGATGCGGGAAAGACTGTGAACCAAGGTGAAAAATGGCACCATACGCCAGCGATAATAACGAGTGAAAACATAGCAGATACTATTGCATCTAATTTCATAATGAGCCTGCAGTATAGTGGATAGTGAGTCCCGGACACTTGGTCTGTTCGGGACTCACTATTTACTTATTGCGCTTCAAGGATTACCACTGCGTATTAGGTAAAGACTTATATGATAGAATCGAAATGAGGGCTAGGGCTCCTCTTACCCCTTAATCTCGTAATGAGTTGGTTTGAGGGTATGACTAGCTTTCGCATATTCCAACTGTTTTATAGTCTTTAATGATCCATATGTTATATGTAAAAAAAAAAATAAAGGAGCCCACACAACGCCTAAGGTGAGTAAATCAGCCGACGGCATGAAGCCGACTTTCAACGCAGGAAGACTCCTACGATTCATGCTAGTAAATATTGCATTATTACACAACATTGACTTTGTTTATATGATAAATCTAATTTATAGAGTTTGTGGGCCAGTGTATCAAAATTGTTGCGTTAAGGAAACAGTTTTGATACGTGGACTAAATTTTCATAATCGAAAATTTATAAATTGAGTTAAAAATATTCAATTCAAAAACATTTGTAAATTTGTCACTATTAGTAGTTTTTATTAATAGAATATTTCTTATCAAATAGCTATCATTGAATCATGATGAAAGCTATTGTTCCCCCTAAGTCCATAATTGTTAATTTACCTTATAAAGTTTTCAAAGATAATGAATTAGAACATAGCATTAATGAAAATCTAAAGTATAAAAGAAGTGATCTTGATAACCAAACTATTCAAGTTTTGAAGCATTACTTGCTGAAATTTCCAACTGTTTATATTGTTCATAAAAAAGAATATGAGAGATATACGGTTTATGTTGGTGAAACTAATAATATTGAGGAGAGAACAAAACAACATCTGAATGCTGATACCAAAATCAGAGATGATTGGGAAAAACTATCTGAAGGCGAAGTAAAACAATATATTATTGCTAATGAACATTTTAATAAATCACTTACTTTAGATGTTGAAAACCGCTTCATGCAGTATTTGTTAAGTGTTGATTCAATTAATGAAGTTACTAATCGCAGAACCAATCCTCAGGGTGAATATTATCCAGAAGAAGAGTTCGAACGTATTTTTTCTGGAATATGGGTTCAGCTTCATGACATGGATCCAGATTTATTTCCAGAGGAAGGAATTATTCGCGACTCAGCTTTATTCAAGGCGTCACCATTTCATAAATTGACTTCTGAACAGAAGACTATTGAAAGAAAAGTTATAGATATCGTTAATGAAGCTTTAAAATCAAAAAATAAGTGTGACTCTGATTCGTCTACGCTTATTTTGCTAGAAGGTGATGCTGGTACTGGAAAAACAGTTTTACTTAGTGATTTGTTCTATAAAATTTGTAACAAGCTAAGCAAAATAAAAAATCAATTACGCCAGTACAGTTATGATAGTGTTGAAGAAGAAAACGAAGAAGATTCTGATTATGAATATAAACAATTTTCAACTATCAATAATAGGAAAACTGCTTGCATAATTGTAAACCATAAAGAACAAGTGAATGTATACAATCAAATAGCAACAAAATTACGTTTGCAAAAAAATAATGATGAACTTGTTATGCTACCTTCTCAGTTTATTAATCGTTTTAGCGAGCAAACCGAACAAGGTCGTGGTATTATTGACAGACCAAAGCGTTGCTGTGATGTAGCTCTTATTGATGAAGCTCACTTGCTGAACACACAGGCTAATCAGGCTTACTCTGGTTCAAATATGTTGTCTGATATCTTATGTAGGTCTCGAGTTGTTATTGCAGCTTTTGATCCTAATCAAATTTTACAAAGTAACCAACGGTGGAATTCAGAAGACTTAGAAAAATTATTGGGTACATATTGCAAGGATAAGAAGTCTTTTGGTAATAGTGCTAATGATTGTGGAGCATTATCCTTAAATGATTCAATAAGTGTGAATGTTCGTCGTTTTATTCTTGAAAATCAGATGCGTATGAGAGCTAATAAAAATGTTCTCGAATGGATTAAAAATTTTATATACAATGGTTGTATTGGCACTCTTCCAGTATGTAGTAATTCTGAAATAAAAAATGCAGATTCGAATAATGCAGATAAACCTTTTGATTTCAAGGTATTTGATTCACCTATTAAACTGTTTAAGGCTATCAAATCTAAATCTGAAGAAAAAGCTTCTGGGTGCGATGGGCACGGATTATCACGTATTGTTGCAACATACGATTGGGAGTATAAGAACAATAAGAATAATCCTACTGCTGTAAATGGTACTTGGAATGTAGATTTACATTGTGATAGTAATGGACAATGGTATATGGGACTTGGAGAATATGCTGATGCTAGTAGTTCCGAGTTAGAAATTTTGGAAAGAGAAGGGAAAATTTTTAGCCATCCATGGAATTATCAATTGTCATCGTTAGATAGCTCGAAGCATTCACATTCAATAAAGGAAACAAAAAAATCATGGGCAGAACAGCCTCATACTATAAATGAAATTGGATCTACATTTACAGTTCAAGGATTTGATTTAAATTATGCTGGGGTAATAATTGGACCTTCAGTGCAGTATCGTAATGGTAAAGTTGTTTTTTGCCCAGAAAATAGTAGAAACGATAAAGCAACTAATAAAAGGCACACTAAAGATTTATCAGCAAAAAAGAAAATTACGTTAGACTATTCAATTGATAATCTTAAAAATGAGCTTAACGTGTTATTAAAACGAGGAGTTAATGGACTCTACATTTTTGCTGTAGATACGGAATTAGAAAAAGCATTATTAGATGCTCAGCGTAATTCATTTATCTGAATAATACAGTATCGGAATAACATATTTTATTTATCGGAACAATAGTGATTTATAAAACCCATAAAACGCAAAAATCCCGATGAGATTTACACACCGGGATTTTCGTTATTTAGAATATTTTCACTAGTTAGAACTCAAAATCAAGACTCAACATCAAACTTTATGCCGCGGAAAATAAACTCCCCCAGCAAACCTTCTCCTTCTGCATCAACTTCAACGCGTTCACCATCTGTTAAGTCGCCAAGCAAAATCTTCTCACTTATGGCATCCTCAATATCGCGCTGAATAACTCTTCGCAACGGTCTTGCTCCAAGAAGAGGATCAAAGCCCTTTTGCGCAAGAAGATTCTTAGCTGCATCTGTAAGCTCCAAAGTCATATGACGTTCAAACAGACGGTCATTCAAACGCTTAACGTCCAAATCAACAATCTGACGAACCTCTGGCTCAGTAAGCTGACGGAATACAATCGTATCATCCAAACGGTTTAGGAATTCCGGACGGAACTGACGCTTCAATTCCGAATTAACCTGATCCTTCATCCTCTGGTAAGATGCATCCGCATTATTGCCAAGACTAAAACCAGTATTCGCTGACTTAGCAATATCACGAGTACCAAGATTTGTAGTCAAGATAATAATCGTGTTCTTAAAATCAACTTTTCTTCCTTGGCCATCTGTTAAATGACCGTCGTCTAACACTTGCAAAAGCGTGTTGAAAATATCTGGATGAGCCTTTTCAATTTCGTCAAAAAGCACCACCGAGAATGGCTTTCTACGAACCTTCTCTGTAAGCTCGCCACCCTCCTCGTAGCCAACATATCCTGGAGGAGCACCGAAAAGACGAGAAGCCGCATACTTTTCCGCAAACTCCGACATATCAACACGAATCAAAGCATCATCATCGTCGAACAGGAATTGAGCCAAGGTTTTAGCAAGCTCTGTCTTACCAACTCCCGTAGGACCAGCGAAAATAAACGATCCAGAAGGACGCTTTGGATCTTTCAATCCTACTCGCGCACGACGAATAGAACGAGAAAGTGCAGAAACAGCCTCATCTTGACCAATAATACGCTTATGAAGCTCCGCTTCCATACCGAGCAACTTTTTGGATTCCGCTTGAGTTAGCTTAACAACAGGAATACCAGTTGTATTAGAAACAACAGATGCAATAACATCCTCGTCTACAACCATATTCACATTAGACTCGCCCTCACGCCAAGCCTGCTCTTTATTCTTACGTTCTTCCTCAAGCTTTTCCTGCTCATCTCGCAAGTCGGCAGCCTTCTCAAAGTCCTGATTCTTAATAGCTTCATCTTTCTTTTCTGAAAGTTTAGAAATCTTAGAATCAAGTTCCTTAAGCTCTGGTGGCTCTGTCAATCGCTTAATACGTAGGCGAGCTCCAGCTTCATCAATAAGATCAATCGCCTTATCTGGCAAATTCCTATCTTGAATATAGCGAGCAGACATTTCGGCTGCAGACTGCAAAGCAGCATCCGTAATAGTTACGTGATGATGATTCTCGTAGCGTGCACGCAAACCTTTTAGAATCTCAATTGTCTCTGCAATAGAAGGCTCTTGAACTTGAATAGGCTGGAATCTTCTTTCCAAAGCCGCATCCTTTTCAATATACTTTCTATACTCATCGGTAGTTGTAGCACCAATCGTCTGTAGCTCACCACGCGCAAGCATAGGTTTAAGCATGTCAGAAGCACCCAAAGCACCATCTGCAGACCCAGCACCAACAATAGTATGAATCTCATCAATAAATAGAACTATATCTCCACGAGTCTTAATTTCTTTAAGCACCTTCTTTAAGCGCTCTTCAAAATCGCCACGATAACGAGATCCAGCAACCATCGAACCCAAGTCAAGAGAATAAACCTGCTTGCCCTTTAACGTTTCTGGCACATCTCCAGCAACAATCTTCTGTGCAAGACCTTCCACAACAGCTGTTTTACCAACACCAGGTTCACCTATAAGAACAGGATTATTCTTAGTTCTGCGAGAAAGCACAACCATAACGCGCTCAATCTCTTTTGAACGACCAATAACAGGATCAAGCTTCCCTTGCTCAGCTTCTGTAGTAAGATTCCTTCCGAACTGATCTAGCAGCGCAGAACCAGACTGATTCCTCTTATCCTGCACTCCTCCAGCATTAGCCAAATCACCCTTCTGACCGTCTTCTGGTAATCCAGAATTTCCTCGAATCAAATCCATTGCAGTGCTACGAAGATCTCCTAAATCGACCTCCATCTTAATAAGCACCTGCGTTCCAACACCTTCGCCTTCTCTAATAAGACCTAAGAGAATATGCTCGGTACCAATATAGCTGTGCCCCAATTGCAATGCTTCACGCAAACTAAGCTCAAGCACTTGTTTAGCATGCGGAGTAAAAGGTATGTGTCCACTAGGCGAGACAGTACCAGTGCCAATCATTTCTTTTATTTGTTTACGAGTATTGTCTAATTCTACGCCTTTGGCGTTTAAAGCTTTTGCTGCTATTCCTTCGCCTTCTCTAATAAGACCTAAGAGAATATGCTCGGTACCAATATAGTTATGCTGAAGAGAGCGCGCTTCTTCCTGAGCTAGCACAATCACACGCCGAGCGCGGTCAGTGAACCGTTCAAACATAATTGCCTTCCGTTCTTATCCTTCGTTCTATGGTAACGAGTTGCCATGACTCTAACACTATTTTTAGTGTTACTCATTGGTTAATGACGACTTATTTAAATCTTCAGAATTGTCTGCAGAATCCGAGTCATCGCCAGATTCTGCATAATCTGCGCTATCTGCATCATCCGAAACATCACTCTTATCAACATCATCAGAATTATCAGTGCTATCTGCAAAATCTTCTGATTCAATATCTTCATTAGCTTTATTATCTTTATTATTACTTCTATCAATTGAATCAATTTCTGCAGAATCGCTATTTTCGCTATTTTCGCTATTTTCACTGAACTCGTCAGACTCGTCTTCAATTATCAACCTGCGATGTTTTTTACGATTTTCCTTACTATCTTCAATCGCTTCTTCGATAAGCTCTACATCTGCTCTCTCGTCTCTAGGAGCTTGAGGAGCTATCTCAATATGATAATCGTCATAGGCTGGAGTCGATTGAATCCAAAGTTGTGATGGCTCTGGTGGCTCTATTTCGGAATGCTCTCCACACCCGTGATCTAATGCCACCACTCTCCCATCGTCTGGGCTCCACATATTTGCGCAAACTCCAAACATGTTTCCTAAGCTGCCAGCTAGCGGAATCATAAATCCGCAGGATGAACACGCTTTACCATCCGCAATTTTAGTAGAAAGCGATTTAGGACCATGTTGTCCCGAATACCATCGCTTCGCCGTTTGAGCTATTGCCTCAGCAGTCATAACCCTCTTACGAGTTAATCTAAAAGTCTCAACTGCTTCTTCAAAATCTTCTTGAGATTCTTTAGACTCATTATCTTCTTTAGATTCATTATTTTGCTCTGTTTCGCCATCCTGTTCGGTTGCTGGCGACTTTTCCGATTCAGAGCATTCAGTTTCTACAGAATCTTCAGAAACATTTGCTTTAGATTTTTTATAATCTAAATCTTCTGGATTAACTCCAGACTCAAGCCTTTCATCATCTTCGGCTGTACCAATAGAGTCCATAACCGAAAGATCCGTTGGCTTAAGTCTATCTTTCCAAGGAATCCAAGGTGGAGGTAGTAAAGAATCCTCAGTTGGGGCAAGAGTTGACTCATTAACTGTCCAACGATCAACATCAGCATCGTGGTACAGCGTTACTGACCACTGCCAACCTTCATACCCAGGCATATTGCAAACAAATCTAAAATCGGTAACATCACTACCAAGATCTGTAGCACTTACGAAATCTCCAACAGCGTTTTCACGCTCTGAAGTTTCCACAGCAATACTATATGCAAGCTCCTGAGGATTAATTACTTCATCTGCCATAAAAAATCCTGTTAAATATCAGTCCTGCACGTCAAAATTGTCTGCTACAGCACGCAACAAATGCGCAAGTTTCTTACTCTCAGCAGTAGACGGATAATGACGACGTCGTAAACCATTGCCTGCAGAATCTAAAAGCTTAATAAGGTCTTCTACTATTGCAGCCATATCTTCAGCTTTTGGTCTTGTGGCTTTTACTAGCGAAGGCGCAGAAGCCACAACAGTGAGACCCATTGCCTGTGGCCCTTTACGACCTTCAACAACAGAGAATTCAACACGCGTACCTTTACGCAGCTCTTTCACTGATTCTGGCAGCGCAGAAGATGGTAAGAATACATCTTTGCCATCCTCATCGCATATAAAGCCATATCCTTTTTTAGAATCGTACCAACGAACACGCCCGTTGGGCATAACACACCTCACTCGAATTCATTAAATTCTATGCGAATCATCATATTCTACTATAATCCACATAACATTCACTCGGCTCACGCTTTATCAATTGTAGCGCATGAATCCCGAACAATCTAAAACAAAAACTATAAGCAATAAATTATCCGAAAAAACATGTCAAAACAAGCAAAATTATAAATAAAATAATTAATAATTTAAACTATTATCGATTTTTACAATATTATTATCGGTAACCATGCTAGAAGTATCTGTATTCTTAACCTTCTTATTATTCTCATCGTCAAATATCACATTCGGCAACACAACCGTAAGAGTTAAACCATGAGGCTTAGATTCAGACGATTCGCTTCCTGCCATTGTATCATCAATAAGCTGATCACTGCTGGTCCTAGATGCACAAGACGTAGTAGCACATATAAAACCACGATGAGCTTTAACAACAGACTGAGCAATAGACATACCTAAGCCAGTACCACCCTTTTCTCTAGCACGAGATGGATCTGCAATATAGAATCGCTCAAATATGTGAGATAAAGATTCTTCAGGTACGCCAGGTCCATGATCTACCACTCGAATAACCACAAATGAGCTGCCTGTTCCAGTAGATTGGCTCACTTCCGCAGCTTCTAAAAAGTCTTTCAATGAACGAGATACAGATCCCATTTTTTGAAGAGCTTCAGGAGTAATAGAAGCCTTGAGAACACCCATACCTATCTCTACTGGAGAATCGCTTGGAGTATAGCGATGAATGTTTCCAACAATATTTGTAAGAACTTGTCGCAATCTAGCTCCGTCACCCTTTAAAGTGACTTTAGGTAACTCACCTGGAGTAAAAATAAACTTTCTATCAAGACTGCAATTTGTTGGCTTAGAGCAATTCATCAACTTCCAGTCATCAGCTAAATGCAAAGTGCCTTGCTGAATAACTCGAACTGGATCTAACGCTCTCAAATCATTTGCCGCATCAGAAAGAATAGGAGTTACTTTAACTGTCTGAGAAACATTTATTCCTCTACCCTCGTCAAATCGTGCCAGCGAAAGCAAATCTTCTACAAGTTCCGTCATTCTTTCACTAGAAGCCTTAATATGAGCAATAGAATCATCAGCTTTTTCTTGCTGACCAGGCACACCTCTCCACATGTAGTACAATTCAGCGTATCCATGAATAGCAGCTAATGGAGTACGGAGTTCATGACTTGCATCAGAAACAAATTGTTTCATTTTCTCAGTCATTGCTTCCTGGTCGTTAAATCCTTGTTCAATCTTAGAAAGCATAGAGTTCAACGAAGCAGCTAAAGATCCAACCTCCGTGTTCTCTGGTGCGGAAGGTACTCGCCTACTTAAATCTCCTGAAGCAATCTTCGACGCAGTTTTTTCTATTCTCTTTAGTGGAACAAGAGTAGATTGAATAATAAGAGCGGCTAAAACAGCACCAAGAAGGATAACTGTTATACTAACCATCACACAATAGCGTGTAAGCGTATTAACAGTATCTAATTGGTCACTTAAAGAAAGAGCTATATAAACATACCCTCTAACATGCATTTCGGAATTATATCCGCTTCGCTGACCCCATGTAAGAACAAGAACTCGCCAAGGAGATTCCGCAGCTTTTGCAGTTGTTTCATCAATGCTTTTTACATCTCCATGTACACGCGCTGGAGCAGTAAAAGGCCTACGTCTTACAACAACATTATTAATTTCTCCATCTTCTGGAAGAGTTGGCATAGAAACAACATCACCTTTAAGTTTTGGAATCAAAGGTGTAGTAATAATCTTGTTATTAGTGTCTCTAATCTGCAAGAAATAATCATTAGGACCTGCAGCCTGTTCTCCAGAATCCTTACTACGAAGTAAATCTATATTGTCGTAAATAAGCTGAGCCTGATCTGTAAGCTGAGCATCGGTTTTATCCAGAAGATAACTGCCAACTAATTGCCTAATAGAAAGAGAAATACACAATGCAGCAATTGTAAGAACAACCAAAGTACACGCCACCAAACGAGTACTCAACGGTATAGCATCAATATGCCTCCGCAACCATTTGGACTTAGATTTATTCTTAGTTTTTTTAGGATTATCACCAGAATAAGTCACTAATTCGGCTTTAACATTTCGATCAGCACTAACTTCGGACTGATTTAATCCGCTGTTATCAGAACCAGATGTTTTGGAACCATTATTGTAAAGCGAACCATCCACAGATTTGCTCTCACGCATAATCAGGCTTGACCTGCTTTCGGAACGCGAATCATATAGCCAATACCACGCTTCGTTTCAATAAGAGGAACAACCTTCTTTAAGCTTCCATCCTCATTTTTAATTTCAATACCATCAATCTTTTTACGAAGATAAGAAATATAGGATTCTACGATTGCCGCATCTCCACCCCAATCATATTGCCAAACATGATTGAGAATCTGACTCTTAGACAATACTCTACCTTCATTGTCCATCAAATAATGAAGCAGTTTATACTCCGTAGGACTTAATTCAATTGGAACACCAGATCTGGAAACATCATGCGAATCCTCATTAATTTCCAAATCAGCAACGCGCACAACAGGAGTATCTTCATCTGGATCTTGAGTTCTACGCAATATTGCACGAATTCTCGCAACTACTTCTTCTAGACTAAAAGGCTTTGTAACATAATCGTCGCCACCAACAGTAAGACCCATAATCTTATCCTGAGTGTCGTCTCTAGCAGTAAGGAATAACACAGGAACAGCAACACCATTCTGGCGAATTCGCCTTGTAACCGTAAATCCGTCTATATCTGGGAGCATAACGTCCATAACAATAAGATCTGGATGTACACGCTCAATAACATCAATAGCTTCTGATCCAGAAGCTGCTGTTTCTACATCAAATCCTGCAAAGTGTAGCGATGCTACCAAAAGCTCACGAATTGAAGGTTCGTCATCGACCACAACAATAGATGCTTCTACATTCTTACCCATACTGATTAGCATCACTTATAAAACTGAATGTTTCCTGAGTGTTTCCTGAAAAAAATCGATTTATTTACGCGCCGCATGGCGTCTCTTAGCTCTTCTCAACCCTAGTGATACTTGTTTTAGAATATAGTTTCTTCTCCACAAAATAAATGCAACAAGAACAAACAAAGCAACAATAATAACAACCATAACGATTGTTGAAACTACACTTGTTCTGGAAGTTACAGAAGTTTTCTTAGACCGAGCAATCTGCTTCATAAGCATGATTGCAGATTGAGACCAATCAGCACCTTGAGAACTAATAAGAGGACGATACGCCGCATCAGAAAGCAAATCCACGGTTGTTTTTCTTTTAAGCCATTCATCAGAATTAGATGAAACTGCTACTACAAGCTTTCCATCATGAGTAGCAACAGCAAGAAGAACAGTATTACGATCTGGATTAGTGCTTGTAAGTAAATCACTAGCCCATTTTGACGGATTTTTATTTCCAGTAAAATTAGATAAATAAAGTAATTTAACCAATACACCTGTTTGTTTTTTGGTTATTGAAATCATATCTGAAACTTTTGTAACAGAATCTCCAAGAAGATTTTCTGTATCCGTAATAGAATCTGTTGCAACAATACCCAAATTCTTAGTGCTTTTATTCTGAGAATCCGCTTTTGATAATCCATCATTAGCAAAAGCTGTTGTTGGAAACAAAACACTTTCGCTCAAAAATACAATAATTACAAAAGCAGATAAGCCTTTAACCACATTGATAAAAAAATCTTTTATAAACTTTCTCGACGGCATATATTCATAATACCGTGTTTTTAGATTACAAGAAACAAGCGCAAAATAGAGCAATTTAGGCAAAACAAAAGTTAAAAAATTATAAATTTGATTTATACAAATTAATTTATACAAAAGATAAGTTTGCACGGCAAAAACTAAATGAATAACTATAAGAAAATTAACTACACTAAATGAGGAGAAAAAATGACACAATTTAGAGTTGATTCAGAACAAATTCAGCAATCTGCTGCAGCAGTTGCATCTTCGATTAATGCGATTCGAGACGCCACAAATGGAATGTACGCAAATCTCCAACAATTGCAAAGCGTATGGACTGGTCCTGCCGCTACACAATTTGCATCAACAGCTGGGCAATGGCGTGCAGCACACCAACAAATGGAACAATCATTGCAATCCATTCAACTCGCTATGCAAAATGCTTCTAACATTTACATGGATACAGAAGCGCAAGCTACATCTTTGTTTGCAATGGGATAAACAAAATAATTAAACAATAGAATAAATAAAAAACGTGAGCGGCGATTTGTATTTTAAAACAACTCACCGCTCACATATAACAACTAGCTAAAAGCTAAGCAATACGTCTAACTTTTATTTAGTAGCCCATCTCTGCGCCAGCCTGTGGTGCAGCAGCTGGCTTCTCAGGCTTATTAGCAACCACAGCTTCTGTAGTTAAGAACAAGCCAGCGATAGAAGCAGCATTCTGTAGAGCAGAACGAGTTACCTTAACTGGGTCGGTAACGCCTGCAGCCAACAAATCTTCATAAGTATTAGTTGCAGCATTGAAGCCTTCGCCTTCTGGAAGCTCACGGACCTTGTTGAGCACAACGTCTCCAGAAACGCCGGAATTCTGAGCAATCTGCTTGATTGGAGCTTCTACAGCACGGAACACAATTGCAGCACCCGTGGCTTCTTCTCCACTAAGAGCAACAATATCAGCAGACTTCTCAACCTTAGCGGCAGCCTGAACCAAAGCTACACCACCGCCTGGAAGCAAACCCTCCTCGATAGCAGCCTTAGCATTACGAACTGCATCTTCAATGCGATGCTTACGTTCCTTAGCCTCAACTTCCGTAGCAGCACCAACCTTAATAACAGCAACGCCGCCAGCGAGCTTAGCAAGACGTTCCTGAAGCTTTTCGCGATCGTAATCGGAATCAGTGTTCTCAATTTCGGCGCGAATCTGAGCAACACGAGCCTCAACATCTTCCTTAGAGCCAGCGCCAGAAACGATAGTTGTTTCATCCTTAGAAACAATAACCTTTGCAGCATGACCAAACACAGAAGCGTCGATAGAATCAAGCTTCAAACCAAGGTCGTCAGAAACAACCTGAGCACCAGTCAAAATAGCCATATCCTGAAGCATTGCCTTACGGCGATCGCCAAATCCTGGAGCCTTTACTGCAACAGTATTGAAAGTACCGCGAATCTTGTTAAGAACAAGAGTTGGTAATGCTTCGCCATCAACATCTTCAGCAATAATGAGCAATGGCTTACCAGACTTCATAACAAGTTCAGCAACATGAACAATGTCCTGCTGGCTAGAAACCTTGCCAGAAGTGAGCAAAATGTATGGGTCTTCAAGAACAGCAGTCTGATCTTCTGCATTAGTGACGAAGTAAGGGGAAATATAACCCTTATCAAAACGCATACCTTCAGTGAAGTCCAAATCAAGACCAAACTTGTTGTTGTCTTCAACGGTAACAACACCGTCCTGACCAACCTTATCCAAAGCTTCAGCAATCTTTTCGCCAACTTCAGGATCTGCTGCAGAAATAGTTGCAGTAGCTGCAATCTGATCCTTTGTTTCAACATCCTTAGCAGATGCGAGAAGTTCCTTAACAATTGCTTCTGAAGCCTTTTCAATTCCGCGACGAAGAGCGATCGGGTTGCTACCAGCAACAACATTCTTTAAGCCTTCGTGCACCAGAGATTGAGCCAACACGGTAGCGGTTGTAGTGCCGTCACCTGCAACGTCGTCAGTCTTCTTAGCAACTTCCTTTACCAATTCGGCGCCAATACGCTCGTATGGATCTTCAAGATCGATCTCCTTAGCGATTGAAACGCCATCATTAGTGATGGTTGGGGCGCCGTAAGACTTATCAAGAACAACGTTACGACCCTTTGGACCAAGAGTCACCTTTACTGTATTTGCAAGCTTATCAAGACCAGCAAGCATACCCTGACGGGCATCTTCTTCATAGGCAATAATCTTTGCCATTATTCCTCCACATAACTTAACTATGGAACACTCACTCAAACCGTCGAAATCTAACCAACCGTCAGCTGTTGATTAAACCTGCAACATTAGAGTGCTAAATGAAGATTAGCACTCTAAGTGCCCGAGTGCCAACTATATTCAAAAATATATAGAAAAAATCTATAAGCAAAATCAAAAATAGCCAAGCAAAAAGCCACTCTATACGACTTTCTACTCGACTATTTAAGAAATTATTTATTATTGAAATTTATTGCAAAATGAGTAAATAGCAATTTACTTGCACAAAACAACAACTATTGTGGTAGTTATTTCACTAGTTGCCTCAACATTGCTAATACCCAAAGTTTTAGCGACGTCTTGTGCAGCAGCACGATTTTCATCTCCCTTGTACCAAACAACAGAATCCGAAGGAACATTACCTTTAGGATTTGCAGCTTCTACATTTGCATAACCAGCTTGCTTAAGCTTTCCAGCTTCTTGAGCTGCATGACCCTGAATTTTAGTTGCATTAACAACTTTTACTTGAACTGTCTTGTTAATATCTGCTGTCGAAGAGTCATTGTTAGCATTAGAGTCTTTAGAAGAATTCTTATCTTCTTTATCTTGCTTTTTATCTGACTTATTTGTTTCTTCTGGGTCCTTATCCTCGTCTGAATCATCGCCATCAGCTTTGTCAGATTTACTCTTGCTCTCATCAATTTTGCCATTTTTATTGCCATTAGAAGACTTGGAAATTGCTGAATTATTTGCACTCCAAGGCATACGAATATTGTTGATCTCTCCAGACATAACCGCCCATGCCAGAAGACCCAACACAACAGCAACAACTAGCACAACAACATATGGGAACAATACAGCATACCACGCGCGATTTCCACGATGTACTCCAACAGGACCTTCTGGTGGATTATCGAAATCATCAGTCGTGAATGACACGTTCTGGCTATTGTTCGCCATAATTGTATCCCTTCCAAAAAATCATTAAAACAGTATGGAATACATACTAGCGAATGCCTCGCACAAAACATAAGATAAATGGAAATATAAAAAATTATTATTATTTGCTGCACATATTTGTCATTTATGTTTTAAAGTTATTAACCATGGAGATTAAACAGCGAAAGTCTTTACACGATTTAATAGACCCAGATTGGGCAGACGCTCTTGAACCAGTAGAACCACAAGTTCACAAAATGGGAGACTTTTTAAGAGATGAACTATCTAACGGGAGGCGATTCCTGCCAGAAAGTCACAATATTCTCAGAGCTTTTACAATACCTTTTAAAGAAATAAAGGTTCTTATTGTTGGTCAAGACCCATATCCTACTCCAGGTCATCCTGTAGGACTTAGTTTCTGCGTTGCTCCAAACGTTAAACCATTACCTAAAAGTCTTATTAATATTTATAAAGAATTAGTTAGTGATTTAAATGTACCAATGCCAAAGAATGGTGACTTAACACCGTGGACTCAAAAAGGCGTTATGCTACTAAACAGGTGCCTTAGCGTTGAAGTAGGTAGACCTAATAGTCATCAGGGAAAGGGCTGGGAAGAAATTACCGATGCAGCTATTACCGCATTGAATAACCGTGTAGATAATAACGGCAAGCATATTCCTCTGGTTGCAATTTTGTGGGGAAGAAATGCTCAAAGTCTTGCTCCTCTTCTTACAAACGCAATCATTATTCAATCCCCTCACCCAAGTCCTCTTTCTGCCTCTAGAGGATTCTTTGGTTCTCGTCCATTTTCAAGAGCAAACCAGGCTTTAATATCGTTAGGATCAACACCAATAGATTGGACTCTCCCTAGCGAATAGTAAAGATTATTTAAAGTAGTAAAATCATCTAAAGTAGTAAACATCAGTTAGAATGAAACGCATGGCATTATTCCCTCCACAACCAAGCAAACAAAACGATAACGCTAATACTGGCGTATTTAATCTTCCTCCACAACCACGTGCAGTTACACCTAACAATACAATGGTCAGCAATACAATAGCTAATCAAATTGTTGACTCTATAAATCAACCAGTATCTGCTGGTGTTTCTAATGAAGATATTAAACGAGCTCAACAGATCGCTGATATTCTTCGTTCTAGGTTTGCACAAACACTTGTTGGGCAAGATTCTCTCAGAGAATCACTTATTTTAACTCTTGCTGCTGGAGGACATATTCTTATTGAGTCCGTTCCTGGATTGGCTAAAACCACAGCGGCTCAAACTCTTGCTACAGCAATGTCTGGAAGTTTCAAAAGAGTGCAATGCACTCCTGATTTAATGCCAGCAGATTTGGTTGGAACACAAGTTTTTGACTTCGCTTCTCAAAGATTCACAACACAAATTGGACCTATTCACGCTAACGTAATTCTTCTAGATGAAATTAATCGTTCTAACGCAAAAACACAATCCGCTATGCTTGAAGCAATGGCAGAAGGCGCCACAACTATTGGTGGAGAACGCATTAATCTTCCTCAGCCTTTTATGGTTATCGCTACACAAAACCCTATTGAAGAAGAAGGAACTTTTAATCTTCCAGAAGCACAAATGGATCGCTTTATGATTAAAGCAATTATGTCGTATCCTTCCTTCAACGAAGAAGTTAGTATGCTTAAGCTTTTAACCAATAGAGGCAGCGACGTTTTCAATCCAGAATCTTTAAATAATCAAAAGATTAGCCTTCAGGATGTCACTTTCTTAAGATCGGCAACTCGCAGAGTACATGTTTCGGAAGCAGTTATGAAGTATGCAGTAGATATTGTTGCAACTTCTAGAGGAGAAGGTAGTCACCCTCTTAAAACTATTTCTTCTCTAGTTAGAATGGGCGCAAGCCCTAGAGCTTCTATCGCGTTAATCCGTATCGGTCAGGCACAGGCTCTTCTTGCTGGAAGGGATTACGTAATACCGGAAGACGTTAAAAAGTTTGCTCATGATGTTCTTAGACACAGGATTCTTCTTACTTTTGAAGCTTTAGCTGATTCTATTACAAGTGATCAGATTATTGACGCAATAGTGAAAACGGTTCCTGCACCATGATCTTTGCAAATCCGTTTTTTACAAGAATGTTAAAATCTTTTACAAAATCTGATTTTGTGGTACAAGATACTAAAAGAAGCTTATTAGTTTCAAATTCTGCTAAAAAGATTAGGCGAAAGATTGAAGAATTAGATAATCGTCTGAATTTACCTGTAGCCAAAAAATCGTTGGGTGTTTTTGAAGGAGAGCATCCGTCCAATCATAACTTTGGAAATGGTGATTTAGTTGACATTCACTCATGGCAGCCTGGTGATGAAGCTAGAATGATGAACTGGAAAGCTAGCGCTAGACTTGGCGAGCCAATGGTCTCTTCTAGAGAAAGAAACTGTTCTTCTAAGACTTGGATTCTTGTAGATTCTAGCGCGAACATGAATGCTTCATGTTCTTGTAATGGACTTAACGAGTATTTGTACGAGGCAGCTTCTAATTCAGCGTGTTTCTTTGCGTCTTTAAGTATAAAACGTAACGATTCATTAAACTGCGTTTTATTTGACGGTAACGATATTATAAAGATTCCTTCATCTAGGAATCTTCCTGATTTTGAACGTAATTTGGATAAAAATATATATAAAACACGTAAAAAACTTAGAGATACAAATACGATCATAAATTTTGCTAATTCAATTAATCAATCACGCGGATTAATAGTAATTATCACGGATGAATATGCAATTTCGTCAAAACATTTTGATGATTTGCAAAAAATTTCAAGACTACACTCATTGATCGTGGTAACAATATGTCCAATTAATCCATTTAATTCATATAAAGTTACGCCAATAATTGACGGTACAACAATGCGAGAAATTCCAGCATTCTTAAAAGATGATTCTTGCGCTAAAGAAGTTAATACACATAGAGCTTTTGTCAATAACGCATTGCACGAAATTCTAAATAACACAGGATCATCGCTTATACGCGGTTCTTCTAGTGAACAAATATTCCATTCTTCGACGAAATTTATATCGAAAGCTACCTTACAGAGTATGTTTTCTGGCGCTAAAAGCAATAAAGATTTACGCTTGAGTTAGTGGGGTAAGTCGATGAGTATTCTTGATGTTAATAAAATTCTAAACGATGATTCAATGCTATTTGCATTTATTGGCTTAAGTCTAATAATCGCATGCGCTGCTTTCGTAGTTCTATATGCTGCAATTTATAAAATAAACACTAAAGGGGATTCTAAGCAAAAAGTTAAAAATGCTGCTCATACATTGAATGCAAATAAACAAGAATGGCGTAAAAAGATTGATTTAGTGGTAAGCCAATATCATGAAAATAAAATTGAGAAAGATCAGGCTTTTGCAAAATTAGCGCAAATAGCTAGACAATATGTTTCCATAATGAGTGGCGAAAACATTAAATCGCATACACTTGGAGAAATCAGTTCACTTAGAAAATCTTGGAAAAACACTCATGGAGCAGATCTTTTAAGACAAACAATCGCAGCATTATATCCTCCTGAATTTGCAGATAGCACATATAATAATCAAGCTAAAAATACAGATGTGGATCAGGGTGCAAGATGGGTTCTTATTCTGCTAGAAAGTTGGAAAACAAAGGAGAATAAAAGATGACATTCTCCACATTATCATTCTCAACATTATGTAACTGCCAAATATATAATTATTCAACACTCGTTTCATCTATTTTCTCTATGCGACTTAAATGGCCAATAGTCCTGTTTTTTGGTGTTTTAGCAAGCGTAATAATTCTTATAACTGTATTAGTGATTAGCGAGGTTAAACGACACAACTTAAAGAATCATTCGTACAATTCAAAAAACATTTTAGAATCAAGCTTTTTGAGAACATTTACTTTAGACGAGGATTTGCAAGGAAGTTTATGTGCTAGAAAATGGAGACTATGGAATATTCTTCGC